>NZ_CP053021.1:1567500-1900000 GCF_013001025.1 Sphingobium yanoikuyae | reverse complement strand
AGGAGATTTTCGGCCTCCACGCGCGGCACGAAAGCGTTGCGCCCGCCTGCCAGGAAGGTGCCGAGCGTGCCCATAAGGACGCCAATATGAAACATCGGGCCGGATACGAGATAGCCCGAATGCTCGTCGATCTTCTGCGATTGCAGCGCAAGCCAGGCCATGATGAGCAAGGATTCGTGACTGAGGAGCGCTGCGCCCGCGCGACCGGAAAAGGCAGCGGTGTAGACGGCCAGCAAGGGCGTGCCAGTATCGACGGGGGCAAAATCGCTTTCGGGATCAGCCGCCGCGAGCAACGCTTCATAGCTGTCCTCGCCCTCGCAGCCGTCATGGCAGATCCAGTGGCTGTCGGGTTTCCAGCCGCCCCGAGCCTGGCGATTGCCTTCTCCAATCTCCTCATTCTGCCAGAATATTACGCTGGGATCGAAGTCTTCCAGCATGGCGGCGATTTCGGGCACCGAGGCACGCCAGTTGGCAGGGCAGAAAATGGCTCCGACGCGGGCGGAGGCCAGTAGCGCTTCAAGTACACGCATACTGTTCTGACCGAGCCACAGGACGCGATCGCCATGACCGACACTGCGGGCGCGCAAAACGCCTGCAAGGCGGTTCACCCGTTCATCAAATTCGGCATAGGTGAAGCGATGTTCGCCGTCGATGGCCGCAATCATGTGCGGCCGGCTGCGCGCCTGCTCATGCAACAGGTCACCCAGACCGTAATGATGGACGGCGATATAGGGGGAAAGATCGGCGTGGTTGGTCATCGGTTTCGGTCCAGAAAGTCGAGCAGCGGTGCGTTGAATGCGTCATTCGCATCCCCCGCGACCATATGGTCCGCCTGCTCGATGTTGATGAATTCGCTGTGGGGGATGGCGCTCTGGAAGGCGGCGACCCCGTCCATGCTGACGACACGGCTCATGCCGCCACGGATCAGCAGGGTCGGGACGCGCACCTGCATTGCGGCGTGGGTAAAGCGGGTTTCGCGCTCTGTGGGATCGAGTCCCTTCAGATCGCCCAGCATGGCCGGATCCCAATGCCAATGAAGCCGGCCATCCGCACGGCGACGCAAATTCTTCATAAGGCCGGCGGGATCGGACGGACGCTTGCGATGGGGCAGATAGGCGGCCACGGCATCGGCGGCTTCCTCGACGGTGGCAAAGCCGTCGGGATTGCCGGTCATGAAGCCCCGAATTTCCTGCGCGCCCTCCATCTCGATTTGCGGCACGACATCTACCAGGACAAGGCCACGGGCGATCAGCGCAGGACTTTCTCCGACGGCCAAAAGAGCCGCAAGGCCACCGAGCGATGCGCCGACCAGCACCGGCGCGTCGGGCATGGTCGCCACGATCGCACGGATGTCGCCAACATGAGCGTCAATGCGATAGTCGCCGTCGGACGCCCAGTCGCTGTCGCCATGGCCGCGTAGGTCGACGGTGATCGCATGGAAACCGCGCGCCGACGCAGCATTGAGGGCAGTGCCCCAACTGTGACGGGTTTGACCGCCGCCATGGAGAAAGATGACGCTGGGGCCATCGGGGGGCCCCGCCTCATCCGCCGCCAGCATAATGCCGCCATGTCCGTGGAAACTGATCAAAGGACGATGCGCGGCCCCAGGGCGCCGCCGGGACAGGGGTCGGTATTGATCCGCGCCGTCAGGGCCACTGGAAGCCGATCGAAGGCCATGGCGCGATCTAGGCGGCTGGTGACATAGGTCGTGTCGCCGTGCGTCTCGATCAGCCATTCGCGGCCGTCATAATGGGCGCCCCCGCGGTGCCGCCCCTCGATCGCGAAAGCAGGGCCGAGCGGTATCCAGCGGCGCAAGTCGATCCCTTCGGTTCCTTCCAGCGCATCATAGGCGTCGCCCTGCGCCCAAACGATCTTCCCTTGGAACAAGGTTTTCGCGTCGTGGCCCGCGTTGCGGATGGCATCTAGAACGATGGGTGTTACCACCGCGACGATCGCGACGTCGAAGCGCCGGATAGTCGCTTCAGTGCGGGCGCCATCCCAGCTATTGGCTTCCGAATTGCACACCGTCACGCCGCGTTCCTGAAGCGCGCGTTCGAAGGCGGCAAGGAAATAGGCGTCGGCCTGTGTCCCCAGGATCAGCGCGAAGCGGCCGCGCAGATCCCAGTCGCTCGCCAGTACGCGGCGGAAGAAGGCAATGGTGCGGTTCACTTCGCGCTCGCTGATCGGCAGCAGACGCGTCACGCCATTATCGCTGAACTGCGCGATGGCGCTGGGCCGGATCATCGACAAGGTCTCGCTCATGACTTTGTTACCCTCGGGATTTTCTGGGGGGGGCCAAGCTTCAGCAACTCTTCTGCCGGGACCAGTTCGATGTCGGACGGAACGCCCAGCACCTGCGCCACCTTGCTGGCGATACGGGCCGCAAGCGCCTCCTGGCTGTCGGTCAGCCCTTCATAACCCACGCGCAGACGCAGCAAGTCCATCCGGGCCTGGGGCCGGATGATCTGGAACAGGGCCGCCTTGGTTTCGGGGAATTGTTCGACGATCGCCTGGATGTCGCGCGGCAGGACCGCGGTCCCATTGATGAATGTCTGGTCGCCGGCACGGCCCAGCGTCCAGAAGCGCAGATGGGTGCGCCCACAACTGCATGGCGAGCGGTCGAACTTGACGAGATCGGCTGTACGAAAGCGAACCAGCGGCGCCCAGGGATCGGACAGGGCCGTGACGACCAGTTCGCCCATCTCGCCATCGGGCACCGGATTGCCATCAGGATCGAGATTTTCGACCAGCGCCAGATCTTCCCAGGCGTGGAAGCCGTTATGCGCGCGACATTCCATCGCGCCGGTCACGTCGCCCAGGGAGGTGTAATCGAAAATCTCGATCCCCCAGTCCTTGGCCAGCTTCTGGAAGCGCGGACTCATCGGCTCGCCGCCGAACACGCCCCCCTTGACCGACTTGAAGACCTCGCGCGGATCCTTGTCGCTCGTCTCGAAAAACTTCTCCAGCCCGATCATCATCGGCGTGGAGAGCATGTAGAGAATGGTCGGGCGATAGGTTTCGATCGCCTCGATCATCTGCGGCAACATCGCAGGATCATGCGGCGACAGGATCGGCGTGAAGCCCGCTTCGTTGAGGAAGGACGTGCGGTTGATGCCGCCCCGGAAGGTGAACATCATATAGGTGACATAGTCGCCGCCGCGCGCGCCGATCTGCCAGAATTCACGCAGGATTTCCGGTTCGGTGGCGCTGCCCTTGCCATTGGGCACCGGGGTCGGATCGCCGGTCGTGCCCGACGTGAAGCCGACATGTGGAATGTCGCGATAATCAGCGATACGCAGCCCGCCGCACGGATCATCGTTGCGGTCGCGGTAATCGCGGATCATGTCCTTGTCGATGAACGGCGCCTTCGCCCGATAATCGGCTAGCGACTTTATGTCCGACGGCTTGACTCCGGCCGCATCCCATACTTCGCGGATGAGGCCGTTGCCATCATAGACATATTGCAGCATCGACAGCAGGCGAAATTCCTGGAGCTTGTCCAGTTCGGCACGCGGCAGCGTCTCGATCTGCGGATCGAGATAGCGCAGGTCATCAGACTGCGGCCCCTGCGCCGATACGGGACGAGTGAGTTCGCTGATCTGGCTCATAGGGCCTCCACGGGTTTGAAAACGGGCAACACCCAGCCGTCGTCAATCGGGTTCCAGTCCACCTCAACCTTCTGACCGATGCGGACATCTTCCGCATTGATACCGCCCAGATTGGACACGAGGCGCGCGTCGTCGGTGCCGTCGAGACTGACGACGACGGGTACGTAGACATAATCTTCACCCGTCCTGGGATTTTTCGAACAGATGGCGAAGCTGAATATCGTTCCGGTGCCCGGCAGGTCGGGCCATACCTTCCGCGTCGACTGACATTTGGGGCAAAAGGGCGAAGGCGGCATACGAAAATGGCCGCAATCGCCGCACTGGCAGGCGGTGAGCCGCCGTTCCCGAGCGGCTCCCCAGAAGGGTTCTGTATCGGGATTGGTGGTGATCTTGATGCCTTCGCCCGGAAGGACGCGTGCGGGTCCGTAGCTCATCAGGCCCTCCTCAGAACGAGACCGGAAACGGGCAGCGACGCAGGGCCGCCCGTCACGAGTGCGAATTCACAATCCTCGACCTGATTGACGGTCGTGCCGCGCACCTGCTCCACACCCTCGACGATGTGAGTCATGCCAATGATATAGGCTTCGTTGAGGTTGCCGCCGTGGGTGTTTACGGGCACACCGCCGTTCACGCCGCCCCTGGTGGCCTTATCGTAGCGAATCTTGCCGGACAGGACATAGTCGCTGCCCTCACCCTTTTCGCAGAAGCCATAATCTTCCAGCTGCATCAGCACCATGGAGGAGAAATGGTCGTAGATTAGCGCGACATCCATATCCTTGGCTGTCAGGCCCGTCTGGTTCCAGATGCGGTCCGCGACGAACTTGTGGCCGGACGACGCGAAGTCGGGATCGGGCATACCCATCCAGGCAAAGGCCCGTCCCCATTCGCGGGTGCCGCCATGGGCGACGCCATGGACCACGGCCGGCTTGTGGCGGCAGTCCCTGGCGCGGTCCATCGTTGTCGTGATCACTGCTACGGCGCCGTCGGTCTCCAGGCAGAAGTCGAGCCGGCGCAGTGGATCAGCCAACATCGGCGAGGTCCAATATTCCTCGTCCGACAACGGCTTGCGACGAACCGCCTTGGGCCGGTCCAGTGCATTCTCGCGGGTGGCCTGGACGATTTCCTTGAAGGCTTCGGGCTGTGTGCCGTAGAGGTGCATGTGACGACGGGCCAGGACGCTCATCAGATGACCGGGACCGACGAGACCCGAAGGTTGGAGGAAGCTGTTTTCGGGATTGGGGGCTGATGAGCCGAACACCACGCCCAGCCTATGCTGGGGCAGTTGCTGCAACGCCATCAGCGTCACCGTATAGGTGCAATCCTGATTCATCAGGCCGGCGGTCGCGAGACCAATTGCACCCGGGCAACCGCCCCCGCCGCTGGTCAGCGTCGCGGAAAAGCCGACATAGGGAATGCCCAGCGTCTCCATCAAGCTGGCTGTATCGAATTTGTCGAGATAGCCCGCGCCGGCGGTGGAATAATAAGCAATGCCGTCGATCTGGTTGACCGAGATGCCCGCATCTTCACACGCCTTCAAAATGGCTTCGCCCGCCATGTCGTTGATCGTGCGCGGCCAGCTTTTACCGCGGACATAATAGTCAGTCGCGCCAATCCCGACGATCGCGCATTTATCCTGATTTACCCAGGTCATCCCGTTCCTGCTCTCTCGATTACGGTATCAGGTCGGGCAAGCGCCTCTCCCGGTCCCGTCCTGTCCATGGAATCACGGACAGGCGATTATTGTCGAAACCTTCTGGCCCAAATTGACACCTCTTGTCACGCCAAAAATGCAAACTGATAAAACCTAGTGATATATGTCTGACTGGCCTGATCAGCTAAAATGCAGCCGGCGATACTTGCCGCGAAAATAGAGCAACGGATCGCGGTGCGGCTCGAATTGAACACGCTTCACGCGGCCGACCAAAATCTGATGATCGCCCGCATCATGCACGGTGTCACGGGCGCATTCGAAGCTGGCGAGCGAGTGGCGGATTACGGGCACGCCGCTATCCCATATGTCGCAATCGGTCTGACCAAAGCGATCTTCGGTACGACTGGCAAAGCGGCCAGATACCGGCTGCTGGCCAATGTGCAGGACGTTGACGACAAAATGGTCGGCGGTCAGAAACGCCGGCAGGCTGCCTGCATTCTTGGCAATACACACAAGCAGAAGGGGCGGATCGAGCGACACTGAGGTAAAGGAATTGGCAGTGAGCCCGACAGGGCTGCCGCCTGGGTCAAGGGTCGTGACGACGGTTACGCCGGTGGCAAAGCAGCCGAGCGCATCGCGCAGCGTCCGGGAATCCGAGCCAGCGACGTAGGAGGGCGGCGACAGGGGTACTCGCCGTTCGAGGAAATCGAGCAGAAGCGCGTTGAAAGCGTCCGCCTGATCGACCGCGACTAGATGCCCTGCGTCGCTGATTTCGACGGCCTCGACATCGGCGATGCAACCAGCAAGTTCGACGACGGATTCGGGCGTGCTGAGCGTGCTGCGCTCGCCCCGAACGATCAATGTCGGCACTTTGAGTTCCCGCGCCGCATCAATTAGCCGACCTTCCGCCGCCGGCGTGTCGAAACTGTCCAGAATGCGCGGATCCCATTGGCCGCCCTTGCCTGCCGCAACACGACGCAACGTCTCGCTCATGCGGCTTGACCCTGCCGGGTCCATGCGCGGCGGCGCATCGACAAGCACCAGGCCGGTCGCCAATGCGGTTTCGCTTTCCCCCAGTACAGCGGTAGCGATCCAGCCACCCAGCGATGCCGCCACGATGACCGGTCGGGACCGCAACGTCGCCAGGACCGCGCGGATGTCGCCGCTGTAGGCATCGAGATCGTAGCGACCATCGGCAGGCCATTCGCTGGCACCATGCCCGCGCAGATCTAGGCTGATGACATAGCGGCCCGCTTCGGCAAGGGCGACTGCTGCCGATCGCCAAGCATCATGGGTCTGACCACCGCCATGCAGCAGCAATATGCCAGGATCATCCTCTTGCCCGAAGCTCTGCGCGACGAGACGCACACCCCCAAAACCGATATAGTCAAGTTGTGCCATCATGCCTGTCCTGTCGTTTATGTCTCGTCGGTCGCCCGTTGCGCCGCGGCCGCCTTATCTTCGGCAATCCAGCTTTCGACCTGCCGCCCGCGCCGCACCCCGAGCAGCAGCGCGATTTCACTGTCGCCCGACAATATGGCGTCGCAATAGCTGCGCTGTAGCGACAGCCAGAGCCTGCGACGTTCGGGCGCGCGGCGGTAAAAGCGATATTCTCGTTCCAGCAAGCCAAAGGTGTAGCTGATGCCGATAAAGAGGATGAGGACGGGATCCCCGCTCATGTTTGCGATAAGCTGAGATAAATAGATTTCGGCATCTAGTGTTTCCCGCTGATTTTCCTGTCGCGCCTCACGTTCGTCGATCGCTGCCCGAAAGCTCCTGAGTTCCGCGATCAATTTTGGATCGGTGCATTTGGCCGCCTCCGCGCCTGCGGTCGGGTAGATCAACATACTCGCCCGATTCATCTGCTCCAGTGTCGCCGATTGGAGACGGAGCCATAGCGCAGGAGACTGGACCACATGCCGCGCGCTGGGCCGAGTGGCATAGAAGCCCCCGTTGACGCCGCGGCGGACCGAGAGGAGGCAGTCACTTTCCACGACTTTCGCTGCCTGACGAAGGGTCGGACGGCTGATGCCCATGCGCTCGAGCAGTTCGGCTTCGGATCCCAGATAGTCCCCGTCCCCGGCCTGAAGGCTGAGTTCCGTCAGTTCCCGCACTGTGCGTGCGACCACGGAACCGCCCAATTCGACAGCTTCGTTGAGGTCGAGAATATTGTTCATGTCGAGCATCCTGTCCTTACCGCTCCCGTCGCGACGTGATTGCTGGGACCGGGCAACATGCTCATTACAAAAGCGCGGGACTTGGACAAGGAAGGCCGGCAACATGCGCGCCGGCCTTCCTCGAATTCCTCAGCTGCCGAAGCGGTAGGTGATGGTGCCTCCGTAGGTCAAAGGTTCACGACGCACGCCCGAAACATAGCCCAGGCCGCCGACATACAGGGCCTGAACCACCTTGCGATTGTTCGTCAGGTTGCGGCCGAACACCGCCAGTTCCAGCTTGTCATCCATCAGCGACAGTGAGGCGCGCGCGCTCAACACGCCCTGCTTGGGCGACGTAGTGGCATCGATGATGTTCTGCGCAATCGTCGTGCCGGTGTTGGGATCGATGGTCACGCCCTGCGGATCCCCGATAAAGGGTGTATAAGGCTGAAGATTGATCGCAGAGGTCCAGCTATAGTCTGTGCGCAGATTGAACCGGCCGAAATCGAATGCGTGTTCGTAGCTGCCGGTCAGGGACCAGGTCCATTTCGGTACACCTTCAACCCGCTCGTCCAGACGGTTGCCGGTCAGGTTGGTGCGGCTGGGCAGTTCCTGATAGTCCTTGTATTTGGCATTGGTGTAGCTGCCGGTCCCGCCGACCTGGAAGCCAGCCGGCAGCTGGACCAGAAATTCGCCTTCCAAACCCCAGATGCGAATCTTGCCCGCGTTGGTCAGAACCGTCTGGGTCGTACCGTTGGCCAAGCCGATCAGCGTGGTCCGCTGGATGTCGTTCACGTTGGAATAATAGCCTGCCAGATTGAGGCGCAGGCGGCGATCGAACAATTCGCTCTTGATGCCGGCCTCATGAGCATAGGCGATCTCGGGCTTGAAGGGGATGGCCGTCGCGACCGAGTTGGCACGCAGATTCTGTCCGCCGGAACGGAAGCCCTTGCTGGTCTTGAGATAGACGAGCACATCCTCGCTCAGCTTGTAGTCGAGGCTCGCAAGATAGGAGACGCCGTCGAAATCATCGCGGACGCGGAGCGCGCAGCCATTGGCCACCGTTGCTGTCGGGATTTGACATGCGATAGTTCCGCTCGTGCGGTTCTGGGTAGAGTTTCTGGTGGTAAGACCCTTGTCATCCACCGAGTAGCGCAGTCCGCCGGTGAAGGAGAGGCGATCGGTGAAATGATAGGTGGCCTGAGCATAAGCGCCGATGCTGTCATTATCAAGTTCACCATTGAAGAACAATGTAGTGGGATTGAATGATGGCAGAGATATGGACGAAGATGTGTCGAACCCTGATTCATGAAAGTAGAAGGCGCCACCGGCGAAATCAACCGCATCGTCGAGCGCAGTGCCCGTGATCTGCAACTCACCCGAATATTGGGTCAGGGTCTGATCGCCGGTCGTGGTATGGATGGGAGCGGCCGATCCGTCCAGGTCCAGTCTTGACGTCGTGCTTACCTTGCGCCAGCCGCCGACGAACTTGATCGCACCAAAGAAGGTGTCGAGATTGATCGTGCCATTATATGTCTGCGTCTTGACCCGCGTCAGCGGCGATGCGTCGGGGAGGTTGGGATCGCCCGCCACCCCCTGCGACAGCGCGGTCTCGCTAGCGCCCAGGCTTGTATAATAGCTGCGCAGGTTGCCGCCCGCCTGAAGCGCGCCCGAAGCACCGATCGCCGGGTAGGAGAAGGGGTTGATGCCCGTCGGCACCGGCAGGCCGGCGGCTGTCAGAGTGGCCGCAGCAGCAGCACCCGCCGCCTGCAAGCTGGCATTGCCCGCTGCGGATGGCGCCGTCAGTCCCGACGGTATCAGATATAGCATCTGGCGACCGGATGCATTGACATCCTGCTTGAAATATTCCGCAGAGAACAGAAAGCTCAAATTGTCGGTAGCCTGATACAGGATCTTCCCGCGCGCAGCCCAGTTGTCGCGATCATTATATTTGTCGCCGGTGATGCGATCCTTCATCCAGCCATCGCGCAAGTTGCGCTGGAGCGCTCCACGGATTGCCAGCTTGTCGTCGATCAAGGGGATATTCACGACGACTGTTCCGACACGCTCGTTGAAACGACCATAGGTCGCCGCGATGCTGCCGGAGACGCCGTCGAAATTCGGATTGTTGGTTTCGAACAGCATCGCGCCGCCGGTCGTGTTGCGGCCGAACAGCGTGCCTTGCGGTCCCTTCAGCACCTGTACGCTGCTAAGGTCGAGCAGATCCTGATTCAGGCCATAAGCGCGCGACCAATACATATCGTCTACATAGGTGCCAACCGAGGGATCGAGCGTCGCGAGTACGTCCGTCTGTACCTGACCACGCAAGGTGATCGAAATGGCTGTAGGATTGGAAGGCGACTCACGCACGGTCAGGCTGGGCGTTGTGCGCGCGACGTCGGATACCTTGGTCGCACCCTGTTGCAACAGTGTTTCGGCGGTAAAGGCCGTAACTGCAACCGGAACATCCTGAAGATTTTCGGCAACCTTGCGCGCGGTTACTATGATGTCTTGCAAGCCGCCCTGTTCGCTGGTCTGCGGCGCCTGCGCCAAGGCCGGCGTGACCGACAATGCTCCGAACGCGGTACCAAGCAAGAGCCCCGAAACAGCCCTCCGCGCCGAGTGACGAAGTGGATGCATATCAGACAACCTCCCATTCTGTTTGGATCAGAACCTCTCTAGGGTCCATATGAGGCTGATTTACACATTCAGCCCGGCGAAGGCAATAAGATAGGTATCTCTTTTATCGAGGTACGCAGTTCGATCCAATAATGCACAATAACCTAGTTATCTAGCTAGACGGCGCATCGACATAGTGTCGATCATGCGCCCCCGCTTCATGTTAATCGCGCAACATGCAGGCGCCGTAAGGCGGTAGAAACCGGGACCCAAAGGCGAATCATCCTAGTGCGCCCGATCGACCCTCCCGCCCTTTCGGCTCCACCGCTGCGCCCCTTGACCCACCATGGGCCGCCGTCACCTTGCGCACGGCCACGAATTCCTTTTTGGAAAGAGGTATCTTTTTCTGCGAGACAGGCGCATCGACGCGTAGTATAAGTGCATAGTTAGGTGACGTTTGCGTCGCCCCGACCCGGATGTCAGACGTGCAAGTGCGGGAATTGATGCTGATCGCGCCGGGCCGGCGCCCGGCATCGATATCCGTTTCAAGCATGGGGTGAAATATTAAGTCAGGAATAGAGGGCCGTCGCAACGCGCCCCTTGGGAAAGGAACAATGCCCATGAAGCCATTCATTTTCAGCGCCGACAGCCATGTGCGCGAACCAAACAGCCTGTTTCTCGACAATCTGCCGGCATCGCTGAAAGAGCACGCGGTGCACACCGTGAAGGAGGGCGACGCGCTGGTCACGAAGACCGCGCACAAGACCATCTTCAAACTGCGCCTGGCAAAGAATCCGGATTTTGGTGGCGCGACCCGGTTGGGCATCCATGATCTGGGCGGGCGGCTGGTCGACATGGAAAAGGACGGCATCGACGCCGAGATCGCGTTCCCCAGCCTTGGCCTGTGGCTGTACGCAATCGACGACGAGGATGCCGAACTGGCGCAGTGCGAAATCTACAATGATTGGAACAACGAGTATTTTTCCGGTCATCTCGATCGCTTCGTGCGCTGCGGCGTGCTGCCGGTGCGAAACCTCGCCTATGCACAGCAGGAACTTCGCCGCATCGCGACGCTAGGCTTCACCGCCGTCATGCTGCCTTCCATCCCGATGGCCGGTATCCCCAAATATAATGACGAAGCATGGGATCCGTTGTTCAAGCTGGCAGGCGACCTGGGCATCGTGTTCGTGCTGCATACCGGAACTGGAGCCGAGACCGTCGTCAACGAGCGTGGCCCGGGCGCGGCCGTCATCAATTACAGTATGCAGATGAACGATGGCATCAACGCGATCATGTACATGGTGTCCGGGGGACTGCTCGACCGTAATCCCAAGGCCCAGGTCGCCGTCATCGAATGTGGCGCCAGCTGGCTGGCCGCGATTGCAGAGCGCATGGACGAGGTCTATGTCGCGCACGACATCTTCGTCCGTCCCAAGCTGTCGATGATGCCATCGGAGATCATTAAGCGGCAAGTGACCTGCTCGTTCCAGCACGACCGCGCGTGCATCATGTCACGATCGGTGACGGGCACGCGTGCGCTGATGTGGGCGTCGGACTATCCCCATGCGGAAGGCACCTTCCCCCATTCACGGAGCGTGATCGACGGACTGTTCGCGGGCATCGATATCAGCGAACAGGACAAGATCGACATATTGGGCGGCAACGCCGCGCGGCTGTTCAAGTTCAAGCATGATACGCTCAATCCCGACCCGCAACTCATCCTCGCCTGACGCTGTCAGCTGCAAGCAAAGGGAGGGCCGCCCGGGCTTTGGCGGCCCTTTTTGCTTGTCCCCACACTCCGAACATGGTTGTCTAGGTTATATAAATAACAATCAAGGAGCATGAGGATGGAGCCCGTAGACAAGGCGCTTGGCACGGACGCGACACATGGCTGGTGGACGCTGCCACGACGCCATTATGTGCTGTTCATCCTGTGCCTGGTCGGGGTCGTGAATTTCGTCGACCGCCAGATTCTCGCGATCCTCCTGGAACCGATCAAGAAAGACCTGGGCGTCAGTGACACGGCGATGGGGTTGCTGTCGGGGATCGCCTTTTCCGCCTTTTACGTGATTGCCGGCATCCCGATCGCGCGGATGGTCGACAAGGGATCGCGGCGTAACGTGCTGGTCGGCTGCCTGACAATGTGGAGCCTTGCTACGGTGCTGTGCGGATTCGTCCAGAATTTCGTTCAGTTGGCCGTCGCGCGCATCGGCGTCGCATCCGGCGAAGCCGGCGGCGGTCCCGCAACCCAGTCGTTGCTCGCCGACCTGTATCCCATATCGCAACGCGCCACGGTGATCGGCATCTGGCTGGCGTCGCAGGCGATCGGCATCGCATTCGGCCTGTTCTTCGGCGGATGGCTCAATACTGCCTTCGACTGGCGGATCGCGTTCATCGTGGTCGGGGTGCCCGGTCTGCTGCTGGCGATCGGCATCCACCTGACCGTCAAGGATCCGCCGCGCGGCATGGCGGATGGGGGCGTCGGCAAGCAGGTGGAAACGCCGCCGCTGAAGGAGGCCTTTCTCATCGCGCTGCGTTCACCCTCGCTGCGCCTGCTGCTCATCATCGCCATGTGCTGTTCCTTCGCGGGCTACTCGATCCTGGGGTGGGGACCGACCTTTTATATTCGCGTCCATGGGATGACGACGATGCAGGTGGGAGGATTGATGGGGCTGGCGGTGGCCGGCGGGCTGTTTATCGGCAATGTCGGCGCGGGGCGGATCGCGGATCGGGTCGCGAAGGGCGATTTCGCGGTCTATATGCAGGTTGCCGGATGGGGCACGATACTGGCCGCGCCTTTCGGCCTGCTTTTCCTGCTGGCAGCCGACCCCATGCTCTCGCTGGTGGGCCTGTTCTTTTCCAAGCTGTTCATGACCTTCTGGATGCCGCCAACCTATGCTGTGGCCGTAGGCATGTCGCCGGTCCGCAACCGTGGCATGATTACCGCTTTGCTGACGCTGAGCACGACGGTTGTGGGCATCGGCATGGGTCCGGTGTTCGTGGGCGTCATGAACGACCTGCTGGAGCCGAGCTTTGGCAAGGAGGCGATCCGCTATTCTCTGGTCTTCGTGCTGGGCGGGCTGGTCGCGTGCGGCCTGCTTTGCTTCGTTGGTACCAAGCTGGTGCGGCGGGAAATCGCGGCACGGCCGGTGACGGCTCAATAAATGAAAGGGCAATGGGCGCGGCCCGGCGGACCGCGCCCATCCTGTATCAGCGGGTGAAGCTTTCGCCCTTTGCAGCCTTTTCTACCAGCAGTCTGGACGGCTCGATGCCCATGGCCCGCAAGCCGTCCACGACCTTTTGAAGGCCGACAGTATCGCCCCAGAACATCGGGCCACCGGTATAGACGGGCCAGTTATAGCCCAGGATCGCAGCGATATCGACGTCCGAGGCACGGATGGCGATGCCTTCTTCCAGCACCTTGGCGCCTTCGTTGACGACCGGGTAGAGCAAACGGGCAACGATATCCTCGTCCGACAGCTTGCCTTTGTTCGCAACGCCCTTGAAGCTGGCGAAATCCGTGATCGCGGCGGCCGCAACCGGCGACGGGGTCGCCTTGCGGTTTTCATCATAGTCGTAATAGCCGCCATTCTTCTTCTGGCCGAGGCGATCCATCTTGACCAGGTCGCCGCGAACGCTGCGCTCGGTCTCGTCGCGGCCGATGACATCAAGGCCGACAAGATCGATCATCTGGAACGGCCCCATGGCGAAACCATAGTCATAGACGGCCTTGTCGATTTCCTCCGGCGTCGGCCCTTCGAGGACGAGTTCGTCGGCCTGCTTCCCGCGCTGAGACATGATGCGGTTGGCGATGAAGCCAAAGCAGACGCCGGAAAGGACAGGCACCTTGCCTATCTTCTTGGCGAGCGCCATGGCCGTCGCGATCACTTCCTTCGACGTCTTCGCCCCGCGCACCACTTCAAGCAGGCGCATGACGTTGGCAGGCGAAAAGAAGTGGAGGCCGATCACCCAGTCAGGCCTGCTGGTCGCCGCCGCAATCTCGTCCAGATCGAGGAAGGAGGTGTTGGACGCCAGGATCGCCCCCTGCTTGGCGATCTTGTCAAGCTTGCCGAAGACGTCCTTCTTGACGCCCATCTCCTCATAAACCGCCTCGATGACAAGATCGACCTCGCCCAGCGCTTCCAGCCCCAGCCTGGGCGTGATGAGCGCCATGCGCTGCTCTACCTGCTCGGCAGTCATGCGGCCTTTCTTGGCCGTATTTTCATAATTCTTGCGAATTACGCCGACACCGCGGTCCAGCGCCTCCTGCGTCATTTCCACGAGAGTGACGGGAATGCCGACATTGAGGAAGTTCATGGTGATCCCGCCACCCATCGTGCCTGCGCCGATGACGCCCACGGTCTTGATGGGGATCGTCGCGGTGTCCTTGGGCACGTCGGGGACCTTGGCCGTCTCACGCTCGGCAAAGAAATAATAGCGTTGCGCCGCGGACTCGGTGCTGGTCACCAATTCGTCGAACAGTTCCTTTTCCCGTTCGATACCCTTGTCGAAATCCTCGATCTCGGCGGCCGCTTCAATGGCGCGGACGATATTATAGGGCGCCTTGAAGCCGCGGAAGGCACGGGCATTCTTCTTGAGATAGGCTTCGTAGATTTCAGGCTTGCCGCGCGATGGCACCACCTTGTCCTGGCGGTCGCGCACGCGCTGGAGCGGCTTGTCGACGACGGTGCGAGCAAAGGCAATGGCGTCCTCCCGCAGTTTGCCCTCTTCAGCCACGGCGTCGATCATGCCCAGTTCCAGCGCCTTTTTCGCGGGAACCGGTGCGCCGCCGGTCATGATGTCGAGGGCGGTTTCGACGCCGACGATACGCGGCAGACGCTGCGTGCCTCCGGCGCCGGGCAGCAGGCCCAGATTGACTTCGGGCAGGCCGACCTTCGCGGACGGCACGGCGATGCGATAATGGCAGATGAGCGCCAGTTCGTAACCGCCGCCCAGCGCCGTGCCATGGATCGCGGCAACCACCGGCTTGGTACCGTTTTCGATGATGTCGAATACCGCGTGCAGGCCGGGCTCCTGCGGTGGCTGGCCGAATTCGGAAATATCGGCGCCGGCGAAGAAGGTGCGGCCACCGCAGATCAGGACGATCGCCTTGACGCTATCGTCCTCCGCAAAATTGCGGAAGCCGGCATCGAGCGCCAGGCGCGTCTTGATGCCCAGAGCATTGACCGGGGGGTTGTCGATTTCGATCACCCCGATGCCGCCGTCCTCGACGCTGTATTTTCCGACTTCGCTCATGAAAGGCTCCTCGATTTGCAAAGCATGTTTGCATCGGTCTTTGCCCTGACTCGGCGCGCCGCGCAACCGGAGAAAGAGAACATAGTTATCCAGGTGCACTTTGGGATGCGGGGCCGACGGTTCGGCGCGTGCAAAGGGCCTAAAGCGACAAAGGTGCCGCAAGATACCGGCTGCAATGTCACCTTATGGCGCTTTTCGACCTGTCGGCGACAGGGTGGTCCCGCCGCTCCGTCCAGCGGCCGGGCCAAGCGCCTTTGAAGCAAAGGAAATCTAACATTGGAAGGGCTTTTTCCCGCCCAGACCGGCGCTGACGGTCCGACGGGGGCTGATCGCTAGCCGCGCACTCCCAAGCCCCGCGCGATGATGCCGCGCAGAATTTCCCGCGTGCCCCCGCGCAGCGACCAGCTGGGCGCATTCATCACGATCTTCGCGAGGACCGCATTATAGTCGGCCCGTGCGGCGAGGTCGGGTTCCGCATCGATCAGACCGCGCGCGATGTCGGGCACGGATTGTTCAAAGACCGCGCCAAGATCCTTGACGATGGCCGCATGGAGCGCGGGATTCTCGCCTGCGTCCAGCATCGCCGCCACCCCACGCGAACGGCGGCGCAGGATGATGAGATGGGCGGACAGGCGGCCAATCGCAGCGCGGGTCAGATCGCCATGCCCCTTGCCCAGAACGGCGATGAGTTCCACGATCAGCTGCATTGAGGAAAGAAACCGTTCCGGCCCGGAGCGTTCAAAAGCGAGTTCGCTCATCACCTGGTTCCAACCATCGCCTTCCTGCCCGATCAGCGCGTCGAGCGGCGCAAGCGCATCGTCGAAATGAACCTCGTTGAAATGATGCTGGCCCGCCAGATCGATGATCGGTCGGATGGCAATGCCGGGCGTGGCATGGAGATCGATCAGCAACTGGCTGGTCCCGGCGTGACGATCGGCTGGCGTGCCGGATGTGCGGCAGAAGAGGATCATATAGTCGGATTGATGCGCGCCCGTGGTCCAGACCTTGGTCCCATTAATGCGCCAGCCCTGGGCCGTGCGCCGGGCACTGGTGCGGGTGGCGGCGAGGTCGGAACCGGAATCCGGTTCGCTCATGCCGATGCAGAACATCGCCTGACCTGCCGCGATGCGCGGTAGCACGGCTCGCCGTTGCGCTTCGGTTCCGAATTTGAGCAAGGTCGGCCCGCTCTGCCGATCACCGATCCAGTGTGCACCGACAGGGGCGCCGGCGGCCAGAGTCTCTTCCATCACGACATAGCGTTCGAAGGCGCTGCGTTCGTGCCCGCCATAGCATCTGGGCCATGTCATGCCGAGCCAACCCCTCGCGCCCATGGCACGGGTGAAATCCTTGTCCACCCCGGTCCAGCTGTCGGCGCGGCGGATCGGCGGAACATGGGCCAGCCGATCATGCAGAAAGGCGCGCACGTCGTGTCGCAAAGCCTCGGCGGCTTCGTGGCGAGGGGGCGTGGCAAAGCGGATGGGATTCATGTTTCCGTCCTGTCAGGCCGCAACGACGAAGGGCCAGAACCCATCGCGGCCAACCGCGAGCGCGGCGGCGCCCAAGCACTGCGTCCAATGGTGCGGCCCGCCATATTCGTCGCGCCAACTCCACAACGCACTGGTGTACCAGTGCAGGCGATGCTCCTGCGTAAAGCCGATCGCGCCATGCAACTGCTGGGCGACGCCCGTGGCGACGCTCGCCGCCTCCGCGCTGCGGATGCGGGCGGCCGCAACGCTGAGCATCGGGTCGCCGGCGGCTTCGGCCAGCGCCTCCGCCGCCAAACCGGCGGCCGCGCCCGCAGCGGCCGCTTCGCCTGCCATCCGGGCCAGTTCATGTTGGATCGCCTGAAATGTGGCGAGGGCGCGCCCGAATTGCTTGCGGTCGGAAACATGGGCGATGCTGAGATCCAGTACCTGATCCAGCGCACCGGCGATCTGCAGGACGCGAAGGCCCGCGCCCATGAGGTAAAGAGGATGGCCTTGCGCAGGTGCTGTGGCGGTTATGGCGGCATCAATCGACAGCCTGTCGCGCGGCATATGAGCGATGTTCGTCCCCGACTCCGCCACGCGCCATCCACTGTCCAGCCGGGCGACATGGCGCGCGCCGCCAAGCAGATATTCCACGACCAGCGTGCCGACGGTGGCCCCCCAAGGCACGCGATCGGCGGTGCCCGTGATGCGTCCGTCGCGGAGAACGAGGCCCGACTCGACAGGGATAAATGCAGCCGGACCTTCCGCCAGCGGCAGCCCCGCGAGCGCGAGTGCCTGGTTCGCCGCCATGGTTTCACCAAGCGGCAGCGGTAGCGCATGGCGGCCAGCCAGACGCGCCAGCGCGAAGGCATCGACCGGATCCAGTCCGAAGCCGCCCGATCCTTCGGGCACGAGCGCCAGCGGCAGGCCCATCTGTGCGATCGCGTTCCACAGGGAGGCCGGCCACGCCCCCCGCCGTGCGCTGCGCACCGTCGCGTCGTCGCACTGGTCCGCCATCAGCCGATCGGCCGTGCCAAGGACCATCGCTGCATCGCTCATGTGGCCATCTCCATAGCATAGGCCGATTGGGCGATGGCGTCCGCCGCCTGGCGCATTGCCGCGCCGATGGCATCCATACCCTCGGCATTCTCCCGGCCGCTGAACATAGACGCGGAGAGGACGAAGCGCGGCGCGCCGCCTGTATCCACGATCGCGGCCGCCACCGTCGAGATGCCGTGATTGATCTGACCATTGTCAATCGCCCAGCCCTTCGCCGCCGCCGCGCGCACCTGAGCGATGAACTCCTGCGGATCGGGCGCGCTTTTCCAGCGGATGCCGGCATGGACAGCCGCAATGGCCGCATCATCCAGGGCGCGACGCGCAAGCACCGCGCGACCTGTCGCACCCGCGGCGGCGGGCTGGCGCTGGCCAACCACCATGTGGATGCGCATAGCCTCCGCGCTTTCGGCGAGCGCGACCAGGACCAGGCGTTCGCCTTCGGTAAGACGCCAGAGGCCTACGGCAGCATCGAACTGCCCGGCGAGCGTCGCCATGGGTAGATGCGCCGCGCGGACGACCGCATCGCGGCCCAGCGCAAGCCGCGCGAGATCGATCGTGCCAAGACAGAGCGCATAGCGTTTCGACACCGCGTCGAAGCTCACAAGATCCTCGCGCAGCAGCGTCTTGAGCACGTTGAAGCAGGAACTGGGATTGAGTCTAAGGGCACGCGCAATAGCGGTAACGCCCTGTGGTTCGGAAAGCGCGCCCAGATGGCGCAATATCGCAATCGCCTGCACCACCGAATTGACCGGCGGCCGGAGTTGAGGATCGGGGCGAGGCATGTCCATGGCCACACCCTACTATTCACGATCATGAATGTCCATTCTCGTAGTTGAATAAGTTATATAGGTAAGCTAGATCATGGGAAATCGAAATGCGGAGAGCATAGAAATGGGCGATTCGGCACGGCTGGATGGCAAGGTGGTGGCGGTGACGGGTGCAGGGCGCGGCATCGGCCGCGATATCGCCTTGCTATGTGCGCGACAGGGCGCGAACGTCGTCGTCAACGACCTGGGCGCATCGGCAGAGGGCGAAGGCGCCGATGCAGGGCCGGCCGAGGAGGTCGCGGCGCTGATCCGGGCAGAGGGCGGCAAGGCCATCGTCAATGGCGCCAGCGTCGCCGAGCCGGAGGGCGCGGCATCGATCATCGAGGATGCCGTAAAGCAGTTCGGGCGGATCGATGGCGTGGTCAACAATGCCGGCATCCTTCGCGACCGCATCTTCCACAAGATGAGTATCGTCGACTGGAAGCAGGTGATCGACGTGCACCTCAATGGATCATTCTATGTGTCAAAGGCCGCGGCGCCCTATTTCAAGGACCAGGGGTCGGGCAGTTATGTCCATTTCACATCGACATCAGGGCTGATCGGCAATTTCGGCCAGGCCAACTATTCGGCAGCGAAAATGGGCATCTTCGCCCTGTCCAACTCGATCGCGCTCGACATGCAGCGCTTTGGCGTGCGGTCAAACTGCATAGCGCCCTTCGCCTGGAGCCGTTTGATCGCGACGATCCCCGCCACCAACCCGGATGAGGAAAAGCGGATCGAGCGGATGAAGACGATGACCACGGACAAGATCGCGCCGATGGTCGCCGCGCTGCTTTCCGACGGAGCGAGGGACGTCAGCGGCCAGACGTTTGGCGTGCGCAAGAACGAGATTTTCCTGTTCAACAAGCCGCGCCCGATCAAGACGATGCAGCGTTCCGGCGGGTGGACGCCCGACACTATCGTCAGCGACCTGCTGCCTGCCATGGCGCACGACATGATGCCGCTCGCGCGGTCGGCCGAAATCTGGCCCTATGATCCGGTCTGACGATCATGGCCTTTGACCCACAGGTCCTGCTGAACCTGCCGCCGATCGAGACGCGGCAAAAGATCAATCCGTTCAAGGTCATGCTCTATGCGCTGGGCGTGGGTGCGGAAGAATTGCCGTTCGTCTATGAAGAGGGGCTGGAGGCGCTGCCCACCATGGCGGTAACGATGGCCTATCCGGGCTTCATCTGGCGCGACCCGGCCTATCACGTGACCTGGCAGAAGATATTGCACGCCGAGACCAGCGCGCAGCTTCATTTGCCGCTTCCGGTCGAGGGCGAACTGATCGGTTATACGACCTTCGGGCCGATCCTGGACAAAGGGCCGGAGAAAGGCGCGATCGTCTACCAGACGCGTGAAATCTACGCCGACGACGGGCGTCATATCGCGACGGTGCGTAACACCAATTTCCTGCGCGGCGACGGCGGATTCGGTGGATCGTCCGGGGGCCAGCCCCTGCCTCATGCGATCCCCGATCGCGCGCCCGACCTGATGATCGCGCTGCCCACTGCCGACAATCAGGCGCTGCTCTATCGCTTGTCGGGCGACATGAACCCGTTGCACGCCGACCCCAAGGTAGCGCTGTCAGCCGGGTTCGAGCGTCCGATCCTGCATGGCCTGGCCACCTACGGTATCGTTGGTCGCGCACTGCTGCGCGGGCTGGCCGACAATCGGCCGTACCGGATCAAGCGTATGGATGCGCGCTTTTCGGCGCCAGTCTTTCCCGGCGAGACGATCGAAACGGCAATCTGGCGCGAGGGCGAGGGCAAGGCCGCCTTCACCGCGCGCGTGGTGGAACGCGACCGCCTCGTCCTCAACAACGGCTATGTGGAGTTCCAATGACGAGCGAAACCGGCATCCTGCGCTTTGGCGCCTATATTCCGCGCAACCGGCTCCAGCGATCGGCGATCTTCGCCGCCAATGGCTGGTTCGCCGGTGGCCTCAAAGGGCTGGCCAAGGGCGAGCGGGCGATCGCCAACTGGGACGAGGATCCGATCACCATGGCGGTGGAAGCAGCGCGCGACGCGGTGCCGGAGGACCAGCGCGGTGCGGTGGGATCGGTTAGCCTGGCATCGACCACCCTGCCCTTCGCCGACCGGCTGAACAGCGGCGTCGTCAAGGAGGCGCTGACGCTGAACGATGCGACTGGCGCATTCGACGTGACCGGGGGGCAGCGCGTGGCGACGTCGGTTCTGATCCAGGCGCTGGCGGCGGCGAAGGGGGGAGCGGAACCGCATCTGGCGCTGGCGTCGGAAATGCGGCTGTCCAGACCCGCCTCGGAATCCGAGATGGTGCAGGGCGATGCGGCCGCCGCGCTGCTTATCGGCCAGGGTGATGTTGTCGCGAAATATCTGGGCAGCCACAGCGTCACGATCGACTTCGTCGACCATTTTCGCTCGTCCGGCCAGGACTTCGACTATAGTTGGGAGAGCCGCTGGATCCGCGACGAAGGCTATAGCGGGATGATCGGCGCAGCGTTGACCGATGGTTTCGCGGCGTTGGGCGTGACAGCCGCCGACATCGACCGATTCATTGTGCCGATCACCGCGCGGGGCGTCGCCGAAGGACTGGCGAAAAAGGCCGCGATCAGGGCCGAAGCGGTGGCCGACCGGTTGGGTGACAGCGTGGGCGACAGCGGCGTCGCACATCCGTTCCTGCTGCTTGCTGCTGCGCTGGAGACGGCGCGCGCGGGCGAGAAGATAGTGCTGGTGGCCTTCGGCCAAGGTGTGGACCTGCTGTTGTTCGAGGCGACCGGCAGCGGCGCTTCGCCCGCGCGCGGTGTCGCAGGATCGCTGGCTCGCGGCGTCAAGGACGGCAATTACCTGCGCTGGCTGTTCCATCGCGGCAATCTCGGCCTCGATCGGGGAATGCGCGCCGAGGCCGACCAGAAGCAGCCAGGCACCACATTGTGGCGCAACCGCAAGGCGGTGCTGGGACTCGTCGGCGGGCGGTGTGCGAAGACTGGGGTCGTGCAGTTCCCCAGCAGCGACATATCGGTCAATCCGAACGATCATGGCTTCGGGACGCAGGAGGATTATCCGCTGGCCGACCGAAAGGCGCGGATCGTGACCTACACGGCGGACGCGCTGACCTACTCCCCTGCTCCGCCCAGCTATTATGGCATGATCGACTTCGAGGGCGGCGGCAGGATGATGGCCGAGTTCACCGATGTCGAGGCCGACGATGTCGAGGTCGGACGCGACATGTCGATGATGTTCCGCATCAAGGCGATCGACGAGATTCGCGACTTCACCAAATATTTCTGGAAGGCCGTTCCGGCAGCCTGATCGGCGCTTCCAGCCAAGGAGAAAGTCTATGGCACGCGGTATCAAGGACAAGGTCGCCATATTGGGCATGGGCTGCGCCAAATTTGGCGAGCGATGGGACAAGGACGCCGACCAGCTGATGGTCGAGGCCTATGAGGAGGCGATCGCTGATGCGGGAATCGAGACGTCGCAGATAGATGCTGCGTGGTTGGGCGTAGCCTTTGATGCGGTGAATATCGGCCCGTCGGGCATTCCGCTCGCAACCGCGCTGCGGCTGAAGAATATCGGCGTCACCAAGGTCGAGAATTACTGTGCGAGCGGCACGGAGAGCTTTCGCGGCGCGGTCTATGCCGTGGCGTCGGGCGCGGCGGACATTGCGCTGGCGCTGGGTGTCGAGAAGCTGAAGGACACCGGCTATGGCGGGCTGCCTGTCCGCACGCGCGGGACCATGCATGACATGACCGGAATTACCGGGTCGGCGCCGGGCAATTTTGCGCAGCTCGCATCGGCCTATCGCAAAACGCACGGTGTTTCGAAGGAGGATCTGAAACGCGCCATTGCCCATGTATCGGTCAAAAGTCATGCCAATGGGGCGAAGAATCCGAAGGCCCATTTGCAGAAGGCCGTCGACATGGACACCGTATTGAATGCCCCGATGATCGCCGAGCCGCTGGGCCTGTTCGATTGCTGCGGCGTGTCGGACGGCGCGGCCTGCGCCATCGTCACCACGCCCGATATCGCCCGCGCGCTGGGCAAGACCGATATCGTCACGATCAAGGCTTTGCAGATCGCCAGCTCCAATGGTTGGGAATTGCAGCATGGCGGCGGCTGGAATGGAAGCTATTTCCACACCACCCGCATCGCTGCGGAGAAGGCCTATCATGAAGCCGGCATCACCAATCCGCGCGAGCAGATCAGCCTGACCGAAGTGCATGACTGTTTCTCGATCACCGAACTGGTGACGATGGAGGATCTCTACCTCTCCAAGGAAGGGGAGGGCTGGAAGGATGTGTTGGATGGCATGTTCGACGCCGATGGCAAGGTGCCGTGCCAGATCGACGGCGGCCTCAAATGTTTCGGCCATCCGATCGGCGCGTCGGGTTTGCGCATGATCTACGAAAACTATCTGCAATTGCTGGGCCGCGCAGGGGCGCGGCAGCGGCAGACGCCGCCCAGCCTGGCGCTGAGCCACAATCTGGGCGGCATGCCGAGCCAGAATGTGTCGGCCGTTGCCATCGTGGGGCTGGCCGATGCTTGAGGTCACATCATCGGAAGGAGCGTCGGGCATGGATGAAGAGACGTTCGAGGCGTTTCTGGATCAGTTGCGCCGCTATATTCGCGAGCGCTTGATCCCCGCCGAGGCGGACGTGATCGAAAGCGATCGTGTGCCTGATGCGATATTGGCGGAGATGCGCGACATGGGCCTTTTCGCCTTGACCACACCGGAGGCATTTGGCGGCGCGGACCTGAGCATCAGCCAGTATATCCGCGTCATCCGCGAAATGGGATGGCCGGCGCCCGCCTTCCGCGCGACCATGTCAATCAACACCGGCATGTTTTCGACCGCGCTGAAAAAAGGGGGAACGCCCGAGCAGCAGCGCGAATGGCTCAGCCGGTCGGCGGCGGGCGAGATCGCCTGTTTCGGCCTGACCGAACCGGATAGCGGGTCCGATGCGGCGGCACTCAAGACCCGCGCGGTCCGCGACGGCGACGACTATATCCTGAACGGTACGAAGCGCTATATCACCAACGCCCCCTTCGCGAAGATCGGCCTGATCATGGCGCGCACCAGCGCCGAGCCGCTGCCGCGCAACGCGCATGTCAGTGCCTTCCTGATCGACATGGATGCGCCGGGGGTATCGCTGGGCAGCCCCGACAAGAAAATGGGACAGCGCGGCGCGCAAATAGCCGACATCATCCTGGAGGATGTGCGCGTACCCGCCCGCGCCCTCCTGGGCGGCGAGGAAGGCAGGGGCTTCTTCGCCGCGATGCAGGCGCTGGATTCAGGACGGCTTTCGGTGGGCGCGGCCGCGCTGGGGCTGGCGGAAAGGGCGCTGGAAACCGGGCTGCGTTATGCGATGGAACGCAAGGCGTTCGGAGAGCCGATCGCCCAGTTCCAGCTGATCCAGGCGATGCTGGCGGACTCCAAAGCGGAAATCTATGCCAGCGAGTGCATGATGCTGGACGCCTGCGCGCGATCCGAACGGGGTCGCGCTTCGCTCGAAGCCTCCGCCTTCAAGATGTTCGCGACCGAAATGTGCGGGCGCGTGGTCGACCGGGTGGTGCAGATCCATGGAGGCGCGGGCTATCTGGCCGAATATGAAGCCGAACGGCTGTTCCGCGATGCGCGCATCTATCGCATCTACGAGGGCACGACCCAGATTCAGCAGCTGGTGATCGCCAAACAGATGATCCGCGACTTCGCGGCGCGCAGTTAAGGCCCATCCATGTACCAGCTTCTCGGCTCCACACGCGTCATCGAGGCGTCATCCTTCGTGGCGGCGCCGACCGCCGGCCTCTATCTGGCGCAGATGGGGGCGAGCGTCATCCGCGTCGACCAGATCGGCGGGGGGCCGGATTATCGACGCTGGCCCAAGGCGGAGACTGGCGCGAGCCTTTATTGGGAAGGGTTGAACAAGGGCAAGAAATCGGTCGCGCTCGATCTGGGCGCGCCGGAAGGACGGGAACTCCTCGCGGCCCTCGCGACGGTGCCGGGCGCGGATGCGGGGCTGTTCCTGACCAACTTTCCCGTCGATGGCTTTTTGAGTCATGAAAGGCTGGCAAAAAGACGCGCCGACCTTGTCACCGTGCGGGTCATGGGGCAAGCCGATGGCGGCCCGGCGCTCGACTATACCGTCAATTGCGCACTGGGCATTCCGCAGATCACCGGGCCCGACAGTCTGCGCGACGCGCCGGTCAACCATGTGCTGCCGGCGTGGGACCTGCTGACCGGCGCCTATGCGGCCTTTTCCATGCTCGCCGCCCTGCTGCACCGGCGCGAGACTGGCATGGGACAGGAAGTCCGGATTCCACTTGCCGATGTCGGCATCGCCACCATCGCCAATCTGGGACAGCTGGCCGAGACATTGCAGACCGGCAATCGGGCTCGTCATGGCAATGCGGTCTATGGCGCGTTCGGGCGTGACTTCCTGACCGCCGATGGGCAACGGCTGATGATAATGGCGATCACGCCGCGGCAATGGCGCGGGCTGGTCTCCGTGCTTGGGCTGGAAGAGGCGGTCGCGGGAATCGAGGCGTCCCGCAGCGTCAGCTTCGCCCGCGACGAGGGCGAGCGCTTTGCCCATCGCGACGCGCTGTTTCCGCTGGTCGAGAGCGCGGTCGCACGCCGCAACGCGACGGAGCTGAGGGCAGCGATGGATGCGCAGGGCTGTTGCTGGGGCCCTTACCAGGACATGGCGCAGGCGGTGCGCGATCCGGTGCTGGTGGCGGACAATCCGCTTTTTTCGACCATCCAGCAAACGAGCGGGCTGCGCTATCCGGTGCCCGGCGCGATGGCGACCCTGCCGGCCCAGACGCGCGAAACCCCGCGGCGCGCCCGGCGACTGGGCGAGGACAGCGAGGAGATACTGGCCGACCTGCTGGGCCTTGGGTCGGGGCAGATTGGCGCATTGATCGACAGGGGGATAGCGGCGCGCGCATGACAGAGACGATAGCACGGGCGCGCACGGCGCTGGAGGCGCTGCGGCGCTATGGCGCGGCGGCACAGGTCCATGTGGCAGCCCGGGTGGCGCCCGGCGGAAAGATCGACCCCAGGCGGCTCGATGCCGACCAGCGTGCAGCCCATGGCCTGGCCTGGATCGCGACGACGGTCGCGGCGCTGAGTGCGCTGGCCGACTGGGCGGAGGGGCTGACGGCGCGGCACCGCTATGGCGACGCTGAAGCGCTGGTGCTCGCGCTCGCCTTTGGGGAATATGCCGCGCAGATGCTGGGCGGCCTGCCGATCAGTGCCAATGAATATGTGCGGCCTGCGCAACTGGGGCTGGCCGAGGCGGCGCGCGAACTTGGTACCGATCCGGCGGTCGCAGCGTTCGTGGCGGAGGCGGACGATCCCCGCGCGCGCGCCGCCCTGATCGCGCATGTGCGGGCGGGCGGCACCATAGCGGAGGATATGGGCGACGAGACGATCGATGCGATCAGGGCGCAATATCGACGCTTCACCGTCGATAAAATCACGCCCTACGCCCATCAATGGCATCTGGCGGACGCGCTGATACCCGATGAGACGATCGCCGAGCTGGCGGCGCTGGGGACGTTCGGCGTCTGCATAGCGCCGGAATATGGCGGGCTGGGGCTGGGCAAGCTGGAGATGTGCGTCGTCACCGAAGAGCTGTCGCGCGGCTGGATCGGCGCGGGGTCGCTGGGCACCCGGTCGGAAATTGCGGGCGAGCTGATCGGGCTGGCGGGCACGGACGCCCAGAAGGCGCAATGGCTGCCGGGAATTGCTAGCGGGACAATATTGCCGACGGCGGTATTTACCGAGCCATCCAACGGGTCCGATCTTGCGCAACTGAGCACCCGCGCAATCCAGCATAAGGAAGGCGGCTGGCGCATATCGGGCGCGAAGACATGGATCACCCATGCGGCCCGGTCCGACCTGATGACACTGCTGGCGCGGACCGGGGGATCGGGCAATGCCGGGCTATCCATGTTCCTGGCGCCCAAGCCGCGCGGGAGCGACGACACGCCCTTCCCGGCGGAAGGGATGAGCGGGAGCGAGATCGCCGTGCTGGGTTATCGCGGGATGCGCGAATATGAACTGATGTTCGACGGCTTTGCCGCGCCGGGCGAGACCTTGCTGGGCGGCGAGGAAGGACAGGGTTTCCGCCAGCTGATGCAGACATTCGAGGGTGCGCGCATCCAGACCGCCGCGCGCGCAGTGGGCGTCGCGTGGCGCGCGTTCGAGCTGGGCTATGGCTATGCGATCGAAAGACGGCAGTTCGCCAGGCCGATCGCCGACTTCCCGCGCGTGTCGGACAAGCTGGCGATGATGCTGGTGGAGACGATCGCGGCGCGCGAACTCGCTCATTTCGCAGCGCGCGCGAAGGACAAGGGGCGGCGCTGCGACGTGGAAGCGGGCATGGCCAAGCTGCTGGCTGCACGGGTAGCGTGGACCAACGCCGACAATGCGCTGCAAATCCATGGAGGCAACGGTTATGCGCTGGAATATGAGATCAGCCGGCTGTTGTGCGACGCGCGCATCCTCAACATATTCGAGGGCGCGGCCGAGATTCAGGCGCAGGTGATCGCGCGCGGGCTGCTGACGAACAGGAACTGACGGCGATGGAACGGCACAGCGACACCCTTACGCCCGCACTTGCCGCCCGCTATGCCGCGACGTTCGACAGGGCGGTGCGGGACGGCGCGCCGCAGGGTATCCACTGGTGCCTCAACACGCCCGAAGCGGAGACGGCCGCGCTGGGCACGGATGGGCATCCAGCAGATGGCGGTGGCGCAATGCCCCACCATGCTGCCTTCCCGCGCCGAATGTGGGCATCCAGCGCGCTGACATTCCATGCGCCCATTCGCGTGGGCGCGCGGGTGGAGCGGACCAGCCGGATCGAGAGCAGTACGGAGAAATTGGGAAGCAGCGGCCGGTTGCTGTTCGTCATAGTCGCCCACGATGTCACCGCCGACGGCCAGGCAGCAGTCAGCGAGAGGCAAACGATCGTCTATCGCGAGGCCGCCATGCCCGGCGCCGCGCCCGTTGCCGTAGTCGAACCCCAGACGGAAAAGGACTGGGACTGGGAACGGGTGGTGACGCCTAGTACGCCTCTGCTGTTCCGTTATTCCGCGCTGACATTCAACAGCCACCGCATCCATTACGACCTGCCCTATGCCCGCGAAGCGGAGGGATATGCTGGCCTGGTCGTGCACGGGCCGCTGATGGCCGCGTTGCTGCTGGACCTGGCTGATCGCATGGCCGGACCGGACGCTTTGCGGGAGTTCAGCTTTCGCGCGGTAGCACCCGCCTTTGCCGATGCGCCCTTGCGGCTGCTCGGCATGATAGCGGGCGATACCGTCGCGCTGCATGTGCGATCGTCGGAGGGGAATGACCATATGACCGCAATCGGGCGCCTGGGCGGCTAACGCGGTCAGACGACACGCCGCTCCAGCGGTTCGCCGGCAAAATGGCGGCGTACATTGTCGAGCGCGCCCCGCATCACCGCCGCCAGCGATTCGATGGTCGCGCCCGCGACATGGGGGGCCATGAGCACATTGGGGACACCGACCCAACCGGCGCCGTCGATCGGTTCGCCATCGAACACATCGAGCGCCGCGCCGCCGAGCCTGCCATCCCTGAGCGAAGCAATCATTGCGGGTTCGTCGATAACAAAGCCGCGCGACACATTGACGATCAGGCCGTCTGCGCCGAGCCGGTCGAGGACGTCCGCGCTGATAAGGCCGCGCGTATCGTCGGTGCCCGCAACCGCGACCAGCAAGGTCGTCGCCCAATCGGCAAGCGCCTCAAGCGACTCTATCCGCTGCCACGACACAGGCTTGGGATTGGGGCCCCACCAGCGTATCTCGCAACCGAAGGGGTGGAGCCGCTGCGCGATGTTGCGTCCGATATGGCCGAGGCCGACGATGCCTACGCGCTGCGCCGATACCGCATGGCCGGGAGGCAGACGCGCTTCCGCCCAGCGGCCAGACCGGACATAGGCGTCGTTCGCCATGAGATCGCGGCGATGCGCCAGCATCATCGTAACGGCATATTCGGCGACGTCGCCCGCATTAATGCCTCCCGCGTTGCACACCGCTATGCCGCGTGCCCGCGCCGCATCGAGATCGATGCCAGCCATCCCCGCCGCGACGACAGCGATCAGTTGGAGGTCGGGCAGCATAGCGAGGCGGGCAGCATCGAGTCGTTCCATACCCGCGGCGATGATGGCTGTGATGCCCGCGCCATGTTCGGCCAGATAGCGATCGCGATCGGCGTGGTCGTCAAGGCAGACATAGTCGAACTCGCCGGGTGGCGGCCGCAGCATCTTCAAGATGGCGCGGCTCATGACCAGGACGCGCGGGCCGATCGTCGGATGGCTTGCCGCCATATTTTCCAGTCCCTCATTTGATCCGATGCCTTGACGATAAGCCGTCCGTCACGGATAGCAACATATATAACCTAGAATACCATTGCTGAAGGAGCGGGCTTATGGAGCGGCGATATCTGGGCAACAGCGGCCTGGCGGTTTCGGTACTGGGCTTTGGTGCCATGACCTTTTCCGACGGCGACGGGCAATTTGGCGGTGTGGGCGCCACGCGCGGCGCGGACGCCATGCGGCAGATCGACATGTGCCTGGACGCTGGGGTCACCCTGTTCGACACGGCAGACGTCTATGCGGCAGGACGGTCGGAGGAGATATTGGGCGAAGCGCTGGGGCCCCGGCGCAAACATGTCGTCGTCGCGACCAAGGCGTTCGGGCGCATGGGCCGCAACGATCACGACACTGGCCTGTCCCGCCGCCATCTGATTGATGCGTGCGACGCGAGCCTCAAGCGACTGGGCACGGACTGGATCGACCTGTATCAAGTACATAGTTTCGACGCGCTGGTGCCACTGGAGGAAACATTGCGCGCCCTGGACGACCTCGTGACGGCAGGAAAGATACGCTATATCGGCTGTTCCAACTATGCCGGCTGGCAGTTGATGAAAGCCCAGGCGGTGTCGCGGGAGAGGGGCTATGCGCGCTATGTCGGCCAGCAGATCCAATATTCGCTGATGGTGCGCGATGCCGAGCAGGAACTGCTGCCCTGCGGCGTGGATCAGGGCGTGGGGGCGCTGATATGGAGTCCGCTGGCGCAGGGCTTCCTGTCCGGCAAGTTCCGGGGCGATACCGGCGCGCCAACGCGACTGCAACAGAGCGGCCGGCTCAAGGCCTATGAGACGCCGACAGGCGCCGCCGTGCTGGACGCCATCGACGCGATCGTCGCGGCGCGGGGCGGTGTGAGCCACAGCCAGGTCGCACTGAACTGGCTGCTGCGTCGTCCGGGCGTGTCCGCCGTGCTGGTGGGCGCGCGCACCGACGCGCAACTGGCGGACAATCTGGCGGCGGCGCAATGGTCGCTTCTAGACGAAGAAATGGAAGCACTCGACCGGGCGAGCCAGACGCCGATGCAATATCCCAATTCGCATCACCGCATCTTCACGCACGAGCGCAATCCGCAACTCTTCGTGCGCTACAAGACAGGGGAATGATGGCGGGCGGGGCGGCCGATGCACCGCCCCGCCCGCCATTCAGCGCGGCGCCATGCGGATCGCGCCGTCGAGGCGGATATCCTCACCATTGAAATAGGGATTTTCGATGAGCTGAAGCGCGAGCATTGCATATTCAGAAGGCTTGCCCAGGCGCTTGGGGAACGGCACCGATGCACCCAAGCTGTCGATGACATTTTGCGGCATACCCAGCATCAGCGGGGTTTCGAAAATACCCGGCAGGATAGTGTTGACCCGGATCGCCTCGCCCATCAGGTCGCGGGCGATCGGCAGGGTCATGCCAACTATGCCGCCCTTCGACGCGGAATAGGCAGCCTGGCCGACCTGGCCATCCTCCGCCGCGACCGACGCTGTGTTGACGATCGCGCCTCGCTCGCCCGATCCTAGCGGGGCGAGCGCCACCATGCCCGCCGCCGACTTGGCGATACAACGGAACGTGCCGATCAGGTTGACCTGGATGATCGTGGTGAACTGCGCCATCGGATAATGTTTGATCGACCCGTCCTCGCGCGAACGGCTGACGGTCTTTGCAGCGGGGCCGATGCCCGCGCAGTTGATGAGGATACGCTCCTGTCCGATCGCGGCGCGCGCCTTGGCGAAACCGGCATCGACCGAGTCGTCGGACGTGACATTGACTTCACAGTAGACGCCGCTGATTTCGCGAGCGATCGCTTCGCCCGCTTCCACATTGAGGTCAAAGATCGCGACCCTGGCCCCCTTGGCCGCCAGCGCGCGCGCCGTGGCGGCGCCGAGGCCCGAAGCGCCACCGGTGACGACGGCCGAAAGTCCATTCACGTCCATATGATATTCTCCCTGATGATGCGCCGGTCAGCCCAGCATGTCTTTCGCGATGACGATCTTCATGACTTCGGACGTGCCCGCGAAAATCCGCGAGATGCGCGCGTCGGCATAGAGCCGGCAGATCGGATATTCCTGCATGTAACCGGCAGATCCATGAAGTTGCAGCGATTCATCGACGGCCCTTGCCTGTACTTCGGTGCATTTGAGCTTGCAGGCGGCGGCCGTCGCCGGGTCCAGTTCGCCCGCGTTGAACAGGTCGACGCAATGGTCGAGAAAGGCCTGGGCGCAATCGACATCGGCGCGTAGTTCCGCCAGCTTGAACTTCGTGTTCTGAAAGTCGGCAATGCGCTGGCCGAACGCCTTGCGCCCGGTGGTGAAGTCGACCGCGAGACGGATGGCTTCCTGCGCGTTGGGAAGGGATTGGGCGGCGGTGGTGATCCGCTCCTCCGCGAGTCCACCGCGCATATAGTCGAACCCGCGCGCCGGATCGCCGATCACATGCTGCGGCGACAGTTCGACATCCTCGAAAAAGAGTTCGGACGTGTCCTGGCTCAGGAAGCCAAGTTTCTCCAGCTTGCGGCCAGGACGGAAGCCGGGCATCCCCTTTTCGACCAGGAACAGGCCAAGCTGGCGCGGATTGGAAGGATCGGTCTTCGCCGCCACCACGAACAAGTCGGCGGTCAGGCCGTAGGAAATATAGGTCTTCTGTCCGTTCAGAACCCAGCTGCCATCGCCGCGTGGCCGGGCATGGGTCTTGAAGCCGGCGATGTCGCTGCCCGCGTCCGGCTCCGTCATGGCGATGGCGCAGATCATCTCGCCCGACACGAGTTTGGGAAGGAAGAGATGCTTCTGGGCCTCGGTGCCATATTTGGCGATATAGGGCGGCGAGTTACGGTTGAGCGCCCCCATCCAGAGCCCGGTCTCATGGCTCCTGGTCACTTCCTCATACATAAGCTGGTCGTAGCGGAAATCGGCGAGGCCGAGGCCGCCATAGGCCTCCTCCACCCAGTAGCAGAGGAAACCGCCCTCCCCCGCTTTGCGATAGACATCCCGGTCGATCATGCCCTGTTCGCGGAAGCGGGGCGAATGCGGCACGACTTCCCGCTCCAGAAAGCGGCGGAAGGCTTCGCGAAACTGCTCCTGTTCGGGCGTATAATGATTGCGTTTCATGACCATGGAAATCAGTCCTCCCGTTCACTCAGAAGGCCGTGCGGATCGCCGAGCGATGCGCCGCCATCCATCGTCAATGTCTGCCCGGTGGTGTAGGCAGCCTCGTCCGACGCCAGAAACAGGAATCCGGCCGCAATCTCTTGTGGTGTACCGGGGCGGCCAACAGGAACCTGCGCGCCCATGGCGGCGATCTGTTCTTCGGTAGCGTTGCACTCAAGCGCGTGCGTGCGCGTGAGGCCCGGCTCGATCGCGTTCACGGTGATACCCCTACGCGCCAATTCCAGCGCCGCGCCCCGGACGAACCCCGTCACGGCCATTTTGGCCGATCCATAATGGACGCGGCCAGGCAGCGACTTGCGATTACCAGCGACCGAGGAGGTGACGAGGATGCGGCCCGCCGGACTTTTGGCCAGCCAGGGGAGTGCATCCTTCGTCAGCCAGAAGGCGGCCTTGATACCGACGTCGAACATGCTGTCGAGCACATCGTCGGGCATGTCGGCGAGGCTCGCTGGCATGAGATAGGCGGCATTGTGCAGAATGATGTCGATCCGGCCGAAGCGATCCCCGGCGCGCATCACCATCGCCCGCACCGCCTGGCGATCGCCCATGTCGAGCGTGTCAAGGACGGCGGTGCCGCCGGTTTCGGTAATAGCGTCAACGACGTCCTGTCCTGGTCCGGCCGACCGCGTCGCTACTACGACCTGCGCGCCCTCGCTTGCGAACAGTTCCGCCGCGGCACGACCGATGCCCCGCCCTCCACCGGTCACGATGGCCACTCGTCCGTCCAGCTTGCCCAACCGCACCTCCTCATCCGCCTTGTCGCAGCGGCGTGGCCCCATTCGCCCATCATTGTCAACTAGGTTATATATCTGTGATGGACAAGCGCAACGGATGGCGAGATAGAGAGGGCATGACCGATGACTCAATGCTCGTCCTACGGAGCGATGCCGATGGCGTCGCTACGTTGACGCTCAATCGCCTGGACAAGCGCAACGCGCTCAACGTCGCCATGTTCGCGGCGCTCGACGCTCACCTGGGCGATCTGGAGGGAGAAACCGACCGGATCGGCGCGGTGGTGCTGCGCGCGGCGGGGCCAGTCTTCAGCGCGGGTGCGGACCTTGGCAAGCAGCAGAAGCCACCGCGCCGCTTCTTTCAGGCAGCAACGATCACGCGGCTAGCGAACCTGCCCCAACCCGTCATCGCGGCGGTGCACGGCCCCTGCTTCACTGGCGGGCTGGAACTGGTGCTGGCGGCGGACATCATCCTGGCGACGCAATCCTCGCGTTTTGCTGACACTCACGGCAAATGGGCACTGGTGCCCGGATGGGGCATGACCCAGCGCCTGCCGCGCCGGGTAGGCCAGCACAAGGCCCGCGAGATGATGTTTACTGCACGCGAATATGACGGGCGTCAGGCCGAAGCGATGGGCTTGGTCAACCTATGCGTGGCGGATGACATGTTCGAGGCCGAACTGGAACGGCTGACCCGCGATATCATGGCATTGTCCTGGCACAGCCATCGCGGCAACAAGGCACTGCTCAACGCATCCGATGGCATGACGCTGGAGGCGGGACTGGCCCATGAGATAGTCGCCAGCCCAGGCGTAGGGCCGGATTTTGCGAACCGGGTCGGCGCCACTTTCGGAAAGCGATAGCGCCCCTCGCCGGCTACCGCTTGTCGAGCTTGCGCACCGTGCCGCTGTAGGCGGTGATGGCGACGTCGCCTTGCCATAATGTGCCCCGCACAAACGCCATGCGCCCTGTTTCACGCAGCAGTTCGAGCCGGGCGACGATCGGCGTGGCGATGTCGCCGCTGGCAAGGAAACTGAGCGTGAAGTCGATGACGACGATGCCGCCACGGCTGCACCGGCCATGCAGGTAAAGAGGCAGGAACAGCGATTGTTCCGCGATCGCCGAGAGAAAGCCGCCGTGCAGCGAGCCCATCACGTTGGCGCAACCGGTATGGGGCTGGACGCGCATCTCGGCGCCGCCGGGCACGGCCCGCACATCGAGCGGGGGTAGCGCAGTTTCAAACCCCGTGACCGCAACACGGTCCAGCGGCCGCCAGCCATCGACGGCGATCGGCGTTGCATCGTCCATCCCGACGCCGTCTGACGGCAAGTGGTTCTCTTGATCCAACATTTGTCATTTCATCCTGCTTATGCTGCACTGCGATATATCGACCGATAAAAAGAGGCACTCTATTCCAAAGACGATAGGCGGGACTTCATGCCCGAATGGTTATGCGGGAGGCGTGGACGGTGCAGTGCCTGCCCGGCGCGCGGCAAGTTGCTGCGGCGTCTCGTGCATCCGCAGGATCAGCGACTGACTGGCAGTCGCCATCAAAAGCCCGGTCTCGTCGAACAGGTGCATGGTGCCGTGAACCACACCATGGTGGATCGATTCGATACGGATGTCGCACAATATCCATTCAGCCGGTTCTATCCGCGCATAGCGGATGGTGTTGTCCAGGCTGTTGCCGCCGGCAAAGGCGCCGATCGCATTGCCGATCGCGACGGAGATATAGTCCGCGACAACCGCCAGCAGCAACGGGTCGGCCAGCAACCCCTCGTTAGAGCGGATCCAGAAGGCGACCCGACCATCATCGCTACGGCCTTCGGGCCGCTGCCCATCCGGGTACCGCCCATGGGCGAGCCGCACCTCGAACCGGCTTTGCAGGCCATCTTCACCCGCGCGCCAGCTTTCGACCGCCGGGCAGTCCCCAGGCGGCGCGACCCGGGGCATCGGCACCCATTGATCGGAAATTGCGCTATCCCGCGCGCCCAGCGCCGCGATGACACTTATGATCTTGCCGTCTTCTATATGTTCGAGCACCTGGGCCTGGCTGGTCTGGTTGCCCGCGACAGGGATCCAGACGTCCAGGTCAACCGTCGATCCCGGTCGCGCAAAGGAAAGATAATGGGCGGTCGCCCAAATGACCGGGCGGCCACTCGTTCGCTGCATCGCGTCGATCGCAGCCGCCAGCCCCACTCCGCCGAAGAGGAAACGACGTTCTGGCAGGCCAACGCACAGGTCCATCGTCACCGGCAAATGGAAGCGATGGGAATTATGAGTGGCGCGCAGTTCGAACAAGACTTTGGACACGGGATTCCTCACGGCGATGATGGATGAAGATGGACGAAGGTTGGGATCAAGAACGGGCTGTCGATCCTTACCCCTCGGCGGCTCTCGTCTGGCGAATGGCAGGCACCAGCCCGCCGTCGATACGCAGGTCTGTGCCAGTGATGAAGCCGGCGCGCTCTGACAGCAGGAAATCCACGGCATTGGCGATATGCAGCACCGATCCCATACCGAACGGCGTGGCGACGATCGCCGCACGGGCGGCGGGATTGTCCGCTGCCTCCTTGACTCCCATGGGGGTCCGCATCGTCCCCGGCGAGATTGAGACGATCCGCCTTCCGACCCTTGCCCAGGCGGCGGCGCGACGCTCGCACATGCGGATGACCGCCGCCTTGCTATAATTATAGGCGGGCGACCCGGCGCCATAGCGGTCCCCTACCCGCACCATCTGCTGCAACAGCCGTTCGGTTGCGACCAGATTGGCCATGAGGATCTTGTCCCAGGGCGCGAGCGCCGGGGAAAGCCCGGCGGCATGAACGACGCCCGCCAGCCGCCCCTCCGCGCGCGCGGCACGCACGATTGTCGCGGGAACGGTTATGTCACCCATATCGCCCGCGATCCGCACCAAGACCTCATGCCCTTCGTCCGCCAGCGTGTCGGCGAGGATATCCAGCCTCGCCTGGTCCATGTCGGTCAAAGCCAGACGGTAGCGATGGCCCAACAGCCGGGCGCAGGCCTGGCCCATGCCGCCACAGGCGCCGGTGATCAGAATGACGGGGCGATTGTCGGACACAGAATCCTCCCATATTCGTCTTGCGCGGCAGAGGTGATCGGCCGGCTCGATCGCTGCAGACAGTCGACTCCACGACGGCATCGGAAATTTTTGCTTTGCATCACATCATCAACTAAGTAGTCGAGGTGAATCGAGTTACTCGCCTTGGCAGGCAGCGAGCCATTGTGCAACCCAGGAGAAGAATGTGTCCGAAGCCTATATCATCGACGCCGTCCGTACCCCGCGCGGAATAGGCAAGGTCGGAAAGGGCGCGCTCGCCCACATGCACCCCCAGCATCTGGCCGCGACCGTTCTCAAGGCGATCGCGGAGCGCAACCAGCTGAACACGGCCGACGTCGATGACGTGATCTGGTCCACGTCGACCCAGAAGGGCAAGCAGGGCGGCGACATGGGCCGCATGGCGGCGCTGGATGCAGGCTACGACCCCAAAGCTAGCGGCATGACGCTGGATCGCTTCTGCGGCGGCGGCATCACCGCCGTGAGCATAGCCGCAGCCCAGATCATGGCCGGGATGGAGGATCTGGTCGTCGCCGGGGGCACCGAAATGATGTCGCTCACGGCGACCATGACGCAGGAAGAAATGGCCGCAGGCATCATGCCACTGGGCATGGGCTCGGGCAATGCGCGGCTTCAGGCGGTCCATCCCCAGTCGCATCAGGGCGTGTGCGGCGATGCCATCGCCAGTATGGAGGGCATCAGCCGCGAGGCACTCGACGCGCTGGGTCTGGAAAGCCAGAAGCGGGCCGAACGCGCCATGGCCGAAGGGCGTTTCGACAAGTCGGTGGTGCCGGTGATCGATGATGCAGGCCATGTCGTGCTGGTGAAGGACGAATTTCCCCGTCCGCAGACCACGGCCGAAGGCCTGGCTGCGCTCAAGCCTTCCTTCACCGCCATCGCCGACATGGCGATCGATGCGGAGGGCAATACGCCGCGCAGCCTGATCAATCAGAAATTCCCCGACCTCACGATCGAGCATTTTCATCACGCCGGCAATTCATCGGGCGTGGTGGATGGCGCTGCGGCCGTGCTGCTGGCGTCCAAGGATTATGCCGAAGCGCATGGCCTGAAACCCCGCGCCCGGATCGTCGCGACCGCCAATGTCGGCGACGACGCGACCCTGATGCTTAATGCACCGGTACCTGCCGCCAAAAAGGTGTTGGCCAAGGCGGGCCTCACCAAGGACGATATCGACCTGTGGGAGATCAACGAGGCATTTGCGGTAGTCGCCGAGAAGTTCATCCGTGACCTCGACCTCGATCGCGCGAAGGTGAACGTCAATGGCGGTTCGATCGCGCTTGGCCATCCCATCGGCGCGACGGGGGCCATCCTGATCGGTACCGTTCTCGATGAACTGGAGCGCACTGGCGGCCGCTACGGCCTGGTCACGATGTGCGCCGCAGGCGGCATGGCCCCTGCAATCATCATCGAACGCATCTAACACAGCCTTTCACACGGACGAGCAGACCCCCGAAGCGCGATTGCGCTTCGGGGGTCTTTCTTTTGGCAGTACCAGCCTTACGCCGGGCGTTAATTTCCATTTGACACTTATGTTCCATTATGGAATTTATATGTCATGTTACAGCGCGGCGAAATTTTCATCCAGCTTGTCGACGAGATCTCCCGCGCGCGCGGGCGCACCGATCTGGCCTTTCGCTCCATTCGGGAAGCGCATGACCTGACGGAGGTCGAGAATGTGGTGCTCACCGCCGTCACCCATGCGCCGCGCCCCTCCACGGTGCCCCAGATAGGAAGGTCGCTCGGGCATCCGCGCCAGGTCATCCAGCGCGCCGCCGATGCACTGGCGGCGCGGGGCCTGATCGAATGGCAGGACAATCCCGATCACAAGCGCGCGCGCCTGCTGATTCCCACGCCGCAGGGTACGGCGCTGCGCGAAGGCGATGATGCGGAAGGATTGCGCCTCGCCACGCTGCTGACAGAGGGGATCGACCCGGCGCTGATCGCGCGCGCGGTCGCGGACCTGCGCACCATCCGCATGGGACTGAACGAAAATCTGCGCGTGATGGCTGAACGCGACGAAGCGGGAGATGATGCATGAGCGATGATCTGAATGGCCTGGTCGACATCCCCAAACTGACGGCTTGGCTCGACGAACATATTCCGCAATTGGGCGACGGCCCGCTGACCGCAAGCAAGATCCATGGCGGCACCAGCAACGTAATACTGTCCCTGGAGCGCGGCGGCGAGACGATGGTGTTGCGCCGCCCGCCGGTTATCGCGCCCCCGGGCAGCGAGAAGAGCGTGCTGCGCGAGGCGCGCGTGCTGACCGCGCTCAACGGTACACCCGTGCCGCACCCGATCTGCCGGGGCAGCTGCGCCGACGCCGACGTGATCGGCGCGCCCTTCTATATAATGGACAAGGTTGATGGCTGGGCCGCGTCGATCATAGACGAGCATATCTATCACCAGGCGCCGTTTGACCGGGCACCCTACGAATATGGCGTTGCTTATGCGATGGTCGACGGACTCGTGGCGCTTGCCAATGTCGACTACAAGGCGGTCGGGCTCGAAGGCTTTGGCAAGCCGGACAATTATCTGGAACGGCAGGTCGATCGCTGGGAAGGCCAACTGCTGAGCTACAAGGAACTCTATGATTATCCTGGCCGTGAGTTGCCGGGATATGAACTGACGCGCGACTGGTTGCGCGCCAACATCCCCTCCTCCTTCAAGGCCGGGATCATCCATGGCGACGTCGGCACGCCCAACGCACTGTTCGCCGACGGACCGCCCTGCCGTCTCAACGCGCTGATCGATTGGGAGCTATCGACAATCGGCGATCCGCTGCTGGACCTTGCCTCCTTCACCAACGCGATGCGGGACGAGGCAGTTCCGGACGTGCTGCCCTCCAAGCGGCTCTATAATAGCGAGAACTGGCCGACGCGGCAGGAAATGGCTCGCTATTATGCGGCTGGCACGGGTCGGGACATGGCTGATTTCGACTATTATGCAATCCTGGCCATGTTCAAGGGCGGGTGCATCCTGGAATATAAGGTCGCGCAGTCGCAGGCAGGCATATTGTCCCACGAGACGGGCGTCTTCTTTTCCCGCCTGGTGCTCGAAAGCTTCGCCAACGCCGCGGACCTGATCCGCCGGATCGGCTGACATCCCCATAGGATCTGAGAGGATAGAGTCATGGATTTTACCGTAGACCCCGCGTTCCAAGCCAAGCTCGACTGGATGCTCGACTTCGTGAAGACCGAATGCGAACCGATCGACCTGCTCTTCCCGCATCATGGCGACCCCTATGATACAAGCAATGCCAAGGCGCGCGCCATCATTGCGCCGTTGCAGGACCAGGTGAAGGCGCAGGGCCTGTGGGCCTGCCATCTCGACCCCCATCTGGGCGGCAAGGGCTATGGTCAGATGAAGCTCGCCTATATGAACGAGATTATCGGCCGCTCCTATTGGGCGCCGACCATCTTCGGCACCGCCGCGCCTGATACCGGCAATGCCGAGATCTTGGCGATGTTCGGCACGCCGGAGCAGAAGGCGCGTTACCTCCAGCCACTGCTCGACGGCGACATCGTGTCCTGCTTTTCGATGACCGAGCCACAGGCGGGGGCCGACCCCAAGGAATTCGAGTGCCGCGCGGCACGCGATGGCGACGAATGGGTGATCGAGGGCTATAAATGGTTCTCATCCAACGCACGCTACGCATCGTTCCTGATCGTGATGGCGGTGACAGACCCGGACGCACCAGCGCACAGCCGCATGTCGATGCTGGTCGTGCCGGCGGAAACGCCTGGCATCGAAATCATCCGCAATGTCGGCACGATCGGCGACGACCCGCTGGACGACAGCCACGGCATCCACGGCTATATTCATTATAATCAGGTGCGCGTGCCGCTCGACGCGATGCTTGGTGCGCCGGGCGACGGCTTCAAGGTCGCGCAGGCGCGGCTAGGCGGCGGCCGCGTCCATCACGCCATGCGGACGGTCGGACGCTGCCAGCGTGCGTTCGAGATGATGCAGGAGCGCGTCGTGTCGCGCCGCACGCAAGGCAAGCTTCTGGCCGATCACCAGTTCGTGCAGGGCATGATCGCCGACACGGCGATCGAGATCGAGCAGTTTCGGATGCTGGTGCTGAAGACGGCCTGGGTGATCGACAACGAGCCGCATGGGGCTGCGCGCACGCTGATCGCGATGTGCAAGGTACAGATGGCCAAAATCTACCATGACGTGGTGCAGCGCGCGATCCAGATCCACGGCAGCTATGGCGTCACGAACGAAACCGTGCTGTCGGCCATGTGGATGAGCCTGCCCAGCCTGGCGCTGGCCGACGGGCCAACCGAGGTGCACAAGGTGCAAGTCGCCAAGGCCTATACCCGCAAAGCCAGGCCGTCCCAAGGTCTGTTCCCGACCGAGCACATTCCCGACCGGCTGACAGCGGTGCGCGCCAGATATGCCGACATCCTGGCCGACTCGACGCTGGAGGTGGCGGCATGAGCGATCCGCTGTTCGACCTGACCGGGAAGGTTGCGCTGGTCACGGGCGGCAGCCGCGGGCTGGGACGGGAGATGGTGCTAGCCTTTGCCGAGCATGGCGCGGACCTCATCATCGCCAGCCGCAAGCTGGAGGCGTGCGAGGAAGTGGCCGCGCAGGTGCGGGCGAAAGGCCGCAAAGCGCTGGCCTGGTCGGCGCATTGCGGGCGATGGGACGATATCGACGCTCTGATCGAGGGCAGCTATGCGCAGTTCGGCAAGGTCGACATTTTGGTCAACAATGCGGGCATGAGTCCCTATTGCCCCAGCCACGAAGTGACTGAAAAGCTTTTCGACAGCGTGCTGAACCTGAATTTCAAGGGGCCGTTCCGGCTTGCCAGCCAGATCGGCAAGCGGATGTATGATGGCGATGGCGGCACGATCATCAACATATCCTCGACAGGGGGCGTGATGCCGCTGCCGGGAATCATCCCCTACGGCTCATCCAAGGCCGCTCTGAACGCAATGACGCTGTCGATGGCGCATGAATATGCACCCAAGGTGCGTGTGAATACGCTGTCGGCCGGGCCATTCCTGACCGACATCGCCGATGCCTGGACGCCCGAGGCTCGCGAGACGGCACGCAATGCCCTGAACCGGCCCGGTCGACCCGAGGAGGTGATAACGTCAGCGCTCTACCTCGCCAGTCCGGCCTCAAGTTACACCACCGGCACGCTGCTCCGCGTGGACGGCGGCACTTGGTAGGGCATTGGGTGAGGACAATCCCAAAGGTCCACGCACGACCGCACCGCCGGTCGTGATTCGTTTTCTGCCTATTTTGTCAGCCACTTGGCCACGAATAATCTGCCTTCGGAAAGGTCCATTCGTCGCAAAATTCAGTGACCCGCCTCAATTTTCCCAAAAAATCGCTGCGCACCCAATCTGCAGCCCATGATCGGACTAGCGCTCAACCTGCGGCCTCGCTACGGGACAAACTTATATAAATAGGTTCCTGTTTTCGGGTCGGGAGAGTATGCATTGCCGTTACTTAGAATGAGCCGCCTTTCGCGTTCAACTCTGTCGTTGGGCGCTCTGGCCGTCACATGCAGCCTGTGCTGGACTGGCGCGGCCAGCGCCCAGAGCGCGCAGCATGGTCCTGCCGATCCAATGCCGAACAAGGGTGCGACACAGCCTGAACAATCGGACAAGACCGGCTCTCCATTATCGCGCTTATCACCCGGATCCTCATCGCTTGCGCCAACGGGCAGGCCGGCAAAACGCAATCCCAAAGACTATGCGCGCTTCGACAAGTTACGCGAACCCATGCTGACAACGCAGTTCCCGGGCATCATCGACACTATCGTGGGCAATCGCGGCGGCTTTCGCGACGCGCTGGCCGATCACGGCATCGGGGTCGAGATGCAGTCGGCTTCGTCAGTTCAAACATCTCTGACCGCCACCGGTATGCCGAGCGATCCACAGGTCTACAATGGCCAGAAATTTACGCTGCGCAACAACGCGCTCAACATCTACGTCACCAAGACGCTGGACGACATCGCCCTGGGCGACACGATGCTGACGGTCGGCGGCGGCTATTCGGTAACAAGCTTCGCCCCCAATGCCGCAATTCGATCACCTTCAAGACGCTGTCCATCTATCATGGCTTCGCCAATCATACGGTGGAGGTGAAAGCGGGCTTCTTGCAGAATTATCTGCATTTCGCGGGCCTTATCACCGGCGGGAATCCGACATTGACGACGGGGCTTGTCTCGCTGCTGCCCGTTCAGGCTGGCCTGAGCGCAGAACCGGCCACCACGCCTGGCGTCAACGTCCAGATCAACGGCAAGAAGAGCCTTTACCTGCTGGGCGGGGTGCAGCGATCGCTCAACCCCCGCGGAATTGCAGAAGAAATCCGAACGAACGGAATCGGCCTTGATTGGCATCAGCATAATGCCAAAGCTCTTGATATCGGCGAAGTGGGTATCCGGCGCAAAGCATCTCCCACGCAGCGCCGCTTCTGGGCGCGGGCGGGCTATCTCTACAACATGTCGGATTATGACCGCTTCCTGGGCGGCAGCGACCATAATTATTCCTATTACGCGCTGATTGATTATCAGGCGACCCGGCCCGACAACCAATTGTTCTTCCGAGGCCTTTATCTGGGCGCCAGCTACAGCGCGGCGCGCAAATCAGTCAGTGCTTTCAGCCATGCGGGCGAGATACGGGCCTATTATGTTGGCCCATTCAACGCCAGGCCGACCGATTCTTTAAACCTGACCGTCAGTTACAATCGGTTCAGCGAAGACCTGCACGCATCCTATGCGCTGCGCGGAATCGACACCGCCCGGCACCAAGTCGGCATATCGGGTGCCTATGCAGTCCATCTGGGCCCCGGCGTCCGTATCGCACCCGCACTGCAATATGTGTTCAACCCGACGTTCCTACCGGGATACAAGAATGTGCTGCTGGGGTCGGCCTCACTCTTTCTGGCGTTCTGAAGCATAGGAGTCGCTCCAGTCAGGATTGACTGACTGGAGCCGACTTCCGTCACGCTACATTATTTACCGGTGAATACCGGCGCACGCTTGCTCTTTACCGCATCCAGCCCTTCCTTGAAATCCTCCGTGCCCAGCAGGATCGCCTGGTTGAGGACGTTGGTGGACCATTCCGCCTCCATGGATGTCTCCAACCCGCGATGCAGCGCTTCCTTCACCTGTGCATAGGCGAGGGGAGCGATGGCGGCGAGTTCCAGCGCCAGTTCCCGGCCGCGATCGGCCAGCGCGTCGATCCCGACCAGTTCGGACGCCAGACCGATCCGCTCAGCCTCCAGCGCCTTGACTGGCAGGCCGCGCAGCACGATCTGTGTGGCACGGCCAAGGCCGACGAGCCGCGGCAACAGAAAGACGCCACCCAGCGGCGGCATGATGCCCAGTTTGATCCAGCTTTCCTGAAAGAAGGCATTGTCCGCCACAATGCGGAAGTCGCAGGCGAGCGACAATTCGCAGCCGACGGTGACGGCGGCCCCCTGCACCAACGCAACCGTGGGTTTTGGACAATGGTAGATGCGCTTGGCTGCGCCCTGGAAATGGGAGTAGATCTGCGCCTTGATCTGCGGCGCCGGGGTGCGGGTGAGTTCATCGAGAAAGGCAAAATCGGCGCCCGCGCAGAAATGTTTGCCCGCCGCTGCCAGCACGATCACAGACACGGCAGGGTCGGCAGTCAGCGCGTCCATGCCCCGACAGATTTCCTCCATAGTCTGCGGGCGCAGCGTATTGCCCTTTTCGGGCCGGTTAAGGGTCAGGGTCCCGATACGGTCGGCGACGGAAAGGGCGATATCCTCATATTGGCTCATACGGGCTCCTCTGATTTATGGATTTTGCCCATAACATAGTTATACAGGTTGGCCAGCCCACCTCGCCTCGCTGACGCCTTATCGCTGCTTGGTCGGGTCGATCATCGCGATGAAATTGGCGATCTGCTCCTCACCGCCATTGGGGCGCCAGCCGGACACGGCCATCGCGTCGCTGCTGGGGTCGCTCCCATGACGCATCCGCCCCTTATTGTCCTCCATCGCATCGACGATGAAGCGGGCGGCATCCTCGATCGACCAGATGGTGAAATCGCCCGCGAACAGTTCGCGCTGACGCTTCGCCATGGCTTCATAGGCAGGATATTCGATCGCGTGTGCGACACGGACCGTAACAGACTCCTTGTTGATACCGGTCTTGACCGCGCCGGGCAGGATTTCCAGAACGGAGATGCCGAACTGTTCCACCTCAGCCCGCAAGGTTTCGGTAAAGGCCATCATCGCGCCCTTGGTCGCGCGGTAGGGTGCGAGGAAGGGCATGGGATTATAGATCGATCCGGAATTGATGTTGCAGATCAATCCTTTGTGTCGTGCGCGCATGATCGGGATGGCACGCTGTGTCATGGCGACATGGCCGAGAAAATTGACTTCGAAATAGAGCCGCCATTCTTCGAGCGGGATATGTTCGATCGGAAGATTCTTGAGGCGGATGCCGGCATTGTTGACCAGCACGTCGAGATCATCTGGAAAGGCGAAATCGCCCGGCCGGGTTATGTCGAGCACCTGAACGTCGACCGCGCCGGGCAAACCATGCACCGCCTGCTCCACATCGGCGCGCTGCGCCTCTTCATAGATGAGCGCCAATGTCCTGTAGCCCCGCCGCGCGGATTCTGCAGCGATGCCAAGGCCGATGCCGCCGCCTGCGCCAGTCACCGCCATAGTGCCGTCGATCCTCATCCTCACCGCCCTTTCTTAAACAGGTTCCTGTTTCTGATATGGAAGAATGATCGGGAGAAAAAGGAGAAATCGACGAAGCGCATTCGTTACCATTCGCCTTCCCGCGCGACGGCCTCGCGCATCGGCGCGAGGCCGATGAAAAAGAGCAGCGCGGTGATCGGGCCAAGGACGCCGTAGGTCCAGGCCAGCGCGAGACCGATGCTCGCGTCGGTGGCGAATATATGCTGCGTCAGGAAACCGACGACCGCTGGCCCCAGGGTCATTCCGAACAGAGCCACGCTCATCAGATAGAGCGCAGATATCCGCCCGCGCAGGTGCGGCGGCGTCGCGACCTGCACGGCCGACGCGCCGATCGCGCCCATGTTCAGCGGGAAGATGATGATCAGCGATCCGGCGAAGAACAAGGTCGGGTTCGGCGCAAGATAGGTTGTAACACCGAACAGGCCCATTACGACGCCGCCCACGACATAATAGCGGAAATGCGCGTCCCGCTGGCCACGCGCGAACATCCAGTCGACGATGCGTCCGCCGATCAGCAGGGCCGCGACGCCCGTAACCAGACCGAAGGCGCCCAACGCATAGCCCGCCTGCTGCACGCTCCAGCCGAAGGAACGGATGAGGAAGGTCGGATTCCAGGCAAGCCGCGCATAGACGAGCCCCATGACCAGCGAGAAACCGAGAATCTGGCAGAAATAGAAGGCCTTGCGACTGGCCATGAAGCGGAACACGTCGCCCCATCCCGCGCCCACGCCGGCCGGTCGCGTACGCTCAGGTTCATGGATGAAGATGGCCAGCGCCGCGAGGACGAAGCCTGGCAGCGCGGTGACAACAAAGGCGAACCGCCATGCCTCCAGCCGGCCAAGCAAGGGGACGGCAATGCCGTTGGCGGCCATGTGCAGGATATAACCACCGATCGCCAGAGAGCCTTCCGCGCCAAGCAATGCGCCAATCATGAAGACTCCCAGCGCGAAGGTCAGACGCCGCTTGGGGAACAGGTCCGACAAGATGGAATAGGCGGCGGGCGCCAGAGCCGCCTCCCCCGCGCCCACGAAAATGCGGGCGATCAATATATGACTGTAGCTGGTGGCGAGACCCGCCGCCATGGCGGCGCAGGACCAGATGAGGACGCCGCCCATGACGATCCAGCGGCGCGGATAGCGATCGACAGCCATGCCGAGCGGGAGGCCGCACAGAGCGTAAAGCACGGCGAAGGCGAACCCCTGTAGCAGGCTGACCTCGAAATCGCCGACGCCGAATTCCGCGCGGATGGGCTTGACCATCAGCGATATGATCTGCCGGTCAAGATAGGCCGTCGCAAAGAGCAACATGAGGATGATGGTGCTGGTCCAGGCGACGATCGGCCGGGGATAGCCGTGATCGTCCATGGGAGTGGCAGCATTTCCCACGCGATTTTCTGCCGTCACCGTACCGCTCATGACCTGCCCTCTCCTCGCCGGCCTTTTGCGGCCTGACCCCTATACGGTAGCGATTTGGCAGCAATCCGAAAGCGATTTGTGCGCAATGGCGTAAAGGCGTGGTTTCAGTCGAGCGGAAACGGCTTCATCGTGCGGGTTTCGGGCGGCGTGATTTCATGGAGCCGGTCGAGATAGTAACGCAGATAGCCGTGCCAGCTTTGCCCTGCCGCCTCTCCGTCGCCCGCCTCGATATGGGCGATCATTTCCTCCTTAATGCGGATTGCGGTCAGGAAACGGCTCTCCTGGTCGGGATCGTGCGGCAGCGCGCGAGACAGGACGGATAGCTGCATGTCGGCAATCTCGCCGATCACCAGACACAGGAGCCGCAGCGATTCGCTGCCGCAATTGCGCACGAGCAACTCGCGAAAATCGCGGCCGCGCTGGTAGAAGCTCGGCCGGTCATGGACGATGAAACGCTGCGACGCGGCATTTTGTGCGAGTTGGGACAGTATCTCGCGGGTGCCATGGCGGGTGAAGGAGCGGACCGCGGCAGGTTCGATCGTCATGCGCGTCTCGAAAACTTCGGTGATCGTCGCATTGCGCATTTGCAGGAACACGCCCGCGAACAGGGCGATTCGGCTGGGATCGGGCGGAACGACCCGCGCGCCGCCCCGATTGCCGCGCTGAATTTCCAGCAATCCTTCCGATTGGAGGATGCGCAAGGCTTCGCGGCAGGACGGGCGCGACACGCCGAACCGCTCCATCAATTGATGTTCGGCCGGCAGCATCTGCCCCACGCCCCAGGTGCCGGCGGCAATTTCGCTGCGCAGCGTGGAGGCGATTTGGTCCGCGACATTGCGCGAGGGAAGGAAGGAATAGTCGGCGGTCATGACCCTACTTCTAGGAAGGGCCGCCCGGCTTTGCCAGCCCGCACATTTATATCGCTATCGATTTGAGTCTATCCGATTGACAATTGTGCCGCGCCGTAGTTTCTCGACGGCATAAAAGACGAAGAAGACAGGATGGGAGAGAGATGATGAAGTGCGTATGTCGTGCTGCGTCCGGCGCAGCATCCATGATCGCCATGACGGCCGCGATGTCGGCCCAAGCCCAAACATCCGCCACGTCACAGGCAGACGTGCGATCCGATGGCTATACCGACATCATCGTCACCGCACAGCGGCGCGAGGAGCGTTTGGTAGACGTGCCCGCATCCATCGTAGCGATCAGCGGCGAGCAGCTGACCCGCGCCGGCGTCAACGGCATGGACGACCTCACGCGCCAGGCACCGGGCGTCATCATCAACAAGACCGGCGCATATCTGCAACCCACCGTGCGCGGCATCGGCGCCAGCGTGCAGGGTGGAGGCGCGGAATCGAATGTCGCCATATATGTCGATGGGGTCTATGTCGCCAGCCAGACCGGCGCGATGTTCGACCTGGCCAATCTGGAATCCGTGCAGATTTTGAAGGGGCCGCAGGGCACCCTGTTCGGGCGCAACGCCACCGGCGGCGCGATCCTCATCACGACGCGCGACCCCAGTCATGGTCTGTCCGGCCAGATCAACGCCAGCTACGGGCGGTTCAACGAATATAAGTTGAGCGCTTATGTGACCACCGGGCTGACCGATACGCTGGCGGCGGATCTCTCCACTTATTATCGCAGTTCGGACGGGTTCGTGCGCGACCTTCGCACCAATGCGCTGCGCGGTGAGCAGTCGAGCCTGGACCTGCGGTCCAAATTGCTGTTCGAACCCAGCGACGACGTGAAGTTCGTCCTGTCAGGATCGCACAATGAAACCAATGATCCGGCTGGCCTCAACTATACCTCGCTCAACGGCAATACAGTAGGCCGCAACTTCCCCAATTCCCTGCCCGTCGCCACCGATCGCCGCCATGTCAGCCAGGAACTGCCGACCAGGATCGACGCCAATACCGAGTCTGTGGCGCTCAACGGATCGATCAAATTCGACTTCGCAACGCTGAACCTGATCTCAGGCTATCGAACCGAAGAGGACTATATCGAGACAGACCTGGATTCGAGTTATGCGCCCGCATCCTATGCGACCTACGACCAGTTCAACGACAGCTTCAGCCAAGAAATCAATTTCACGTCGCCGCCCGGCGCCGATTTTTCGTGGGTCATAGGCGCCTTCTATTATTGGAACGCGGCGGGATCGAAGAGCTGGAACCTCAACGGCCGTCCTTTCTACAAGGCGCGCATCACCAGCGATTCCATTTCCGGCTTTGCTGACGGCACCTATGACCTGGGCAGAGTTTCGGTCATCGCGGGAGTGCGTTACAGCAGCGAAAAGCGCCGGTTCAAGCGCGGGCTGCCCGGCGCAGCCTATACGGTCGATACGTCCGCGACCTTCAATTCGTGGACGCCACGTTTCGGCCTGCGCTATGACGTGGGTGATCGGTCGAACATCTATGCGACCTTTTCCAAGGGCTTCAAGAGCGGCCTCTACAACATCTCGTCCCCATCGACCATTCCAGTGTTGCCGGAGAAGATCGACGCCTATGAAGTCGGTTTCAAAAGCGCGAGCCGGCTGCTCGATTTCAACGCTGCGGCGTATCTGTACAAATATAACGACATTCAGGTCACGGCCTATGACTATACGTCCGGGGTGTCACGCCTGTTCAACGCGGCGAAAGCCGAGGTCTACGGGTTCGAGCTGGATGCGGCCTGGCGCCCGTCCGCCAATTTCGATGCGCGCGCGGCGATCGCCTATACCCATGCCGAATTCACCCGCTTCCCTGGCGCTCCGGCGTTCACGCCGTCCGCCACGCTTCTCAACGGTGCGCCTTGCCCTGATCGCAACTGCGGCAATGTGCAGAGCCTGGCCGACGCCAGCGGAAACCAGATGCTGCGCGCGCCCGAACTGACACTGAGCGCGGCGGCCAATTACCGCTTCCCGCTCGGCAATGGCGGGGAGGTGGCGTTCGGCGTGCGTCCTTATTGGTCGAGCAAGATCAACTACAGTTTCCAGGAGCGTATCCGCCAGCCATCCTATTTCACGCTGGATGCCGACATCAGCTGGTCGCTGAACGAACAGGTCCGCTTGACGCTGTGGGGACGCAATCTGACCGACGCCACATACGCAAATTCGCGTTCGGAAAGTTCGGCCCGCGACGCCATCGCCTGGGCGCAGCCGATCTCCTACGGCATCGCAGGCAGCTATAAATTCTGACACCATGGCCCGCGCGCTCGCCTCACCAGGCGCGCGCGGGCGCTATTTTGAGGAGCCATGATGCATCCGCGCCTTCACGCCGCCACCGAACCGGCCCGACCTGCTGCCATATTGGCCGAAACCGGCGAAACGCTGACCTATGGCGCGCTGGAAACGGTCGGCAACCAGGGCGCCCATTATTTCCGCTCTCTTGGCATCGGCGCGGGCGACACGATCGCCATTTGGCTGCCCAATACACTGCGCTATTTCGAGATTTACTGGGCAGCGCAGCGTGCCGGCCTCTATATCACACCGATCTCCACCAAGCTGACAGCGGATGAAGCGGCCTATATCCTCAATGATTGTGAGGCGCGGTTGTTGGTTGCGGATGCGGGCATGGCTGCGCTCGACGATCTGCTGGCACAGCAACCTGGCCTGTGTCCGAAACTCGCGACCATCCTGACCGCCGACAGCGACAAGTCGGGGTTGAGCCATTGGCACGATGCCATCGCGCCTTTCCCGGGCACTCCGATCGCTGACGAGAGCGCGGGCTTCCATATGGTCTATTCATCCGGCACGACCGGACGGCCCAAGGGAATCCGCCTGCCGCTGACCGGCGGCCCGGCGACCGAGCCGCATATGCTCGCCGACCGACAGAAAAGCCGCTATGGCGTAGGGCCGAACACCGTCTTCCTCAGCCCCGCGCCAATCTATCACACGGCTCCCCTTGCCTTTTCCACCTCCGTCCAGCGGCTGGGCGGGACGGTCGTGATGCTGGGCAAGTTCACCCCCGAAGCCGCGCTCGAAGCGATCCAGACCTATTGCGTCACCTCCACCCAGATGGTGCCGACGATGTTCCTGCGCCTGTTGCGCGTGCCAGATGGGCAACGGCTGGGTTATGATTTGTCTTCCCTCACCCATGTCGTCCATGCCGCCGCCCCCTGCCCGGTCGACGTCAAGCAGGCGATGATCGACTGGCTGGGACCAATTATTTACGAATATTATGGCGGGTCGGAGGGCAATGGATCGACCTTCATCACGTCGCAGGAATGGCTACGTAAGAAAGGATCGGTCGGCCGGGCGGATTGGGGGACCATCCATATCTGCGACGAGGCAGGCCATGAACTGCCCACCGGCGAGCAGGGGATCGTCTATTTCGAGGGCGGCTGGGACTTCAAATATCTCAACGACGAACAGAAGACGGCCGATGCGCGCAATCCGCTCCACGCCGACTGGTCCACGCTGGGCGATGTCGGCTATCTCGACGCCGACGGCTATCTGTTCCTGACTGATCGCAAGAGCTTCATGATCATTTCGGGCGGGGTGAACATCTATCCGCAGGAAGCGGAGAATATATTGAGCTTCCATCCCAAGGTTGCCGACGTCGCGGTAATCGGCGTACCCGACGTGGACATGGGCGAGGCGGTGAAAGCGGTGGTCCAGCCGCGCGACTGGACGGAAGCCGGCGATGCTCTGGCCGAAGAGCTTATCGCTTATTGCCGCGCCAGATTGAGTGCGATCAAATGCCCGCGATCAGTGGATTTCGAGCGCGAACTGCCGCGGCACGAGACCGGCAAGCTCTACAAGCGCGAGATTCGCGACCGCTACTGGCAAACGAACGACAAGCGTATCGCCTGATGTACGTTCAGGCGCCCGCGCGCACCGCCTGGTCCCAAGCCAGTTCCGCCAGTGCTGGAAAAGCGTCGGCGCGGCTCTTCGCCTCCGCATTGGCCGCGGTACCGCGCAGATAGCGTCCCTTTATGCCATGGATGATCGCAGCGAAGCGGAAGAAGTTGAATGCCATGGCGAAATCATAGCCTGGCAAGGAGTCCCGGCCGCTGTTGCGGCAATAGGCGGCGAGATATTCCTCTTCGCTGGGGATGTTGAGCGCCTTGAGGTCCGCGCCTGCCAAGCCCGGCACGATCAGCGGCGGCATCCGGTACATCATCGCATGATAGGCAAAATCGGCAAGCGGATGACCGAGCGTCGAAAGCTCCCAGTCCAGCACGGCGGTGATGCGCGGCTCGCTGGGGTGAAAGATCATATTGTCGGAGCGGAAATCCCCATGGACGACCGAAACCTCCTCCCCTACCGGGATGGCGGTGGGGAGCCATTCGATCAGCCGGTCCATATGCGGATTCCGGCCCGCTTCCTCGTCCGCCAGATATTGCTTCGACCACCGGGCGATCTGCCGTTCGAAGTAGCTGCCGGGACGACCATAATCCTCCAGCCCAACGGCCTTGTAATCGACCTTGTGAAGGGCGGCGATGGTGGCGTTCATCGCCGCAAAATAGGCGGGGCGCTCCTCACGATCGACATCGGGGAAGGTCGCATCCCACATGATGCGTCCCTCCACCATCTCCATGATGAAGAACCAAGTGCCGATGACGCTGTCGTCAGTGCACAGACCATAGACATGGGCGACGGGAAAATCGGCCTTTTCGAGCGCCGCGAGGACGCGCGCCTCGCGATCGACCGCATGGGCGCCCTTGACCAGTTGGCCGGGCGGCTTGCGGCGCATGACATAACTGCGCCCGGGCGTGATCAGCTTGTAGGTCGGGTTGGACTGGCCGCCCTTGAACTGCTCGACGATGAGCGGCCCCTGATAGCCTGCCACATGGTCCTGCATCCACGCCGCGAGCGCCGCTTCGTCGAAGCGATGCTGTTCGCGGACGGCGCTCGTGCCCTTCTGGTCCTCGAAGCTCATCGTACCTCCATTGCAGGTGCCGTTTCCAGATCGCCGCCCTGGGCATGTTTCCAATCGCGCTTGATCTTCTTGGCCAGGCTCCATTTATGCACTTCGGTAGGGCCATCATAGATCCGGAAGGCGCGAACCTCTCGGTAGAAGGCTTCCACCATCGTGTCTCGGGTGACGCCGGTGCCGCCCAGCACTTGCACGCAGCGGTCAGCGACGCGACTGAGCGCTTCAGACACGGCGACCTTGGTCATCGAGCTTTCCACGGTGCCCAGGCTTCCGGTGTCCAGCACATCGGCGCACCAGTCGATCATCAGTTCCGACTGCTTGAGGTCGATCATATTCTCCGCCAGCATGAAGCCGACACCTTCATGGTCGATCAACTGCTTGGAAAACGCCTTGCGCCGGTTGGCATAATCTACCGCGATCTCGTGCGCGCGTACCGCGACGCCATGCCAGCGCATACAATGCGAAAGGCGCGCGGGGCTGAGGCGAACCTGCGCATATTTGAAGCCTTCGCCCGGCTCCCCCAGCATCTGGTCGGCGGGGATGCGCAGATTGTCGATCTCGATTTCCGCATGGCCGCCGGGCATGGCATCGTCGATCGTGTCGAGCACGCGCACCGTCCTGATCGCCGGGTCGGGCAGATCGACCATGAACATGCAGGCGCCACCATCGGCGGTTCCGCCCTGCGCCCTGGCCATGATGATACCAACACCTGCGCCATCAGCGCCGGTGATGAACTTCTTGCGCCCGTTCACGACCCAGTGGTTCCCGTCTAGGCGGCAGGTCGTCTTCATCATCGAGGGGTCCGATCCTGCGCCGTCCTCGCTCGCCGGTTCCGTCATGAAAAAGGCCGAACGCATCCTGCCTTCGACCAGGGGCTTGAGGAAGCGCGCCTTAAGTTCGGGACTGCCGACCTTGCCCAGCAGGTACATATTGCCCTCGTCGGGTGCAGTGGTGTTGCAAGCGAGCGGGCCAAGAATCGACAGGCCCGACTTGCGCAGGACCAGCGCGGTCTCCCGCTGGGTTAGATGGCTGCCATCGGGCAGGATGTGGGGCGTGAGCACGCCCGCCTCGCGCGCCAGGCCCTTCAGTTCATCCACCAGTTCGTCCGACGGACCATGGCTGTTGCGGCGCGTGTCGCTTTCATAAGGAACAACGACATTCCTGACGAATTTTTCGACTCGCGCGGCGATCTCCATCGCACGCTGCGAATATTGTTCCTTGGCTTCCACGGTCGCCATATCATTCTCCCTCGAAACGATTTTCCGGGCGTCAGCCCGCTATACGGGCCTTTGCCGCCGCATATTGTGCGGCGAGCTTTTCCACCAGCTTGGCCGCGGGCACGACCGCGTCGACCGCGCCGATACCCTGGCCGCAGCCCCAAATGTCGCGCCAGGCTTTCTTGCCGTCGGACAGATCGGCGAAGTTCATCTTCGACGGGTCGGACTCGGGCAGGTTGTCGGGGTCAAGCCCGGCCAGCAGGATGGACGGCTTGAGATAATTGCCGTGGATACCGGTGAAAAGATTGGAATAGACGATATCCTCGCCGGAACTGTCGACAATCATCTGTTTATAGGCGGGGTCCGCATTGGCCTCCTCCGTCGCGATGAAGGCCGAGCCCATATAGGCAAGATCGGCGCCCATCGCCTGGGCCCCCAATATCGCATCGCCAGTCGCGATTGATCCGGACAGGGCGAGCGGGCCGTCCCACCAACTGCGGATTTCCTGGATCAAGGCGAAGGGCGAGAGCGTGCCGGCATGGCCGCCCGCCCCGGACGCAACGGCGACCAGCGCGTCGGCACCCTTTTCCACCGCCTTCTTCGCAAAGCCATTATCGATGACATCGTGGAACACGATACCGCCATAGCTGTGGATCGCCTCGAACACGTCGGTGCGCGCACCGAGCGACGTGATGACCATCGGCACCTTATATTTAACGCAGAGCGCCAGATCCTCCTCCAGCCGAGGATTGGTGCTGTGGACGATCAGATTGACGGCAAAAGGGGCGTCCTTATCCGTCAACTTGCTGCTGAGCTTCTGCAACCATTGTTCGAATGTGCCGGAAGGGCGCGCGTTGAGCGAAGGGAAGGAGCCGACCACGCCCGCGCGACATTGCGCGATCACCAGGTCCGGCTGCGAAATGATGAATAGCGGCGACGCGATTACCGGGATGGACAGGCGATCCTTGAACAGGGCGGGCATCGACATGGTGGCGGCGGGTCTTTCAGTTGGATGGTGGACGTCGCGCGATCAGACGCGGCCGGTGACGGGCAGGCTGGCGCCAGTGATCGCGGAAGCGGCATCGGACAGTAGGAAGGCGACGACCTGCGCGAGTTCGAGCGGCGTCACCCATTTGCCAGCGTCAGCATCCCCCATGTCGGCGCGGTTGGCGGGCGTGTCCATGATCGAAGGCAGCACTGCGTTGACCCGAATGCCCTGCCCCTTATGCTCCTCGGCGAGCGCTTCGGTGAGGCGGGCGACGCCGGACTTGCTCGCGGTATATGCGCCCATGCCCATGGCGGCCCTTGCCGTGGCGGCCGCCCCCACATGGACGATGGCGCCTCCCGCCGGCATCAGCGGCACGGCGGCGCGGGCAGCATTCAGCGCGGTACGGACATTAATACGGTAGAGGAAATCCCAACTGTCCGGGCTGCCTTCCATCACCGTTTCCCAACGGAAACCGCCGGCGATGCTGGCAAGGCCGGCTATGCCGGATGACAGCGCGGAATGGGCGAACGCAGCGTGGGTCGCTTGCGTATCGGTCAAGTCGACGCCGCCGATGAAGATGCCAGGAAAATCGGCGGCGCTATCGGCCAGGTCGAGCCCGACGACGGAGAGGCCCTGATTGGCCAGATGCGCGGCCACGGCCGCTCCCAATATGCCCGCTGCCCCCGTGACGACGATCGGCTTGCTCATGATCCCATTCCTTCAATTGTCGATGGTCCCGCGGCCGCCGCCGACCGGGATGGTGACGCCCGACAACCAAGCGCCTGCTCGCGACGACAGGTAGATCACGGCGCCGCCAATATCCTCTGCCGTGCCTATCCGCGCTCCGAGGGGCGATGCGGCAGCAGCCATATCCACTTCATTGTCGAAATCGGCGACCGACGCGGTCATCTTCGAAGGGAAGAAGCCCGGCGCGATCGTGTTCACGCTGACATGCTCTCCCGCGAGAAACTTGCCCATATGGCGGCCCATGTGGATGAGGCCCGCCTTGGTCGCCGAATAAGGATAGCTTTCCCATAGCGGCACCTGCATCCCGTCGATCGACGCGATGTTGATGACGCGCGCGGGATCCTCCGCCGTACCGGCGGCCCGCAGGGCGGGCAACAGCGCCTTGGTGATCTCGAAAGGGGCGAGCAGGTTGAGTTGGAGCACCTTTTCGAATCCGGCGCGGGGAAACTGGTCAAGCGGCGCACCCCAGGTCGTGCCCGCATTATTGACGAGAATGTGCAGCGGACCGGCCGCATTCACGACATCCGCCACCTTGGTCACGCCCGCTTCGCTGCCAACGTCAGCGGCGATGGCAGTCACGTCGCCAAAGGCGCGCAAGCGGTCGGCGGCGGCCTCTATATCCTTCTCCTTGCGCGAGCAGATGAAGACCTTGCAACCTGCCTGCACCAGCGCAGTGGCGATCATATAGCCGATGCCGCCCGATCCGCCCGTGACGAGGGCGGTTTTGCCGCTGATGTCGAAAAGCCTTGCAATGTCCATATTTCAGCCTTTCGCCCTGCTCCTGAGTCTGCACGCCTTGGACCAACATAGATATATAGGTCAACTATGTTTGAACAGGCCGAAGCGTCAAGGCGCGACAATTGCCTGCAATTCGGATTCCAGCCAGCCGCGGATGCCGGGACTAAGTTCGCCGGTCAACGGGTCAAGCGGGAATACCGACCGGTAAAGGAAGAGGCCGGCCGTCACCAACAGCAGCCGGGCAGCCCGGTCCTCCGCATCGCTGGTGCCGAACCATTGGGCAAGCGGGGCGGCGAGCTTTGTGCGTACCAGCCTTTCGGTGATCGCACGCGCGCCCTGATCCGAGGTCGAGAGCATCATCATGTTGAGCGGATGGCCGCCGCTCTCGTCGCGCTCGATCAGCCGTTCCAGCAAGGCATGGCCGAAATTCTCGTGCGGTACGCCCGTCAGCACACGATGGTCGAACACCGATTCCAGTGCGGCTTCGAACAGTCCCTCCTTAGACCCGAAATAGCGGCTGACGAGACCCGGACTGACATCGGCACGGCGGGCGATGTCGCGCACGCCGGTTTCGCCGAAGCCATGGCGGGAAAAAATCTGCCGCGCCGCGAGCAGGATACGTTCGCGGGTCGCTTCCGCATCTCGTTTTTTGTCTGCCATCGCGGGCGAGGATGTCAGGGCAACGCGCAATTGACAAGCCATGTATACCACTGTTTACTTATGCAAGAGTCCCGAATCGAACGTGGACCACCGTCATGCGCTAGGAGAGAATTGCCATGAATCTGGAAGCCCCCGACGTCAGCCTCCACATCGGCCACGAAAGCCTTTCGTCCGGTTCGGGCGGAACCCATGACCATATCAGCCCTGTCACCGGCGCCGTGCAGAAGAGCATCCCGCTGGCCGGCCCGGCGGAAATCGAACGCGCCGTCGCCAAGGCCGAATCGGTCCGCGAACAATGGCGCCGCACCCGGCCGGAAGAGCGGCGCGCCATCCTCAACCGGCTGGCCGACCTGATCGAGGCGAATGCGCAGGAATTCGGCAAGATGGCGGCGCTGGATGGCGGCACGCCGCTGATGATGGGCACCGGCAGCGTCGGCACAGCGGTCGCCTGGACCCGCTATTATGCGGGCTGGTGCGACAAGCTGTCGGGCGAAATGATCTCCACGCTCGATACGCGCGGCGAATTTTCCTACACCGTTCCCGAACCGATCGGCATCGTAGGCATCATCATCACCTGGAACGGGCCGCTGATCTCGCTGGGGATGAAGGTCGGCCCGGCGCTGGCGGCGGGGAATTGCGTGATCGTCAAGCCGGCCGAACTGACGCCCTTCGCGCCCGAACTGTTCGCGCGGCTGGCCCAGGAAGCAGGCGTGCCCGACGGCGTGCTGTCGATCCTGCCGGGCACGGCGGAGGCGGGTGAAGCGCTGGTGCGGCATTCCAAGGTCGGTCTCATCACCTTCACCGGGGGGCCGACCACTGCGCGCAAGATCATGTCGGCCTGCGCCGACCGGATCAAGCCGTCGATTATGGAACTGGGCGGGAAGTCGGCCAGCCTTCTGTTCCCGGACGCGGACGTGGACGCGGCCTGCGAACGGGCTATCTTCTGGACGATCGGCATATTGGCCGGCCAGGGCTGCGCGCTGCCGACGCGCTTGCTGGTCCATGCCGATATCTATGACGCCGTGCTCGAAAAGCTGACGGCGATCGCCAGCCGCTACAAGGTCGGCAATCCGTTCGAGGAAGGCACGCAGGTCGGCCCGCTGATCAACGCCGCGGCGGTCGAGCGGGTGCTGGGCATGTTCGACCGGGTGCGGTCGAAAGGATCGGGCCGTTTCCTCATGGGCGGCGCTCGTTGCGGCGGGGATCTCGCCAAGGGCAACTATGTCGAACCGACGATCATCGCCGATGCCGACCCGGACAGCGAGATTGCGCAGGTCGAGATTTTCGGACCGGCGCTGGTCGTCATGAAGTTCCATGACGAGGACGAGGCGGTCGCCATCGCCAACAACAGCGAATATGGGCTGGCGGCCTATATCCAGTCCAATGACCTGAAACGCGTGCATCGGCTGGCCGAACGGCTTCATGCGGGCGGCGTCTATGTCAACGGCGCGACCCAGATCAACGCCCACACGCCCTTTGGCGGCATCGGCATTTCCGGATTCGGCAAGGAAGGCGGGAAGGCCGGGATCGACGAATTCCTGCACTACAAGACCGTCACCATCGCCTGAAATCCAGCCTGAGCAGGAAGACCCGACATGACATTTTCGATCGAACACTATCGGCTGGACGGCAAGGTGGCGATGGTCACCGGCGCCGGGGGCCGAGGCAATAACATCGGCCGCGCCTATGCGACGGGGCTGGCGGCGGCCGGGGCGGCCGTGGTTGTCGCCGACATCAATGGCGAGGGCGCCCATCTGGTCGCCGACGAGATCGTCGCGGCGGGCGGCAAGGCGATCGCCGTTCAGGTGGACATCACCGATCTTGCAGCCGTCGATGCCATGGTCGCGGCGGCACAGGCGGAATTCGGGGGCGTCGACATATTGGTGAATAATGCTGCGCTGATGGTGGAATCGGTCGGCACCCCGCTGCTCGACATGCCGGTGGACGCGTGGCGACGGCTGATGGAGGTCAACTTGCAGGGCGCGGTCAATTGCTGCCGCGCCGCCCTGCCCCTTCTTGAAAAAAGCGGGAACGGGCGCATCGTCAACCAGTTGTCGGCCGGCGCCTTTCCGGCGCAGACCGCCTATGGCGTCAGCAAGGTCGCGATGCTGGGACTGACCACGACGCTGGCGACCGAGCTTGGCCCCAAGGGCATCGCGGTCAACGCCATTGCGCCGGGCATGACCCAGAGCGACGCGGGCAAGATGCTGACCCCGGACGAAGGGCCGCTGGTAGACATGATGAAGATGCGTATCCCGCTGCGGATGAAGGGCCAGCCCGACGAACTGGTCGGCGCGCTGCTGCTGCTCTGTTCGCCCGCAGGGGCGTGGATCACCGGGCAGACGATCAATATCGATGGCGGATGGGTGCTGCGCAACTGAAGCGGAGAAGCGGCTTAAGGTGACAAAGGCACCGCAAGACGCCCAGGCCGCTGTCACCTTATGGCGCTTTTGATGCAGGCAGCGGCGGCGCGTCCCGGATCGCCGCCGCCACCAGATAGCGCGCGATGCCCGGCTCCAGCGTGAAGGCTCCGCCGCGCGTGATGCGGATGGTCGTATGCCCGTCGAGCGCGCGAGTCATGGCGACGTCGAACATCCGGGCGCGACCAATGTCGAGCGCCTGATCCCAGGCTGCGGCAAAACTGTCCGCGCCTGGGCGCGCGCGCAGCCGATAGGCGCTGGCCCGCGTCATGCCGACGGCGCGCGCCGCCTGTCCCAATGAACCGAGCGCGCCAAGCGCGTCGATGAAACGCTGCTGCGTGCGCCGCGTCCAGCCATCATGCCGCTGCCGGGCGAACGGCACGGGTGTGAATGGAATGATGATCTGGGGCGAGTCGGGGACTGTCATCCGACAGTTTGAAGCAAATGAAATCCTACATTGGAAGCGTTTTGTCGGCGCGGCGATTTGGATGCCGCGACGGGGATAGGTGGGACACGGAATGGCGATTTCGCACGATGTTTCCCGGGAAAGGGACATGAAAATCCCGTCACCCCAGCGACCCGAAGGGCGGCCGAAGGCCAACGCTGGGGTTTCGTGCGGCGGGGCGCAGCAGTTCAACTTGGTGCTTGCCCCAAGCGTAGCGCGCCATCGCCTGAGAGCCAAGCGTTCGCTGGGGTGACGGTAATAGGGGATGACAGCATTCGCGCGGCGGCGACGAAGCGGAACGCTGGATCGAATTCGGGGTCACGCAGACAATTCGACGCCCTGCCCGACGCCATGGCGGGCGCGGTAGCGGGAGGGACTCATGCCCGTCCACGCATGGAAGGCGCGCGTGAAACTGCGCGGTTCGGCATAGCCCAGGGCAGCCGCGATCGCTTCCACGCTGCGCCCAGTGCCGGCGAGCGCGCGGGTGGCCGCGTCGCGGCGGACATTTTCGCGAATGGTGGTGAGGCTGCTTCCTTCTGAACGCAGGCGGCGGCGCAGCGTGTCAGGGTGGAACGTGAGCGCCTGCGCCACCCCATCCGCACCCAGCGCCGGGTCCTGCGCCAGCATGAGGCGTACCTTGCGGGACAGGGTGCGGTCGCTCGCGGGGATCGACATCATGGCGAGCGGCGCGTCGCGCAGCATCTCCGCCAGTTCATCCCTGCTGCGGCGCACGGGAGCCCTGAGCGCATGGGCATCCATGGCGATGGCGCGATCGTCCGCGTCGAAAACCCGGGGACAGGGGAAGAGATATTTGAACTCCTCGAAATAGCCGTCCGGGCGCGGATAATCGAAGCGCGCTTCCAGCATCGGCACCGTCTCTCCCGCCAGCCAGCAAGCCAGTCGATGCCAGATGATGAGCCAGAACTCGCTGAAATATCGGGTCGGGTCGCGCTGCGGTTCGGCGAAGCGGACGGCGATGGCCAGACGATCATGACTGTCGTGCGCGACCGTGTGGATGTCCTGGCTGGCGAGATTGTAGAAGCGGATCGCGCGGCGCAAGCCGTCGGCGACGCTGGGGCCGGCGAGCGCGACTTCGCAGGCGAAGGCGAAGGCGCCGAGCGGCATGGCATGGGCGGTGTAGCCCATATATTCGTCACCAAGAGCACGCCATATGCTGCGCACGAGGCGCGCCATCGCATCGACATCGCCGCGCCAGGTGGGGTCATGGAGCTGGGCGGGCGCGATGCCCGCTGCGCGGAGAAGATGGTCGACGTCCACGCCCCGGCGGCGCGCGCCATCGGTGCACACATGGAAATAATAGCGGTCGATCGTGGCCATATCGTTCTGCCCGATTTGGTGAGTTTAAGTCGCTCATACTGACCTGTCGGCGTCCGACAGGGAAGCCTAGACTAAGCCCCATTCGTTTCGCCGGGTAGGACGAGAAACGATCCGAGGAGATCATCATGGCCACCACCATCGACCGCATTCCCGACCGCATCGACACCGGCGTGCAGCGCCGCGAGGAGAGCGCCGCAGAGCGCTGGGCGCGCTTTGCGCCAATCGCCACGGGCGAAGACTATGTGGAGTCGTTGCGCAATCGTGGCGTGACCGTCTATCTGTTCGGAGAGCGCATAGCCGAACCGGTCGACCATCCGATCATCCGCCCGTCCATCAATGCGCTGAAACGCACCTATGACCTGGCGGTGGAAGACCCGGAACTGGCGACCGCCCATTCGTTGCTTATCGATGCGCCGGTCAATCGTTTCCTGCATATCGTAGGCAGTCCGCAGGATCTGGTGATGAAGAACCGGATGCAGCGGCGGCTGGGCCAGTTGACCGGCACCTGTTTCCAGCGCTGCGCGGGGCTGGACACGATCAGCGTTCTGCATTCGATCACCTATGATATCGACCAGAAACACGGCACATCCTACCATCGGCGCTATCTGGACTTCATGAAGGAGGCCCAGCGCAACAACATCATCCTGGGCGCGGGCATGACCGACCCCAAAGGCGACCGGTCCAAGCGGCCGAGCGAGCAGGCCGATCCCGACCTGTTCCTGCACGTGAGCCGCCGCACCGAGAAGGGCATCTATGTTCAGGGCGCCAAGGCGCACATGACCGGCGGCCTCAACAGCCACTGGATCGCGGTGATGCCGACGATGAACATGGGCGAGCAGGATCGCGACTATGCCGTCGTCGGGCTGGTGCCGGGCGATGCGGAGGGCATCACCTATATTTATGGTCGCCAGTCCTGCGACACGCGGGCGATGGAAGCAGGCGACATCGACAAGGGCAACGCGCAATATGGCGGGCAGGAAGTGCTGGTCGTGTTCGACGACGTCTTCATTCCCCATGAGCATGTGCTGATGGATGGCGAATATGAATTCGCGCAGGAGATGGTCGCGCGTTTCACCGCCTATCATCGCGCCTCCTATGTCTGTAAAACGGGGCTGGGCGACGTGATGGTGGGCGCGGCCGCCGCGATCGCCGACTATAATGGCGCCGACGCCGCCAGCCATGTGAAGGACAAGCTGGTCGAGATGACGCATCTCAACGAAACGATCTTTTCGTCCGCCATCGCGTCCAGCCATGAGGCCAAGCCGTTGCCGTCGGGTATCTTCATGAACGACGCGATGCTGGCCAATGTGTGCAAGCATAATGTCACCCGCTTTCCTTATGAGATCAGTCGGCTGGCGCAGGATCTGGCGGGCGGTCTGATGGTGACGCTGCCCAGCGAGCAGGATTTCGACCAGGAGGTCGCGGGCCCGATGCTGAAGAAATATTTCCAGGGCCGCGCGAATGTGCCGATCGAATTCCGCCAGCGCATGTTGCGGCTGGTCGAGAATATGACGCTGGGCCGCAATGCGGTGGGGTATCTGACGGAATCGCTGCACGGCGCGGGCAGCCCGCAGGCACAACGTATCCAGATTCTGCGCGGCATGGAGGTGGAACGGAAAAAAGGCTATGCGCGCGATCTGGCCGGCATCCGTAACGCAGAGAGCGACGCGGCCTGACCGGCGATAGATCGACTGCGGCGCCCGGCGTGATCCGGCATCGGCCGCGGTCATCGCCTGCTGGAAAAGGGGCCGGCCGCATTTCGCCGGTTGCCGTTGGGGGACAAGCCGGGCAGAACGGTGGTTCAGTCGCGGCAGACCCCCTCATGCGCCGGCGCGCACCCTTATATCAGACACGCCGTAAGAGCGGCATTGGGAGGCATTATGACCGGGATCATCGACAGGAGCAGGGCTGATAGCCGTGCCGACATCTATGACCGCATCGTCGCCGAGCGACGATCGGTGCGCGCCTTTCTGCCTACGCCCCTGCCCGCCGACCTGATCACGCGGCTGTTCACCGTAGCCGGGCGCGCACCGTCCAACTGCAATGCGCAGCCATGGACCACGCATATCGTGTCGGGTGCATCGCTGGCGCGCATCCGCAATGTGTTGCTGGAACAGGCGAGGGCCGGACAGATCGATCCCGACGTGCCGCTGACGTCGACCTATGTCGATCAATATAAGGCGCGGCGGATCGGTTCCGCCGTGACCTTGTTCGAGGCGACCGGCGTGGGTCGCAACGATACGGAGGCGCGGGAAGCATCCTTCCTGCGCAATTTCGAGCTGTTCGACGCACCCCACGCGGCATTCTTCTTCATGCCGCGCTATTTCGGGCTGCGCGAGGCGGCCGATGTCGGCATGTACGCGCAGACGCTGATGCTGGCGCTGACGGCCCATGGTCTGGGATCGTGCGCGCAGGGGGCGCTCAGCCATTATGCCAGTGCGATCAAGCGCGAATTGGGCGCGTCCGACGAACTGATATGCCTGTTCGGCCTCAGCTTCGGCTATCCGGACGAGGATCATCCGTCTGCTGCGGCGATCACCGACCGGGCGCCCCTGTCGGAAACCGTCATCCTGCACGACTGAAGTCATTGGGGAGTATCGCCATGTCCACGCTACAACCCCTTGGTCCCACATCGCACAGCTTCGTGTCGCAGCGGCTGCGGCTCAACTATCTGGACTGGGGCAATGCGCAGGCTCCGACCCTGATTCTGATCCATGGCGGGCGAGACCATGCGCGTAGCTGGGACCAAGTGGCGCAGGCGCTGCGCGACGACTGGCACATCATCTGCCCCGACTTGCGCGGCCATGGCGACAGCGCATGGTCGCCGGACGGGGCCTATACCATGCCCTATTTCATCTGCGACCTGGCCCAGCTGATCCACCAGCAGGGTGAGGCGCCGGTCACGATCGTCGCCCATTCGCTGGGCGGCGCGATCTCGCTGCGCTATACAGGCCTCTATCCCGAACATGTGCGCAAGCTGGTGGCGATCGAGGGGCTGGGCCTGCCTTCCGCCGCGACCGGCATGGGCGTGGAGAGGCCCTTCAACACGCTGTGGCGGGACTGGATCGAGGAGCGGCGCAGTCTGGCCGCGCGCCAGCCGCGCCGTTACGCCTCGATCGAGCAGGCGCTGGCGCGGATGCTGGCGGAGAACAGTCATCTGACGGAGGCGCAGGCGCGGCACCTGACCGTGCATGGAGTCGCCCGGAACGAGGATGGCAGCTTCAGCTGGAAATTCGACAATTATGTGCGGAGCGGGCCACCGTTCGACATCAGCCCTGCGGAACTGCACGCGCTGTGGGGCAACATCAGCTGCCCGACGCTGCTATGCTATGGTAATGACAGCTGGGCCGAAAACCCGCTCGAAAATGGACTGTCGGCGCATTTCCGCGATGCGTCGGTCCAGACCTTCGACAATGCCGGTCACTGGCTGCATCACGACCAGTTCGATCAGTTCATCGCGACCCTGCGCGCCTTTCTCTAACCTCGTCGCGGGCGATCGCTTCGCTCCTTGCGGACCACAGGCTGCACGCAGGAGCGATCCCTAGGTTCGCGCGCCCGTCATGCTGCTCCGCACCAATTGGGCTTGACAATATTGAGTGAGCTAATGCTATGCTTGCTCAATATTTGAGTGCCGCACCGTGACCGCCGAGTCCCGCGGCTTTGGAACAGAGGGGAAAATCCATGCGCTTCATTCTTGCTCTTGCCGCCGCGATCACCGTTGCCTCGCCCGCGATGGCGCAGACCGCCGCCAATCCGCCGAAGGAAGGCGCGATCATCCGTGACGCAGCCAAGGCACGATTGGGCAAGATCGACCGCGTCTATCCCGATGGCTCGGTCCAGTTGATCTACCGTTCCAAATTCGTGACGATCCCCGCCGACAAGGTGATCGTGGCCGAAGATGGCGTGATGACCTCGCTCAGTCGCCAGGAAGTGTCGAAACTGAACTGATCGCAGGGCGCGCCGCAAGGCGCATCGCGGACGGAAAAAAGGGCCAGCCGGCAGCGACCGGCTGGCCCTTTTTTGAATGAGGCCGTCTTCAGAGCGTCCGGGCGATCAGCATCTTCATGATTTCGTTCGATCCGCCATAGATGCGGCTGATCCGGGAATTGCGGAACATGCGGGCGATCGGATATTCATTGATATAGCCGTAACCGCCATGCAGTTGCAGACACTGATCGACGATTTCCCATTCGGTATCGGTCGCCCATAATTTGGCGATGGCGGACGTGGTGCCGTCCAGCGTGCCGTCGATTGCCTTTTCGATACAATCGTTGACGAAGGTGCGGGCGATCCGTGCCTTGCTGTACATTTCGGCAAGCTTGAACTGGGTGTTCTGGAAGTCGAACACCGGCTGGCCAAAGGCCTTGCGCTGTTTGGTATAGTCGATCGTGAGGGCCAGCGCTTTTTCCATAACGATAACGCTGGTGATGGCGATCAGCAGCCGTTCGCGTGGCAGTTCCGCCATCAGTTGGAAGAAGCCCTTGCCCTCCTCCTCACCCAGAAGATTCTGCGCCGGAACCCAGACATCGTCGAAAAACAGTTCGGACGTGTCCTGCGCCTCGTTCCCGATCTTGTCGAGATTCTGGCCACGACGGAAGCCCTCCACCTCGTCGGTTTCCACCACCAGCAGGGAAACGCCACGCGCGCCCTTCGACGGGTCCGTCTTGGCCACGACGACGATGAGGTCGGCGATCTGGCCGTTGGAGATGAAGGTCTTGGACCCGTTGATGCGATAGCCGTTCCCGTCCTTGAGCGCGGTCGTGCGGATCGCCTGGAGATCGGACCCGGCGCCCGGTTCACTCATCGCGATGGCGGCAACGAGATCGCCCGTCACCATCCGCGGCAACCAGCGCTGCTTCTGTTCCTCGGTCCCGTGCAGCTGGATATAAGGGGCCACGATGACATTGTGCAGCGACGCGGCGAAGCCTTCCGTGCCCTTGCGCGAAATCTGGTCCACGACGACCAGATCATGGCGGAAATCTCCGCCATGGCCGCCATAGGCCTCCGGCACGGACACACCCAGCAGGCCGGCTGCGCCCGCCTCGCGCCAGAAGGCGCGCTCCACCTGACCGTCCTCGCGCCATCTATCCATCCGCTCGGCGGGAGCATGTTGGTCCAGGAACTTGCCGACCGCGTCATGGAACATGGTGAGTTCCTCATCGGCCATGTAGGCGGGCTGGGGGAATTCGAGCGTCATCGCGGAGCCTTTGCAGCAAGGGGCGAATGGTTCGCCCGCGGGGAATCAAACCATTTCCATCGCAAAGAATGGCGCAAAGAGCAATATTACTTAGTGATATACGTCAGTCAACATCCATCGACTCGCAGGCCGGCAGCCCCGCTGAGAGATCAGCCTGCTCGAGATTGGCAATCATCCGGTCGAGTATATCGCTGACCATGGCCAGCTCCTCACGCGTCACCCCTGCCAGCTGGTTGCGCTGCTCATCCTCGCCAAGCATCGTGAGTTGCGCCAGCAGCGGTGTGGCGGCGGGGGTGAGGTACAGACGGTGGGCGCGGCGATCATATTGATCAACGCGCCGTTCGATCCAGCCCTTTTCCACCAGCCGATCGACCAGCCGACTGGCGGTCACATCGCCGACATCCATTGCTTCCGCGATGGAGCGCTGCGTCGCCCCTTCGGCACGGCTGACGGCATGGATGGCCCGCCATTGGGCCAGCGTCATTCCCATGGTGCGGGCGCGCATGTCGAACCGCTTGCGTTGCAAACGGGCGGCGAGGCTGATGCGCAGACTGATCGTGCGCTCGCAATCTGTCAGGCGCCCGGGGATCGCCCACCTCCCATATAACCTGGTTAAACATCTTGCCCCGTGCCGCATTGCACGGCAAGGACGGTCAGGAGATGAATAGCGGGAGGGAAAGCATGTCGCCAGTTGAATCACAAGCCGTCATCGAACGCCCCGGCATACGCATCAAGACCCGGTTTACCGAACTGGCGGGGATCGAGCATCCCATCGTCCAGGGCGGGATGCAATGGGTGGGAACCGCCGAGATGGCGGCAGCTGTCTCCAATGCTGGGGGCCTGGGCATGTTGACCGCGCTGACGCAACCGACTCCTGACGCACTGCGCCGCGAGATCGCACGATGTCGCACGATGACCGACAAGCCGTTCGGCGTGAACCTGACCATATTGCCGTCCATCAACCCGCCGCCCTATGCCCAATATCGGCAGGCGATCATCGATGAAGGCATATCGATCGTCGAAACCGCAGGCTACAAGCCGCAGGAGCATGTCGATGCCTTCAAGGCGCACGGCATCAAGGTCGTGCATAAATGCACCGCCGTGCGCCACGCTCTGTCGGCCGAGAAGATGGGCGTGGACGCCATATCCATCGACGGGTTCGAATGTGCCGGCCATCCGGGCGAGGACGATATTCCCGGCCTGATCCTGATCCCCGCCGCCGCTGACAAGGTGAAAATCCCGATGATCGCCAGCGGCGGCTTGGGCGACGGGCGCGGCCTGGTCGCCGCGCTTGCCCTGGGTGCCGAAGGGATCAATATGGGCACGCGTTTCTGCGCCACGAAGGAGGCGCCGATCCACGAGAATATAAAGCGGGCGATGGTGTCCGCAGACGAACGTTCTACCGCCCTGATTTTCCGAACCTATCGCAACAGTGCGCGCGTGGCGAAAAATGCGATCACCGAGCAGGTGCTCGCCGCCGAGGCGAAGGGTTTGCCCTTTGCGGAGGTTGCCCATCTGGTGAAAGGCGCGCGCGGCAAGGAAGGCCTGGATAATGGCGATCCCGATCATGGCATCTGGACCGCCGGCCTCGTCCAGGGGCTGATCCACGACATACCCAGCTGCCAGGACCTGATCGACAGAATCATGGCCGACGCGGTGACCATCATCAACGGACGCCTCGCCGGCTTCCTGTCCCGCTGATCCCGACCCGACCGGTCGCAGCGAAGGGGAAGACAGAACGGGCGCCAGTCAAGGAGAGCAGGATGCACAGTGTCGACCACATGAGCCCCGAGACCGGCCCCTCCCCCGCGCGCCAGCTGTCGGCCGCGCGTCGGATACTGCTGATCGCGGCGATTCTGAGCGGTAATGCCGCCGCCGCCCTGCTGTACGATGCGTTGCCGCCGATCCTAGCGGATCTGGCAAGGCTGCTGGGCGGCGGCACGCGCGGCCAGTTCCTGGCGCAATTGGCGAGCACGTTGCCGATGCTGGGCGTGATGCTGTCGGGGCTGTTTTCAGGCCTGCTGATCGCCATGATCGGCATCCGACCCGTGCATCTGGGCGCGTTGGTCCTGTTCGCCCTGTTCGGCACGGCCGGTGCCTTCATCGACCAGCCATTGCTGCTGCTGGGCAGCCGGTTCGTCATGGGTTGCGCGATCGGCACGATGATTACCTGCGGCACGACGCTGATCGCGGCGTGGTTTACCGGCAAGGATCGCGCGCGCATGAACGGGTGGCTGGTGAGCGCCGGGGCGATCGCGGGGATCAGCTTCCTGTTCATTGCCGGGCAGGTCGCTTCGGCCTGGTGGCGCGCGCCCTTCCTTCTGCACGGGCTGGTCGGCATCCTCTTCCTGCTTCCGATCCTGCTGCTGCGCCCCCTGCCCGCCGTGGCGACGCCCCCGCTGGGCACACAGCCGGGCCATATCGCGCGCCTGCGTCGCTTGGCGCCCGTAACCCCCATCTACCTGATCGCGCTCGCTCTCTTCATCCTGATGCTGCTGTTCAATGTCCAGACGACCTTCCTGATGAGCGACGTCGGCATCACAAGCCATGCGAAGATCGCGCTGGTATTCATGGTCAACGCCGCCGCCGTGACGCTGGCGTCGGTGGGATCCGGCTATGTCGCGAACGGCCTGACCCCGGCCAATGCCATGCGGATCGTGTTCCTGCTGGTAGCGGGTTCGATGCTGATCGTCGGGGCCGCCCGTGCGCAATGGCAATTCGCGCTGGGGCTTGGGATCAGCGGCATCGGTGTGGGCGTCGGGCTGACGACGCTGTGGACCTGGACAATGCAGCGCGCGCCCAAGGATGTGCTGCCCCATGCCGTGGGCCTGATGATGACCTGCATGTATCTGGGTGGGGCGGCCAGCCCGTTCGTGCTGGCGCCGGCCCGGGCGATATTCGGCCTTCGCGGCCAATATTTCGCGCTGGCCGCATTGATCGTCGCCATCATATTGCTGCTGGCAATGACGGGACGCCGCCGATCGGATCGCCCGATGCCGGCGGAATAGGCCTATTTGCGCCGTTCGTTCGCAAGCGCGGTGCAGGCGATGAAGCCGATCGCGCCGTTGCGGTCGTGGATCCGGCAATGTCCGACCGCTATGCCGTCCGACGCTTCATGCCCGGTCGCCTCGAAGCCGATCCATTCCCCTTGCGGCGGCCGATGGAGGTGCAGGCTGACGTCGCTGTTGATGTAGCGAATCCCTGCGTCGCCCGCGTGAACGAAGGCGCTGACGAAGTCGGCGGCGAGCGCGACGCGGGCATAGGGCCCGAGCGGTTCGCCGGCGACCAGCGCCAGCGTTTCGCGCAGCCACAGCCGTTTGGGCTCGACCGCGCCCAGATGGCCTGTAATCGCGCGAATTTCGAAATGGCGGGGCTGCTTGCCATCCGGCATCGGCGGCAGGGCGGCGGGATCAGGCGCATCCCAGGGCGGCGGCGCCCAGACGCGACCGGGAGGCGCTTGCGTGAACCGCAGGAATTGCATCGTCGCACGCGCCACGGTCGCGTCGTTCACCATCATCGTCGCTTCGACCAGCGCCATGCGCGGCCCCGCGCGCACGACATGGGTCTCGATCCGGGCCGGGGCGAAAGGCGCGATGCGGACCATGTCGATCGTGAAACGCGCGGGCACCCAGTCGGCCGCACCGTGTCTTAGCGCGATTTCAGCGCCCATCAGCCCGACCAAGGCGCGCCCATGCAGCGAATCATGGCGCCACCAGCCCCGCGCAGCCTCCTGCGGAACGAAGGATGTGCCGTTCCGAACGAAGAATGAAAGCGCGTCCACTCGTTGACCGGCCCCGTCTATTGCCCGCGGCCGCGCGCCTGCACAGCCTGTCGGCGCGCCTCGACATCTTCGGGCGCTACCTTGCCATTGGCCGCCGAGGAAATGCGGTGCTCGATCGCCAGCGCATCGCCGAAGCTGGCGGCATAGCCTTGGTCGATCAACTGCTTGTAGGCGAGCATCATGCGCGGTTCGATGCTGGCCATGTCGGCCGCCAGCGCGCGCGCGCGCGGCATCAACTCCTCCGGCGCGACGACCTGATTGACCAGTCCCCAGCGTTCGGCCGTCGCTGCGTCCAGAAAATTGCCGGTGAACGACAATTGTTTGGCGCGGCTAATGCCGATGATGCGGGAGAGCTTCTGCGACAGGCCCCAGCCGGGCAGGATGCCGACGCGGGCATGGGTGTCGGCAAAGCGCGCATTGGTCGATGCGATCAACACGTCGCAGGCCAAGGCGACTTCGAACCCGCCGGTAATGGCGACGCCATTGATGGCACCGATGACGGGCTTGGTGCAGACCTCGATCGCCTTGACCGGATTTTCGTCCGCGCCTTCAGCATTGGCGGCGCCGAGCGCGCCCGGCTGCGAACCCAGTTCCTTGAGGTCGAGACCGGCGGTGAAGGCCCGCTCGCCCGCGCCGGTCAGGATCGCCGCGCGCACGTCGTCGTCGCTATCGATCTGCGTCATCACTTCATAGAGGCGCGAACGCAACGCCTTCGACAGCGCATTCATTGCTTCGGGGCGGTTGAGCGTCACAACCGCGACGCCATTGTCCTTCTCGACGGTAACCAGATCGCTCACGCGGGCTTCCTTTCCTGCTTCCGCACGCGCTCGTGCGCGCAATTCATGCTTCAATATCTTACCCGTGCTGTTGCGCGGAAAATCATCGACCAGGACCAGTTGTTCGGGCGTCTTTTGCCGCGCGATACCGGCCTTGGCGAAAAAGTCGCGGACCGATTCAAGGTCGACGCTCGCGCCGGGTCGGGGCACCACGTAGGCGCGCACGACTTCGCCCATCCGCGGGTCGGGCGCGGCGACGACAGAGGCTTCGGCAATGTCGGGATGGGTGAAGAGCAGATCCTCCACCTCCCGTGACGAGATATTCTCGCCCCCGCGAATGATGACGTCCTTCTTTCGGTCGGTGATGATGAGGAAACCATCGGCATCCAGTCGGCCGATGTCGCCGGTGCGAAACCAGCCACCAGGCAGGAAGGCGGCAGCGTCGAGCGAATCGTCAAGATAGCCAAGGAACAGTTCGGGGCCACGCACGATCAGCTCGCCTTCTTCCCCGTCCGGCACCCTGTGGCCGTCATCATCGACGAAGCCGACTTCCGATCCGCGCATCACCTGTCCTTCGGTCGTCAGGCGCTTTTCCATCGAATCGCCGGGATGCCCGGTGGTAACGGTGGGATGTTCGCTCGACCCATAGCAGCGGAAGGTCTTCAACCCGTGCGCGGAACAACGGGTGATGAGGCTGGCCGGCACCGGTGCCGCCCCCACCATGCAGCTGCGCAGGCTGGAGAGGTCGCGACCGTCCCGCTCGGCAGCTTCCAGCAGGCCCGAGAGATGAAAGGGCGTGAAGGAAGAGGAGACGATACGGTATTTTTCCACCAGCATCGCCGCTTCGCCCGGTTCCCATTGGTCCATCAGCACCACCGGCGCGCCGGTAACGAGAAAGCGCATCAACTGGAACGCGCCTGCGACATGGCCCGGCGGCCAGGGACAGAAGGCGATTTCATCCTCCAGATCCCGGCGCGACCAGGCGATCGCGTCGACTTCGGACAGAAGCGTGCGCGCGGAATGCTTCACGCCCTTGGGATCGGCCGTGGTGCCGGAGGTGTAGACGAGAATTGCCAGATCGTCGGGACTGCGTACAGCTGCAGGGCCGATCGCGATCGGGGCGAGCATGGCGTCCCAGGGCACCGTGCCGGGCGCGGCATCGCCGATCATGACGTGCGTGGTAAGCGCGGGGAGTTCCCCGGCCTCAGCCAGCGTCGCGGCATAGTCCGCCTTGCGCCAACGGTCGGGGGTGACGATGAGCCGGGCGCGCGACTGGGCCAGGATGAAGCGCAGTTCCTTCGCGCCATAGATGGAGACGACCGGTAACAGTACCGCGCCCGCATGGGCGATTCCGACCGCCGCGATCATCCATTCGGTCCAGGCGGGCAATTGCACCGCAACGACATCCCCCGGCGCGATGCCGCGGGCGCGCAAATGTTCGCCAAAGCGCAACCCCAGTTCGTGGACCTGCATCAGAGTCTGCATGCCCGGCCGAACCTGCGAGGAGACAGCGACCCAGCTGGCCCCGTGGATCTGCGCACCCTGGGCGAACGCCTCGCTCAGGCTGCGATCGGCAAAGCTTCCGGCTTCCATCAGGGTCTTGCGCTCCTCTTCCACATGCGGCCGTGGCCATTGCAGATCCAACAACTCGCCGGTCTCATATAACAACAAAGTCTACTTAGCTAGCGATGTCGCTTCCCATTGTCACCCGCCCTTGCTAACAGCGTCGCGGTAACGGAAGCCAGGAAGAGGGACGCCGCACCGATGACGCACGAATCGCCCGCGGAGACTTACCCCGAAATTCGAGACGGCGTCCGCCAGCTGGTTGCTGCATTCCCCGGCGAATATTGGCGCGCGCTCGATCGCGAGCGCCGCTATCCCACCGCCTTCGTCGAGGCTCTCACCAAAGCGGGCTATCTGGGCATGTTGATCCCGGAAGAATTTGGCGGGTCGGGCCTGGGCCTGTCGGCGGTCTGTGCCGTGCTGGAGGAAGTCCATCGGTCCGGCGCAAACGGCGGCGCGGCGCACGCCCAGATGTACACCATGGGCGCCATCCTGAAACATGGCAGCGAGGCGCAGAAGGCCCGCTATCTGCCGGCGATCGCCGCGGGCGCGCTACGGCTCCAGGCCTTTGGCGTGACCGAGCCGGGCGCAGGCACCGACACGACCCGCATCAGTACCTTCGCGCGGCGCGACGGCGATCATTATGTCGTGAACGGCCAGAAGATATGGATCAGCCGGGCCGAGCATTCGGACCTGCTGCTGTTGCTGTGCCGCACGGCTCCGCGCGATGAAGGCGCCAAGCCGTCTGCGGGCATGAGCCTGTTGCTGGTCGACATGCGCGAGGCGAAGGGCAACGGACTTACCGTCCAGCCGATCCGCACCATGCTGAACCATGCGACGACAGCTTTATTCTTCGATGACCTCAAGGTGCCGGTGGACAACCTGATCGGGATCGAGGGGCAGGGATTCAAATATGTGCTGGACGGCATGAATGCCGAACGCGTCCTGATTGCGGCCGAATGTATCGGCGACGGCCGCTTCTTCATCGATCGCGCTTCCGCCTATGCCAAAGATCGCACTGTCTTCGGTCGGGCGATCGGCGAGAATCAGGGCGTCCAGTTCCCGATCGCCCGCGCCCATGTGCAACTGTCGGCGGCGGCCCTGATGGTCGACAAGGCCGCGGCGATGTTTGATGCAGGCCAAGCGTGCGGTACCGAGGCGAACATGGCCAAGCTGCTGGCATCGGAAGCGAGCTGGTATGCGGCCGATCAATGCATCCAGACCCATGGCGGCTTCGGTTTCGCGGAGGAATATGACGTCGAGCGCAAGTTCCGCGAAACGCGGCTGTACCAGGTTGCGCCGATCAGCACGAACCTGATCCTGAGCCATGTCGCCACACATGTCCTGGGATTGCCCAAGAGCTTTTGATGACTGCGCATGACCGACGCACCGGACCTTTCCCCTCTGTTCGCGCCCTTCGCCTGCAAGACGATGCGGCTGCGCAACCGTATCGTCATGTCGCCCATGACGCGCCAGTTCGCGCCCGACGGCGTGCTCGAGCCAGCGGTGGACGATTATTATGCGCGCCGCGCCGCGGGCGGCACCGGACTCATCATCACCGAGGGCACTGCGGTCGGGCATCCAGTCGCCCATTATTCGAGCAAGATTCCGCATTTCTATGGCGAGGCGGCGTTGGCGCGATGGCGATCCGTGGTCGCGTCGGTCCACGCACAGGATGGCGCGATCGTCCCGCAACTGTGGCATACGGGCCTGTCGCGGCGGCGCAGCCACACGGCCAACCCCGATGCACCCAATATATCGGCGTCCGCCCTGACCGACGAGGATTTGAGCGCCGAGGCGGCGGCAGGCACGGCGCCTGCGCCCACCAAGCCGCGGCGCCCTGCGGAGGTCATGACGAAGCACGATATCGACAGCGTGATCGGTGCCTTTGCCCGCGGCGCGGCAGCGGCCAGGGAGGTCGGGTGCGACGGCGTAGCGATCCATGGCGCCCATGGCTATCTGCTCGACCAGTTCTTCTGGGAACGCTCCAACCGCCGCGAGGACGCCTATGGCGGCAGCCTGGAAAACCGCATCCGCTTCGCGGTCGAAGTGGTCGCAGGGGTGCGCGTCGCGGTGGGCCCCGACTTTCCCATCCTGTTCCGCTTTTCCCAGTGGAAGGCGCAGGATTATGCTGGAAAACTCGCCGACACGCCGACCGACCTGGCACGCATCCTGGAACCGCTGGCCGATGCCGGGGTCGACATATTTGATGCCTCGACACGTCGTTTCTGGCTGCCCGAATTTGACGGCAGTCCGCTGAATCTGGCCGGATGGGCAAAGAAGCTGACCGGTAAGGCGGCGCTGACGGTGGGATCGATCGGCCTGGAATCACCCTTTCTGGGTGGCGGGAGCAGCGCGACCAGCGCAGTTACAGCCGACAATCTGGGCCTGCTGGCGCGGATGATCGACCGGGGCGACTTCGACCTGGCAGGCGTCGGCCGGGCGCTGATCGCCAATCCCGCCTGGGCCGATCTGGTCCGTGAGGCCCGATTTGACGCGCTGCGAACCTATGATGCCCGAGGCCATGTCAAAACGCTGGAGCAAGCAGACGGCTGATGGGTTCAGCCGGTCGCCAGGCCTGCCCCCATTTCCTGCGCGAAAACGTCAATCAGGCGCAGGATTTCGCGGTCGCGGTCGCCTGCGAAGCGGCGCATGAGGAAAGAGAGCGAGAGCGACTGCCACACGACAAGCTGGGCGACGCGGGCGGTATCGACATCGGCCCTGACTTTGCCCGCGCGTTTCAGTCCATCCAGTCGTTCGGCCAGGATGATGGCGCCGCGCTGGGTGATGCTGTTGTCGAATCCGGGGGCAAGCGTGGGATCGCGCACCAGTTGGGGCAGCACGATCTGCAACAGAGGGGCGATGTCGTGCAGATGATCATGCTTCCAATGGAGGAAACGACCGATCTCCTCTTGGGCGGAACCAGACGGGGGCAGCGCGGCATAGGCGGCATCATTGTCGCGCCGTTCCAGAAAATGGGCGTAGACCGCGGAGAGCAGTCCCGCCTTGCCCCCGAAATAGCGGGTGATGAGCTGTTCGTTGAGCCCCGCATGGGCGGCAATGGCGCGCGTGGTCGCCGCGTCATAGCCCTGCTGCGAAAAGAGCGCGATGCCAGCGTCGAGGAGCGCGCGTCGGCTCGCTTCGCGGTCCCGTCGCCGGGTCGGCGTCTTCACCGCTTTGACATCCACCATGCAAAATTCCTTTCCACCCCGCGCAGCTTAGCGTAAGTATGCAGTTGCATACAAGGCCGTTCCGGAGAGTCGATATGTCCAAAGCCCCCATCCGTGTCGCCAATTTTTCTGGCGCGCTCGGCGATTATGTCGGCGCCTTCGCCGAAGCGATCGCCGACGAGACGATCGATGTCGCGATCGGCGACTATCTTGCCGAAATGACGATGGGACGTGTCGCGGAAGGGTTTTGCGCCGCCGGCAAGCCCGAAGCGCTGGCGGGCTATCATGCCGATGTCTTCCTGCGCCAGATAACGCCCGAACTGGGACGGATCGCTGCGCGCGGGGTGAAGGTCGTAACCAATGCGGGTGCGTTCAATCCCGCCGGACTGGCAGGCCGAATTGCGCAGGAGGCCGCGGCGCAGGGGCTGGCCCCGCGCGTCGCCTATGTCGAGGGCGACGATCTGCTTGCCCGCGCGCCCGCGCTGGCGGCGGAAGGGCAACTCGCCAATCTGGACGATGGGAAGGCGATCGGGTCAATCGCGGACAGGCTGCTGGCGGCCAATGCCTATCTGGGCGGATGGGGCATCGTCGCCGCGCTGGAACAGGGCGCGGATATCGTGATCTGTGGTCGGGTATCGGACGCATCGCTGGTGCTGGGACCGGCCGCCTGGTGGCATGGCTGGGCGAAGGATGATTGGAATGCCCTGGCCGGCAGCGTTGCAGCAGGCCATGTCATCGAATGCGGGCCACAGGCGGTAGGCGGCAATTTTTCGGGGTTCGCACAACTGGGCAACCCGGCCCGGCTGGGTTTTCCAATCGCAGAAATCGCGGCGGATGGCAGTTCTGTCATCACCAAGCGCACAGGCGACGCGGGCGCGGTTACGGTCGATACCGTCACGGCGCAACTGATGTACGAGATCCAGGGCGCGCGTTACCTCAATCCCGACGTCATATTGCATGTCGATTCGATCGTGCTCAGCCAGCAAGGCCCCGATCGGGTGCTGCTGAGCGGTGTACGCGGCAGCCCGGCTCCCGAGACGACCAAGGTCGGTTGCTTCTATCAGCACGGATGGCGGGCGATGATCTGGGGATTCGCAACGGGGCCTGACTGGCGCGAGAAGGCGGATTGGCTGCGTGGGCAGTTGGAGGCGCTATCCGCGGACCTGGCGCTCGACGAATTTCATTTCGAGCCGCTGGGCCAGCCCATCGCCGACCCGGCGAGCGAGGCCGAGGGGACGGTGGCGATCCGCATCGCCGCTGCGGCGCAGAGCCGGTCGAGCCTGTCCAAGCTGCTGGCCGGCTATGCCTCCTTCGGATTGGGCGGCATCCCCGGATTCCAGGGCGATGGTGCAGGTCCACCACAGCCACGCGTCCATTATTGGCCAGGGCTGGTGCGGCAGGCGGACCTCGAGCATCGCGTGACCTTTATCAACGCGCCGAGCATGGCGGTGACGATGCCCCCCGTAGCACCCTTCGCCGCCCCTGCCCCGGCTGGCCCGGCGCCTGCTGCCACGGCGGGCGAGACTCGCACAGTCATGCTGGGATCGCTGGTTCATGCGCGATCAGGCGACAAGGGCGCCAACGCCAATATCGGCGTCTGGGCGAAGCGACCGGAGATATGGCCATGGCTGCGCGACACGCTGGATGCCGACCGACTGGCGCAGTTGATGGGCCTCAATCCATCGGTACAGGTGGAACGGCATGACCTGCCCAATATCAACGGCCTGTTGTTCGTGCTGAAAGGCTATTTCGGGACGAGCGGCACCGGCAATATCGCACTCGACCAGATCGGCAAGGCGGCGGGCGAGTTCCTGCGCGCCCGCTTCGTGGAAGCGCCTGTGGTCCTGCTGGACGATGCAGCAACGATGGAGGCGGTGGCATGACGATGATCCAGCATGATGCGCAGGCGCTGGCCGCCCGTATGCGGGCTGCGGCGTCCTAGCCCGCCAGCGACGACAGGTTCGATATCCAGGGAGAGTTGGCCGCGATGCTGGCCGAACTGGGCATGACGCCGGCGGACGGCGGCGGCGCGATCGATTTCCATGGCCTGGACCCGTTGGTGCCCAGCACGATCCGTCTGGGTGGCGGCGCAGCGCTGGGACTGGTGCAGCAGTCGGTCGTCGCAGCCGCGCTGCATCGCGACCGGGGCGGGCCGGGCCAGGATTGCCATCCAACTTTCGCAAGCGCTGCGCAAGCTGGCACCCGGATTCGAGCGGCGATGGGAATTGTCGAGGAGTTCATCGCCGAACCGGTGTTCGACTATCTGGCGGCACGGCCCTTGATCGAGATCGAAAAGATCGCCGACGGCCCGCCCGAACCCCTGCCGCCGGCCGGGGCGATGCCGCTATCGGGCATCCGTGCGCTGGGGATGGGGCATGTGATAGCCGGCGCAGGCGCGGGCCGGTCGCTCGCGTCACTGGATGCCGATGTCCTCAACATCTGGCGACCCGCCGAATTCGAGCAGGAAACGCTGTATCTGACCGCCAATGTCGGGATGCGATCGGCGAAGGTCGATCCGCGATCCGACGCCGGACGGGCAAGGCTGCGCGAACTGGTCGGCGAAGGGGATATTTTCTTCGCCAATCGGCGGCCGGGGCTGCTGTCCGAGTTCGGGCTGGACGCCGCGACGCTGGCACAGGTGCGGCCCGGCATCGTCCATGTGACGATGAGCACCCATGGCGAGGGGGGACCGTGGGCGCAGCGGCCGGGGTTCGACCAGATTGCGGGTGCCGTCACCGGCATGTTGTGCCTGGAGGGATCGCCCGACCGCGTAAGCCTGCCCCCGACAATCATCGTCAACGATTTCCTGACCGGATGGCTGGCCGCGACCGGGGCGATGGCGGCGCTGCGGCGGCGGGCGAGCGAGGGGGGCAGTTATCGCGTCCATGTCTCGCTGACGCGGGTTGCTATGTGGCTGCTATCGCTTGGTTCGTTCGACAAGGCCTATGCCAAGGCCATCGCCGGGCCGGATGGTCCCCATGCCACCGTCAATCCTACCCTATTCACGGTCGATACACCGCTCGAGCGCTATCAGGGAATGGACGAGCAGGTCCGCATGTCAGCTACGCCACGCGCGTTCCAGACAGTGCTGGTCGCGCGGGGATCGAGCCGGCCGGAATGGATGCCAAGGGACTAAGAGTGTGGGCGGAGGCTGACCCTCCGGCCATCAAGCGCGCGTCAGTCGAACATGCCCTCGTCGCCTTCATGGGTGACGCGGATGCCGACGGCCTGTTCTTCGGGGAAGCGGGCGCGGGCCTCCGGGCTTTCCCAGATCACCGACTTGTGGCCGTCGCGCCGCAATTGGGAGACGGTGAAAGCCGAGAAATCCTCGCGATCAAGCAGGTCGAGCGGCCGGGCGGCCTGCCCTTCGCCCGCGACAATCTCGACCCGGACACGGAAACGGGGCAGCTTGACGATCTCTTCGTCCAGTCGGTGGGAAGCGTCATTCTCCTCGCGCCATCCCGCGTCCCAGGCCGCCGCCTTGTCGGTCCCCTGCGGATAGGGATTATAGGCGCTCGTCAGGCGCTGCGCATGATCGGCGCGGGCCATCGCCCGAATGGTATCGAGTTCGCTTTGCGGGGTCAGGGTCGGGGTCAATTGAGGTTCCTCTATCTCGAATGATCCTTAGCCAGGATGAGCGGGATATACCAGCTGCGCCTTATCGTGCGGACGCATCGCGCCGCGCCTGCGCGGCCGCCGCCAGCTTCGGCAGGAGGTCACGCTTGACGATCTTGCCCGTCGCGTTCAGCGGCAATTCGTCCAGGATGAGGATCGTGCGCGGCAGCTTGTTGTTCGCCAGCCGATCGCCACACCAGGCGACAAGCTGTTCGACGCTCACATGTGCACCGGGGCGCAAGGCCACGGCCGCGGCAATATCCTCGCCCAGGACATCGTGCGGGACGCCGAGCACGGCCGCATCCTTGACTGCCGGATGCGCGTGCAGGACATTTTCGATCTCGATCGGCGTGATGTTATAGCCACCGCGAATGATGAGTTCCTTCGACCGCCCACTGATGATGAGGTCGCCATCCTCGTCGACAAAACCCAGATCGCCCGTGCGGGTCCAGCCGCCCGCAAAACCGTTCGCAGTCGCTTCCTCGTCACGCCAATAGCGCCGGGGATTGGACTGGAGGCCGTAGATTTCGCCGACGACCATGGGCGCCGCGACATTGCCCGCCTCGTCGCGTACCTGCATGTTTGCCGGCAGCTTGCCGACGCAACCCGGCTTGAGTACTTCCTTGCCACGCGTCGACACCCCCACACCGCCTTCCGACATGCCGTAGCTGTTGCGGATGCTGGCTCCCGGCCAGAGCGCCATGGCGCGGACTACCGAATCGTTCGGCAATGGCGCGGTCCCGGTCATCAGATAGCGCACACTCGAAAAATCGGTGCTCACGGCATCGGGATGATCGAGGATCAGGCGCAGCATCGTGGGCACGAGATAGACGGTCATCGGCCGTTTGGTTTCGACGAGTTTCAGGAACGCGCCGGGGTCGAAGCGCGGCTGGGTGAAGGTGGTCGCGCCGCCGTAAAGAGGCAGCATGAGCACGCCGAGATTGCCGCCCGATCCGGTGAAGGGCAGCGCGTGGAGGGTGGAGGTCGAACGGTCCTTCTCCTTGCCGGTGCGCGACCGGCCGAGCAGGTCGGGGTGGGTCACGACGACACCCTTGATCCGCCCGGTCGTACCCGATGTACCCAGAATCTCTGCATCGGCCTGCGGATCGAGCGCCGCCTGATCGGGCAGAGCCGCAATGTCGCGCGGCATTGCGTCCGCGGTCCAGACCGCGTCGAGCGCAAGGCCCGCGAGCAGGTCCGGCTGGTTGGTGATGGCAAAGCGCGGTTCGATCAACGCCGCATAGTCGCTCACTTCAAGCGGCGAGAGGCGGGTGTTCACCGGCACGGCGATGCCCCCGGCCCGCAGGACCGCGAGCACGGCGATCGCCATCTCCACCGCATGGGCGTTGCTGATCGGCAGGAAGACACGATCGCCCGGCGCCAGCCCTGCCGCCGCCAGACCACCGCCGATTTCGTCGGCTTCGCGGTCCCATTGCGCGAACGTCAGCACACGCCGCGTATCGTCATGGGCGACAGAATCCGCCATCGTGGCTGCGCGGATACGCAGAACATCGGTGATACGTCGCACGTCGGTCATGAAAGCCCCCGGTATGGCCGCCCTCCAGCAGGACGCCGCCTGTCGCACGCTGCCCGTCGCCGGAACCGCAGCGTGTTCCGAAGCTATCTAGTGCACTAGGTAATATATGTCCAGACGTTGTCTTCGCTATCCCGTGATCCCGCGCCCGAAGATGCGACGGGCGATGATCCAGCGCTGGATTTCGTTGGCGCCTTCGTAGATTTCGCCGATCTTGCCATCGCGATAGATCGCCTCCAGCGGCAAGCCATGCCCTTCGCCCTGAACGTGGCGGGCAAAGCCATAGGCGCCGCAGGCCCGGATAGCATCGCGGGCGACATCGACGGCCAGGCCCGAACCTGCGATCTTCGCCATCGCGGCCTCGATATCGGCCATGCCCTCCCGATCGAAGCGGTATGCCGCCTTCTGGTAGAGCGAACGCGCATTTTCGATGCCGATGGCATGGTTGGCGAAGGTGAACTGCCAATGCTGGAAGCGCGCCAATTCCTGTCCGAATACCTTGCGCTTTTCCATATAGGCGCAGGCCTGATCGAAGGCCGCCTGCGCCATGCCGACCCCGATCGCGCCAACGCCCATGCGGCCGAGTGTCAGCGCGGACAGCGCGCCCTTCAGCCCTGCGCCGGGCGCGCCGATGAAATTTTTCGTCTGGCGTGAAGGCGTCGTCGAAAACGACATCGGCCGTCAGTTGCGCATAGTTGCCCATCTTGAGATCCGGGTCGCCCACGGTGATGCCGGGCTGGTGCATGTCGACCAGCAAAAAGGTCTGGGCATTGTCGTCCGACCGGCACAGCACGAGGATGAAGTCGGCCGCGACCGAATTGGTGATCCAGCGCTTGCGTCCGTCGATGCGCCAGCCCTCCTTCCACCTTGGTCGCGATGGTCCGCATCATCGCTGGAGACAGATCGGTCGAGGCGTCGGGTTCGGAAGTGGCGAAGGCGCCGACCAGTTCGCCGCGGGCGAGGCGCGGCAGATAGCGGCTGCGCAACGGCTCGGGCGCTCGCTCCAGCGTCTTGCCGCACAAGATCGCCTGCCCGTCATACAGGGCAGAAGCGGTGCCAGGCGCATAATAGCCCAGTTCCTCCGCCACGGTCATCGTCGCGAGAGTCGGAAACTCCAGCCCGCGCCCGCCGACATCGGCGGAAAAGGGAATGGTGTAGAGGCCTGCCGCGCCAATTGCCTCGAACGCGGCGCGAGGAACGCCGTCGCGCCGCTCCGCCGTCGTATTGAGCGCATAGGCCATGGGCCGGAGCACGTCGTCAGCGAAGGCGCGTGCTTCCTTGCGGATTCGCACCGTCTCGTCCGGCATCCAGATGTCGGAATAAAGGCTATCCGCGCGTCGCGTGATCTGCATTTTACGCTCCTTGCTGCGCCGGCGTCACGCCATGCCGCGCTCGAGGCTCTGACGGCTGGCGTCGCCCAGTTGCGATCCACCGTCGCAGTCCAGGATGGTGCCTGTGATGTAGCCGGCAGACGGGCTGCTGAGGAATATGGCCGCCTCGGCGATTTCGTCGATCTCACCCCAACGGCGCATCGGAATGCGCTCATAATAGGCGGCCCGGCTGGCGGCGTCCGGCGCGAGGCGGGCCATGCCTTCGGTATTTTCGATCGGGCCGGGCGAAATGCCGTTGACGCGCACGTCCGGCCCCCACTCCATCGCCAGCACGCGGACGAGCTGGTTGATGCCTGCCTTGGCCGCGCAGGCGTGGGCCTGAAGCGGCGCGGCATTGACAGCTTGGCCCGCCGTGATCGCGATCAGCGACGCCCCCGGCTTGTTGAGCAGGTCGTGAGAGCCACGAAACACGTTGAACGTGCCGTTGAGGTCGATATCGACGACCGTCCTGAACGCATTGGCCGACATGCCGAGCGCGGGCGCCAGAAAATTGCCGGCAGCGCCGGACACAACCACGTCGAACGCGCCATGGGCTGCTGCGACCTGCTCCATCGCGGCGCGGATCGCCGCATAGTCCCGCACGTCGGCCGACAGGCCGATCGCGCCGTTACCGATGCTGGCGGCGGCATTTGCGGCCTTTTCGGGATTGCGGCCGACGACGCCGACTTTGGCATCCAGTGCGGCGAATCGCTGCGCGATACCCAGATTGATACCGCTGGTGCCTCCCGCGACGAACACGCTCCTGCCCGCGAACAGGCCATCCTTGAATGCGCTCATGCCTTTTCCTCTCCCGGATACTAAACACTGTTTATCGTTGCATAACGAACGCTGTTCAGTATGACAAGCGGGATGGCACTACTTCTTACCGACGATCAGGTCATGGAATGCCGCGCCCGCATCCGGGCGGTGGCGGAGGAACAGTTCGCGACACGCGGGCTGGCGGCGACGTCGCTGCGATCGATCGCGGCGGAACTGGGCTGGACCGCCGCGTCGCTCTACCGCTATTTCCGCAACAAGAGCGAACTGCTGGCGCTGACGCGGGCGGCCGCGCATGACCGCTTTTCGGACCGGGTTGAGGCTGCCTATGCCAGCACGACGGATCTTTGGGACCGGTCCCGTGCGGTCGGGCAGGCCTATGTCGATTTCGCGTTCGACGAACCCCATGCCTATCAGCTGATGTTTGCCTTTTCCCAGCCCGAGGCCGAGAAAACCGAAGAATTGCGCGCCGCCGAGTGCCGTTCACGCCGGACGCTGACTGCCTATATCGAGGATATGATCGCTGCGGGCCTTTTGCAGGGCGATCCGTCCGTCCTGGGCCATGTCTACTGGGCGGGCATCCACGGGTTGGTCGTGTTGCAGATGGCGGGCAAGCTGGATCCCGACATGCCTTTCGAGCTGATCCGGCATGAGATCATGCGCCTCGTTACCCGAGGCGCCCAGCCACCGGCCGGGGAAGCCAGACCAGCCAAGGGAAGCAAAGAATGACCGCGATCGCGCCCTTCACCCTGCCAATGCCCGGCGGCGAAGAAATCGTCCCGCTCGACCTGTCCGTTCCGCAGCCGCATCTGGACGATCTGCATGAGCGGCTGAACCGCACCCGCTGGCCCGAGCAGGAGACCGTGACCGATGCCAGCCAGGGGGTTCCGCTGCTCACTATGCAGGACATGTGCGCCCATTGGCGCGATCACTATGACTGGCGGCGCTGAGAGGCGATGCTGAACGGTTTTGGCCAGTATCGCACCGCGATCGACGGCCTGGGCATTCATTTCCTCCACCGGCGCTCGCCCGAACCCCGAGCGCTTCCGCTGATCCTGACCCATGGGTGGCGGGGATCGGTGATTGAGTTCAACAAGGTTATCGGGCCGCTCACCGACCCCGCGCGTCATGGCGGCGATCCGGCTGACGCCTTTCATGTCGTTGCCCCCTCCCTGCCCGGCCATGGCTTTTCCGATCGGCCCTCTGGCTCGGGCTGGCCGGTCGAGCGGATCGCAGCCGCCTGGATCACGCTGATGCGCCGCCTGGGCTATGACCGCTTCGTGGCTCAAGGCGGAGACTGGGGGTCTGCCGTGACCAATGCGATCGCAACCTCCGGCGCGCCGGAGGTGACGGCGATCCATCTCAACATGGTCATCGCCCAGCCGGAGGCTGAAGACATGGCCGACCTGACCGACGCGGAAAAGACGGCGCTGGCCGATCTGAAGCGCTACGCCAGGGACGGCAATGGCTATGCCAGACAACAGGGCACGAGGCCGCAGACGCTAGGCTATGGCCTGGTCGATTCACCCGCGGGGCAAGCGGCGTGGATTTACGAGAAGTTCATGGCCTGGACCGACAGCGGCGGCGATCTGACGCTGGACGAGATGCTCGACAATATCATGCTCTACTGGCTGCCGGGAACTGCCGCGTCGGCGGGGCGGCTTTACTGGGAGAGCTTTCGCAAATTCGCCGCCAATCCGGTGGCGATCCCTGTGGCCTGCACCATATTTCCCAAAGAGATTTTCCGCGCATCGCGGCGCTGGGCGGAACGAAAATATCCCAATCTCGTCCATTGGGGGTAGCCGGCGCGCGGCGGCCATTTCGCAGCGTTCGAGCAACCCGAAATCTTTGTCGACGAAATTCGCGCCAGCTTTCGAACGGTTCGATGAGACCCGTTTGCAAGGAGCCGTATCGCTCAGCGCTGGCCTGCAGAATGGACCCGATGGACCATTTCAGTCCATTCAAACCCTCGTTCGCTTGCAACCTCTTCCCGTGTAACGGTAAGGCGGCGGCACGGGCGAGACACAGATTCGCGCGTCGGAGAGAGGAACCCCAGCGTGGCATTCATCCGGAAAGACGCGCAACATGACCAGATATTGCTGTTCTGCGTCATGTTGTGCGTGGCGATCGGCAATACCGGGCTGCAATCCGTACTCCCCGCGATCGGTCGGACGATCGGGCTGCCGGACGCACTGATCGCGATCGCCTTTTCGCTGTCGGCCCTGCTCTGGGCCGTCGTCGCGCCCTTCTGGGCCAGGCGGCTTGACGACCGTCGCGCCAAACCAATGATCCTGGTCGGCATGGCGGGTTTCACCCTGTCGATGACGATCTGCGCCCTGGCGCTGACGGCAGGTGTCAGGGGCTGGATCACCGCCGGCGTGGCCTTCATCCTGTTCGTAATAGGACGAGGCTTTTATGGCGGGTTTGGCGCGGCCGCGCCTCCGGCCGCGCAGGCGATGGTCGTCGCCCGGACATCGCGCGCTAACCGGACGGCTGCGCTGAGCCTGCTGGCTTCGGCTTTCGGCCTTGGCACGATCATCGGCCCGGCGCTGGCGCCCTTTTTCGTGCTGCCTTTCGTCGGTCTGGCCGGACCGCTCTATGCCTTCGCGCTGCTCGGCATCGCGATGCTGGTCGTGGTGCAACTGCGGCTACCGCAGGGCATGGGAACCGGACCGGGCGCTGCGGCGAGCGATCCCGTGATCGGCTACGAACCCAGCGATGCGCCGGTGATCGCGACCGGCGATCCAACCGGCACGGCGCGCGTCGCCATGTTCGACCCGCGCATCCGGCCGTGGATCATCGCAGGGCTGGTGTCGGGACATGCCCAGGCCATCGCCGGGCAGACGATGGCCTTCCTGGTGATCGACCGTCTGGCCGATTCGCCACGCGAGGCGCAACCGCTGATCGGCATGGTTCTGATGGCAGGCGCGGGCGCGGCGCTGCTGGCACAATGGGGTATCATACCCCGACTGCGGATGCAGCCGCCGCCGATGGTGATATGGGGATCGGTCATGGCGGCCGCCGGTGCTGCGGGCTGCGCAGTGGCGCATGACCTGCACGCGCTGGCCATCGCCTTCGCCATCGCCTCGCTGGGCTTCGGCTTCCTGCGGCCAGGCTTCACCGCCGGCGCATCGCTGGCGGTCAGGGAACAGGAGCAGGGCCTGGTCGCGGGCCATGTGACGGCGGTGAATGGCCTGTGCGTCGTACTGGGACCGTCGATCGGTATCGGCCTGTACCAGATCGGCCAGCCGCTTCCCTATCTGCTGTGCGCCGGCGTCATGGCGGGACTGGCAGGCTATTGCCATATCGTGTTGGGCCGCCTGGCGCGCGAAGGATGATGCCGACGGGCTTCTCTTCCGGAGCGGTCGTGCCTAAGATGAGGCAATCATCGCGCCCGGACAGAGGCGCGGGACGGAGACGCGGATGTACCTGACCCAAAGCCTGCACCGGATGGTGCAACGCGCGCCTGACGCCCCTGCGGCGGGCGACCGGAACGGTCTTTTGAGCTGGACGGCGCTGCGCGATCGCGTCGCGCGTCTTGCCGGGGCGCTGCGGGCGAGCGGATTGCAGCCGGGCGACCGGGTGGCGATGATGGCGCCCAACGGCACCGACTTCCTGGTCTATCTGTTGGGCACATGGTGGGCCGGCGGCGTCATCAATCCGGTCAACCTGCGCTGGACGCCGCAGGAGATCGGCTACTCGCTCGACAATTGCCAGACGCGTTTCCTGATCGTCAACCCGCTATTCGAAACGTTGGTGCCGGCCATTCGCGCCCATTCCGGCTGTGTCGCAACCGTGGTGACGACCGGGCCGGGCGATGATGAAGGGATGAGGCTGGAGACCTGGCTGGCGGCGGCTGATCCGGTCGACGACGCGCTACGCGGAGGCCAGGATCTGGCGGCGATCCTCTACACGGGCGGCACCACGGGCTTTCCCAAGGGTGTGATGCTGAGCCACGATAATCTGGTGGCGTCGGCGCTGGGATCGATGGCCAGTGGCGAGGGTCATGCCAGCGCGCGTTATCTGCACAGCGCCCCGCTTTTCCATATCGGCGCTCTGTCCGGCCTGCTGATCGCGCTGCATTCGGGCAGCACCAACCTGTTCCTGCCAGCGTTCGATCCGCTGGCGATGCTCGAGGCGATCGCGCGCTGGGATGTGACCGAGTTCTTCCTGGTTCCCACCATGCTGCGCATGATGGTTCAGCATCCCCGCTTTGCGGAGTTCGACGTCGGCGGCGTGCAGCGCATCCGCTATGGTGCGTCCTCGATCGACGAAGCGCTGCTGGACCGGGCGATGGCGGCTTTCCCCAACGCGCAATTCTGCCAGGCCTATGGGATGACCGAATTATCGCCGGTCGCAACGGTGCTGGGGCATGAGGATCATGGCGCAGAAGCCCGCGCGAAAGGCCGGTTGCGGTCGGCCGGCCGGGCTAGCGCGACCTGCGAGGTGCGGATCGTCGATGGCGAGGATCGGGAAGTGTCGCGCGGTGAGGTCGGCGAGATCGTGGCGCGTGGGCCGATCGTCATGCTGGGCTATTGGAACATGCCCGAAGCCACGGCGGAGGCGACGCGCGGGGGGTGGATGCATACCGGTGACCTGGGCCGGATGGACGCCGATGGCTATGTGACCGTGATCGACCGGCTGAAGGACATGATCATCACCGGCGGCGAGAATGTCTATTCGGCGGAGGTCGAAAACGCGCTTTCGAGCCACCCCGATGTTGCCAACGTAGCGGTGATCGCTGCCCCCGATGAGACATGGGGCGAGCGGGTCCATGCGGTAATCGTACCGCGCCCGGGCACCAGCCCCACGCCCGAAGCACTCACCGCCCATTGCCGCGGCCTGATCGCCGGGTTCAAGTTACCCCGCAGTTTCGATTTTATCGACGCCCTGCCCCTGTCGGCCGCCGGTAAGGTCCAGAAGAATGTGCTGCGGGAACGCGCGCAGGCGTTGGCGGCCGAAGTTTGATTGGGTGAAAGAAACCATGCAGGCTCTGGTGACATTCGCGGTGACGGACGGCGTCGGCCTGCTGACCCTCAACCGGCCAGAACGGCTGAATGCGCTCGATGACGCCATGCATCGTGCGCTCGATGCGGCCTGGGTCGATGCCTATCATAGCGATGCGCGGGTGATCGTGGTGACAGGTGCGGGCCGCGCCTTTACCGTCGGCGCCGATATGGAGCGGCTGGACCGACTGGCCGCAGGCGGCGATTTCGACATTCCCCGGCCCGGCGCGCTCACAGCCGCCTTTGACGGAATCGATGCGCCAGCGGCGCTGATGACGAGCTATACCTTCCCGCTGGCCAGCCCCAAGCCGGTCATCGCGGCGATCAACGGACCGTGCGTGGGGGTGGGCGTGCTGATCGCGGCGGCTTGCGACATTCGCTTCGCCAGCCCCACCGCGATGTTCTCCGCATCCTTCCCGCAGCGGGCTGTCGTGGCTGAATTCGGACTGGACTGGCTGCTGCCGCGGATCGTCGGCCGGGGCATCGCGGCGGACATCCTGCTGTCGGGGCGGCGGGTAGAAGCCGAGGAAGCGGCGCGGATCGGACTTGTCTCGCGCGTGATCGAAGCGGATTTCCTGGATAGCGTGCTGGCCTATGCGCGCGAGATGGCGGCGACTGCGTCGCCGCGATCGACGCGCCTGATAAAGCAGCAATTATGGGACAGCGCGACCAGCGATTATGTTTCGGCCTCGCAGCGCGGATGGGACCTGCTCAAGGAAAGTTTCGGCACGCAGGATTTTGCCGAGGGCATCGCCAGCTTCCGTGAGCAGCGCCCGCCCCGTTTCATTGGGGCCTAGAGTGGTTCGCGTTCCGATTGCATCGGATGAACCGCTCTAGATTATTGGTTTCAGGCGATTTCTGAGTCATCAGACGATTCCATCTGATTGGAAATCGCTCTAGCCGGACCCAGCCCGGAATTTGACTCCGGTCAAAGCAAAACAGGCACCTCTATCATACAGCTCTTTCTGGCTCACCGTGGAACTCTGCGCGAGGCTGATGTCCAGAGAGAGGAAAATCGATGCAGCCCTTCGTCTTCAGTTGCGACGCGCATATCGCCGAGCCCGCCGACCTGTTCACCAGCCGGATGCCCGATCATCTGCGGCAGTTCGCTATTTCTTCCCAGGCCGATGGCGATGTCCGCATCACCCGCATCGGCGAAAAGGTCATCCTCAAGATCAACACCAATTTCCATGCCCATAAGACCGGTGCCGACGACAAGGCGTTCCAGCAGCAGAGCAGCGGCGATACGCCTTCGCCCGACCGAGCGTGCGTCGATGCGCGCGAGCATTTCGTGAGCGACTGCGCCGTCGACACGCGGCGGCGCGGCGCACGCGACCTCGCTTTGCGACTGGCCGACATGGACCGCGACGGTGTGGATGCCGAACTTGTCTTCCCGTCCCTGGGCCTGATGCTGCCGCGCATCGACGACCGCGAAGGCCAGCAAGTCGCCTGCCGCATCTATAATGACTGGGCATGGGACTATACCGCCCCGGTCCGCGACCGGTTGATTCCCGCCGCCATGATCCCCTGTTTCGACTTCGATGACGCTCTGACGGAATGCTTGCGGACCGCAGAACTTGGCTATGCCGCCTACTGCCTGTGGGAAGGGTTGAACAATTATAACGACGCGCGCTGGGATCCGATCTTTGCGCTTGCCGCCGAGCGCCATATCCCGATCGTATTTCATACCGGCGTGGGCGACATCAATATTCGCGCGCTCCGGGGACCGGGGGCCGCAATGTTCAACTACACCCGCCAGATGAACGATGCAGTCGACATCATCACCCAGCTCGTCGGCGGCGGCGTCCTGGACCGCAATCCGGGAGCCCATATTCTGTTTGCCGAACATAGCGCCGGTTGGCTGATGGGCCTGGCAGAGCGGATGGACGAGGTCTATCACGGCCATGCGCCGGCTATTACGCCCAAGCTGTCACGGCTGCCCAGCCAGATCGTGCGGGATCAGGTCCACTGCGCGCTTCAGAACGACGTAGGCGCGCTGAGGACACGCGATGGGGTAGGTATCGGTGCGCTATTGTTCGCCACCGACTATCCTCATTCCGAGGGCACTTTCCCCTATTCGCGCAATGTGGTCGCACGGATGATCGCGGAAAATCCAGCCTGTTCTCAGGAAGATTTCGTCGCGGTGCTGGGCGGCAATGCCGCCAGCCTGTTCGTGCGCGCCAACCTGAAGCACAAGGTCGAAGCGCGCGCCCGGCAGACAGAGGCCGCTTGAAACCGCACGGTCCAGTTGTCAGACAATGATGCCCGATTCCAGCAACGCATCGACCCGGGCTTCGTCATAGCCGATTGACGCCAATATGGTCCTTGCGTCCGCACCGGCAGGCCGGGGCGGCCGCGGCGGGTCGGCCGGAGCGCCGGAGAAGCGGGGCGCGGGCGCGGGCTGGGGCTGGCCGCCCACATCGATGAAAGTGCCGCGCGCCTGGATATGCGGATGATCGAGCGCCTCATCGGGCGACAAGACAGGGGCAAAGCAGATGTCGGTGCCTTCCATGACCTCGCACCATTGCGCACGGGTTCGGGTGGCGATGATCGCAGCGACCCGGCTCTTGAGCGCCGGCCAGGCGGCACGGTCCATCTGCGCGTCGAAATCCCGATCGTCAGCGACGCCCAGCATCTGGCGCAGCAGGGCATAGAATTGCGGCTCGATCGATCCGAACGCGACGAACCTGCCATCGGCGCAAGCATAGGTGTCATAGAAATGCGCGCCGGAATCGAGCCAGTTGGCGCCGGTGCGCTCATCCCACATGCCCGCGCCCTTGAGCTGCCATACCATAGAGGCAAGCAAGGCGGACCCATCGACCATGGCGGCATCAACCACCTGTCCTGCCGCTCCATTTTTCACCGCAAGCAGTGCGGCGACCATGCCGAAGGCGAGCAACATGCCGCCGCCACCGAAATCGCCGACATAATTGACCGGCGGGGTCGGCTTGCCTCCCTGGCGCCCGATCGTATGAAGGACGCCGTTGATGGCGATATAGTTGATGTCGTGGCCTGCGGCATGGGCCAGCGGGCCATCCTGCCCCCAGCCGGTGATGCGACCATAGACCAGCGCGGGATTGTCCGCGATCAGCACGTCCGGGCCAAGGCCGAGCCTTTCCATGACGCCGGGTCGGTAGCCTTCGATAATAGCATCGGCCGAACGGCAGAGATCGCGCACCACAGCCATGCCGGCGTCGGCCTTCATATCTATGGTGAGCAGGCTGCGCGAGCGGGCAAGTACATCATAGCGGTCAAACCCATCGAACAGCTCCGCTCGGGGTCGGGCGATCCGGATCACCTGCGCCCCATGATCCGCCAGCATCATGCCGCAGAAAGGGCCGGGGCCAAGACCGGCAAATTCGATGATGCGGACGCCGGTGAGCGGGCCGCTCATGCCGCGGCATCGCGGCGCACGCGCATCCGGTCCAGCCCGGCACGGAAGCTGTCGGGCAAGGGCGCGGCCTTGCCATCCACCGTCCCGACAAGCACGGCCCGCGCGAAGGCACAGGCCCGTCCATCTTGCGTGGCGAGACAGGCGAGCGTCCAACTCGACCGGCCCAAGTCCAGAACGCCCACATACATGTCGAGCGGGGCGGGATAATGGGCCTCACCGACATAATCGATATGGTTTGCGGCTATCATCGTGCGCATATGGCCCATCGTTTCCAAATGACCCTGCGCCACGTCGAAACGGGCGCGGGCATCTTCGAACGCAGCGGCCATCGCCACGTTGTTGATGTGGCGATTGGGGTCGATATCCGCAAAGCGCGTCGTGATGACGTGGCGGAACGGATAGCGCGTTAAATCGAGAAGGGCGGGATCGGGACGACCCATGGATGAAAGCTCCTTCAGCCGTAAGTCAGAGCGACTGGCCGTCGTCGATCGTGAAATGCGTACCGGTAACCGCGCGGGAGGCATCGGACGCGAGAAACAGCAAGATCGAATCCAGATCGCCCTCCTCCATCAGGCGGCGGCGATGAAATTTCTGGATCTGGCGCTCCCCTGCATCGGTATCGAACCATTCGCCGTTGATTTCCGTCTTGATATAGCCGGGGCAGATCATATTGACGTTGATGCCCTTGCGAATCCAGTCGCGCGCCATGACCCGGCCCATCTGTAGCACGCCGGCCTTCGACCCGGAATAGACGGCAAGGCCGGCGTCCACCTTGTGCGCGGTGATCGAGGAGGTGATGACGATGCGACCATGCTGTTTTTCGGGACTGCCCGCCGCGATGAGTCGACGCGCGCCTTCGCGCGCGGTCAGGAAAGGCCCCCGCAGGTTGACCGCCATGACCCGGTCAAATTCCGCCACCGGTAATTCGGTCGTCATCCCTTCACTGTTCATGCCGGCATTGGCGATGATCGTATCGACGGTTCCGAACGCACCCTCGGCAGCATCATAGGCGGCGATGGTCGATGCCTCGTCAGCGACATCCATGGCGACCGCGATGGCGCGGCCGCCTTTGGCCTCGATCGCCGTCCTGGTCGCCTCCAGCCGTTCGGTACGCCGTGCCGCCAGCACGACCGCAGCCCCCGCGTCGGAAAGGATGTGCGCGAAACGCTCGCCTAATCCCGACGACGCGCCGGTTACCAGCGCGACCCGGCCGGTCAGATCAAATATGGGCGCTGCGATCATTATCGTCCTTTCCGGGGAAACCTGTCGTCTTGTGACACCGCGGTAAACCGGCCCACCATCCGACCACAAGGTAAAACTTGCGCATCAGCGAAACATAGATAACGTAGTAGACCTTATCGAGGGATCGGCTTGCAGGAACGCGGGTGAAAATGGAGGGGATCAAGCGGCTGACGACCTTTATCAATGGGACATCGCGCCGTAGCCGCGTTGCCAGATGCGCGCATTCAGAGCATGACTGAACGGCCAGCGCCCTTCTTCTACGCCGCCGACGGCGACGCCTTTACGCCCACGGGGCTGGCGGCCAGTCCGTGGGAACGAGGCAAGCAGAATGGCGTGGCATTGGGCGGGCTGCTGACCCATCTGGTCGAGCAGGTGCCCGCCACAGTCGCGATGACGACGGCGCGGCTGACCATCGATATATTGTCCGCCGCCGATTTCGCGCCAACGATCGGTCACGCCAGGACCGTCCGCGAAGGTCGACGAATCCAGATGGTGGAGGCCGAACTGTTGACGGGAGATCGCGTCGTGGCGCGCGCGACGGCGCTGCGCGTGCGCAAGGCCGATACGCCCATGATCGCCACTCCCAATCCCTATCCGCCGCCGGAAGATGTCGCGCCCAGCGATTTCATGGGCAACAGAGCTTTCGGCGGATCGATGGAGACGCGGCTGGTGCGGGGCGGATTGCGAACGCGCGGACCAGGCACGCTATGGGTCCGATTCGCCCATGAACATGTAAAAGGCGTGACGCTTTCGCCTCTGCTGCGCACGGCCATATTGGGGGATTTCGGCGGGGGCCTGGGCAGCGAGATCGACAGCGAGGTCTGGACCTACGCCAATCTCGACATTGCGGTCCATCTGGTACGCGAGCCGGTGGGCGAATGGCTGTTGATCGACGCGCGTACCGCGAGCGCAGGACAGGGGGTGGGCCGGTCCGACATGGTTCTGGCCGATCGTGACGGGCCGTTCGCGCGGGCGCACCAGACCCTTTTCATCGCGGCGCGCGGATGAGGACGCTTTTTGCACCACCGCAGCACGAAGATATATGTTCCCGCTGGACCTATCTAACTATGTCGGGCAAGAGCAGCGCAGCCATCGACAGGAGTGCCATGCCATGACCGATCTCGTCACCGGAACGCTTGAAGGCGGGCTTGCCACCATCACACTCGACCGGCCCGAAGCGGGCAACGCGATGAGCTGGGAGTTGGTCGATACGTTCAGCGCGGTAGTCGAGCGGCTGACGGCGACGCCGGCCGTGCGCGCGTTCCTGATCCGGGGGGAAGGCAAAAATTTCTGCGTCGGCGGCGACATTCGCAGCTTTGCCAGCGAAAGCGACCCTGCCGACTTCATCGGGCGTCTGGCGCGGCGTCTGCACGTCGGCCTCGCCCTGCTTGCCGCACATCCAGCCCCGCTGGTCATCGCAGCCCAGGGGGCGGCCGCGGGTGCGGGCCTGAGCCTTGTTGCCAGCGGGGATATCGTGCTGGTGGGACAATCCGCTTCCTTTGCCATGGCCTATACCGGGATCGGCCTGACCGCCGATGGCGGCGCGACCTGGCTGTTGCCGCGGCTGATCGGACTGCGCGCAACGCAGGAACTGGCCTATCTGGGGCGGCGGCTGACCGCGCAGGAGGCAGTGGATCTGGGCCTGGCAACCCGCATGGTCGCCGACGAAGCGCTGGCGGACGAGGCCACTGTCGTGGCCACCCGGATCGCAGCAGGGCCGACCGGCGCCTTTGGCGGCGTGAAGCGACTATTGGCGCGAAGCTATGAGGCGACCCTGCACGATCATCTGGATGCCGAAGCTGCGGCGATCGCCATTGCAATGGCCGGCGCGGATGCTCAGGAGGGCGTCGCCGCCTTCCTGGAGCGGCGCAAGCCGGCGTTCCGCGGCGCGTAGCTGTACCTGTCCACCAAATCGGGAGAATGACCATGACCCATGCGACGGGCTATGCCGCCCTGTCGGCCGAAAGCCCAATGGCGCCATTCACCTTCGAGCGGCGCGCGCTGCGCGCCGACGACGTGCGGCTGGACATCCGCTATTGTGGCGTATGCCATTTCGACTTGCACCAGGCGCGTGACGATTGGCATAACAGCGTCTGTCCGTGCGTGCCAGGGCATGAGATCATCGGGACGGTCACCGAGGTCGGCCCGGACGTCACGCGGTTCCAGATTGGCGACTTGGCAGCGATCGGCTGCATGGTCGATAGTTGCATGGCATGTCCAGAATGCGTGCGCGGGCCGGAGCAATATTGCGTCAAGCGTTCCACGCCGACCTATAATGGCAAGGACCGGATGGACGGATCGCCGACCTATGGCGGCTATTCCGACCATATCGTCGCGCGCGAACAGTTCGTGCTGAAACTGCCCGAAGGTCTGGATCCCGAGCGCGCCGCACCGCTGCTCTGCGCGGGCATCACGACCTGGTCGCCGCTGCGGCACTGGAAAGTCGGTCCGGGAAGCCGGGTGGCGGTCGCAGGACTAGGTGGCCTGGGCCATATGGGCGTCAAACTGGCCGTCGGGCTGGGCGCCGAAGTGACCGTCGTGACGACATCCCCCGCCAAGTCGGCCGATGCTCTGGCGCTGGGCGCGCACTAGGTTCTGATCGCATCGGACAAAGAGGCGATGAAGGCAGCCAGGGGCAGTTTCGACCTGGTGCTCGACACGATCCCAGTGGCGCACGACATCAGCCGCTATCTGATGCTGCTGGCGCCCGGAGCGTTCATGTGACCGTTGGCGCAATCGACATGGTACCCTCGCTCCATAGCGGCCTGCTGGTCGGCGGGCAGAAATCGGTGGCGGGGTCGGCGATTGGCGGCCTGCCCGAAACGCAGGAATTACTGAACTTCTGCGCTGCCAAGACCATCCTGCCCGAAACCGAAACCATCGCCATCCAGGACATAAACCACGCCTTCGAACGTATGGAGAAGGCCGACGTCAAATATCGCTTCGTCATCGATATGGCATCATTGGGTCGGGGAAGCTGATACAATATCATAAATTTGTAGCGATTGCCGATACGAGCCAGGGAATATCCTGCTATGCGAGGATCATGGGGAAGAAACAGATAGACGTCATGTCGCCGCCGTCGGACAATAGTCGCAGCATCGAAACGGGCGCATTCGGCCGACCGGCCATGGGCGCCCAGCCGATCGCGGACCCGGTCCTGAATGCCGCGGCGAGTTGCATTCGGCGCAAAGGCATCGACAATGTGTCATTGGAGGAAGTGGCTGCGGAGGCCGGCGTGTCCCGCACGACCCTGTACCGCCGGTTCGGCAATCGCGAGTCCCTGTTCACAGCGTTGCTGATGGAGGGCGCAAAGCCGTTTCGCGAATGGTCGCACAAAATTCTGATCGGTCCCGGGTCCGTAGCGGACCGACTGGAAACGGTACTGGCGCACGCCATCCTGGAAATGCAGCATGTCGGGTGGCTCGATCGCAGCCTGCATTCGGGCATGTCGCCCGCAAGTGCCCGATTGTTCCGAGCCGCGCAGGCGGACGGATCGACCGGCAGCATCGCTTCGGTGCTGGCGTCGTTGATCGACGAACGGGCGACGGCTGCGGGGGTGACGCTGGACGATCTGACCGGGTGGATCACCGACCAGATGATCGTCCTCGCCAGCGGCGAGATGTGGGACGAAGAGAGATTACGGAGCCGGCTGCGCTACTTCGTGATGCCTGTGCTGACCGCTGCCTGCGAACCCCCGGTTGCCGCCATGCATGAGCGGCTCGATGCCATTGAACGCAAAATCGACATTTTGATGGAGAAGGGTGCATGATTAAGGTCCACCACCTCGACTATTCGCGCTCGACCCGCATCCTCTGGTTGCTGGAGGAATTGGGCGAACCTTATGAACTGACGACCTACCACCGCGATCCCAGCACGTTTCGAGCGCCAGCCGAACTCAAACAGGCACACCCGCTGGGTAAGTCACCCGTCATCGAGCATGACGGCGCAGTGATCGCGGAATCGGGGGCTATCCTGGAATATCTTGCCGCAAAACTGGGCGACGGACGGTTGGGCAGGTCGCCCGCCGACGCTGACTGGGGGGAATATCTGGAATGGCTGCACGCGGGCGAAGGCACCGCCATGATGGGCGTTGTCATGCTGATGCTGGTGCGCGGCTGCGACAAGACGTCACGCGCGAGCGCCTATGGGCTGGAAGTCGTCGACGGGGCGATGGCGGAGATCGAGGCCAAGCTCGACGGGCGAGATTATCTGCTGGCGTCCGGCTTCAGCGCCGCCGACATTCAATTCGGCTATGTCGTGGCGGTAGCTGACCAGTTCGGCGCGGTGGGCGACCGGCCACGGCTGCGCGCCTGGCTGGCGCGAGTGACTGCCCGCCCGGCCTATATTGCCGCCGTCGAAAAGGGCGGTCCATGGCTGCTGCCTATTTCGCGTTGATCGGGACCCGCATGGCTTACGAACATATCGACTTCGCCATCACCGACGGCATCGCCACGCTGGCAATCAACCGGCCGGAAAAGCTCAATGCGCTGTCGCAACAATCGCTCGACGAGATGATGCACGCGCTAGATCGCGTCGCGGATGAAGGCGCGCGCGTTCTGCTGATGAGCGGGAACGGCCGGGCTTTCTGTTCGGGCGCGGATCTGTCTGCCGGCGGGCGCGGCGGCGGGGATGCCGCGCGCGACATGGGCGCCGGACTGGAAAGCGGGTTCAATCCCGTGCTCGAGCGGCTCGTGCGCCTGCCCTGTCCGCTGGTGACCGCAGTGAACGGCGCGGCGGCGGGCGGAGGATGCGGCTATGCGCTGGCTGGCGACATCGTCATCGCCGGGCGATCGGCCTATTTCCTGCAGCCCTTCGCCAATATCGGGCTGGTGCCCGACGTCGGGGCGACATGGTTGCTGCCACGCCTGGCCGGCAAGGCAAGGGCGACCGCGATGATGATGCTGGGCGAGCGTATTCCAGCCGACCTCGCACTGGAATGGGGGTTGATCTATCAGGTGGTCGAGGATGCGGCGCTGATGGAAACGGCCCGATTGATCGCCGCGCGGCTGGCGACCGGCCCCACCGTCGCCTATGGCCTGATGCGCAGGGGGATCGCAATGGCTATGAACCAGTCACTGACGGATACGCTGCGGATGGAACGCATTCACCAGCGCGAGGCGGGGCGGACCGCCGATCATGCCGAGGGCGTCGCTGCGTTCCTGGAAAAACGCAAGCCGGTGTTCCGCGGCACCTGACAGTCGTCAGGCGCCGCGCATCCGGATCATGGCTTCCTGTGCGACCGATGCGACCAGCAGGCCGTCGCCGTCGTAAATCGTGCCCCGGCTGAGGCCACGCTCGCCCGCGCTGATGGGCGTATCCAGCTCACACAGATGCCAGCGCGTGAAGTCGAACGGGCGATGGAACCAGAGGCTATGGTCGAGGCTGGTGAATTGAAAGCCGGGCGTGCGCCAGGTCACAGGATGCGGCTGGACGATGGTGGGCAGTTGGGGGAAGTCCGACGCATAGGCGAGCGCCGCCTGGTGCATCGCGATATCGTTCCCCAGCGGCAAGGCACTGCGGAACCACATGGCGTGGCGGGGCGGGCGAATTCCGTCTTCCATGCCGGGGCGCGGCACCCGGATGTTGCGCAGTTGCAGGCCGACGGCCTCGCCCCGCAGGTCGTCGTCATACAGGTCGTCCGCATCGGGCAGGTCAGCGGCGCGCGTGAATTGATGGTCGAATGTGCCATCGGCCGGCGCCTGAAAGGACGCCGCCAGGTTCAATATCTGCCGTCCGTCCTGAAGCGCGATAACCCGCCGCGTCGCGAACATGCCACCGTCGCGCGCGCGATCAACCTCGAACAGGATCGGCTTCGTGACATCGCCGGGATGGATGAAATAGGCGTGCAGCGAATGGCACGCTCGCCCTGCGACCGTTGCGGCGGCAGCCATGAGGGCCAGGGCCACCACACTGCCGCCGAAGATGCGTGACGCGTCAGGCTCAGGCGGCCACCCGCGGAAGCTGTCGTGCCCACAGGGTTCGAGCGTCAATATTTCAACAAGCGAACGGCTCATGCAGCGCTCGGCATCATGGCAGCGGGCCGGTCTGCTCGAGGTCGATGGGCGGTGCAGGGGGGCCGATGCGGAATATGCCGCTGCCGCGCGCGGTCAATTCGCCATTCACCTCCAGCGTCCCTTGAATGAAGACCATGCGCTTGGTCGTGCGCAAGACCTGCGCCCGTCCTTCGACCCAATCTCCCAGCTTCGGACCGGTCAGATAGTCGATGCCCATCTGAACGGTCAGCAGGAAGCGTTCCTCGAACCCCGCCACATAGCGCGCCGTCAGTGGCAGCACGATGTCGAACATCGTCGCCACCCATCCGCCATGCGCGATACCCATGGGATTGCACAGATGCGGCAGGATGCGGCACCCGAACGTGACTTCGCCATCGGCACGGCGTGCATAGACCGGACCGTTATGGCCCAGAAAGCCATCGGAAAAGGATATAGGGACGAAACCGGGCGGCGGATCTTGCGCCGCCGCCCTTTCCTGCAAGCTTTGCGCCATAGGGACGGGGCGCTTAGCGCGGCGGCATTCGGATGGCGCCATCAATGCGCAGGTTCTGGCCGTTGAAATAGCTGTTCCTGACCAGTTCGACGATCAGCGAACCAAACTCTTCCGGCTTGCCGAGACGCTTGGGGAAGGGCACCGACTTTTCCAGATTGTCGAAGATCTGCGGCGCCGTGTCCTTGACCCCCAACATGGGCGGGGTGGCAAAGATGCCCGGCATGACCGAATTGACGCGGATGCCCAGTTCCATCAGGTCACGCGCCATCGGCAGGACCAGGCCATTGACGCCAGCCTTGAGCGACCCATAGGCCACCTGACCAACCTGACCGTCCTGCGCCGCTGCCGAGCTGGTCAGCACGATCGCGCCGCGCTCGCCATCTTCGTTCAGCGGCTCGGCGGAGGCCATGCCCAACGCCGAAATCGACGCCATGCGATAGCTGGCGATCAGGATGCCCTGCGCGCCAAACGCATAATCTTCCGTCGACAGCCGCTTGAAGCCACCGGTGTCGCGGTCGCGGGCAACCGTCTTGCCGCCCTTCGACACCTGCGCGCAATGAATCAGCGCCCGCTCCTGCCCATGGGCGGCGCGCGCCTTTTCAAAGCCGGCCAGCACCGAATCCTCGTCCAGAATGTTCACCTTGCAGAACAGGCCGCCGATGTCGCGCGCGACGGCCTCACCCGCTTCCTCGTTCAGATCGAAGATCGCAACCTTCATACCCGCATCGGCGAGCGCCTTGGCCGATGCCTTGCCCAAGCCTGATGCGCCGCCGGTAACAATTGCGGCCAATTCATTCGTGATCTGCATGGCGAAACGCCCCTTTTCGTAAGAATCTATCAACAACCTATATAACTAGGTTTGCTACTGGTAAAGCCTGCTCAGACCAGCCCCTCAAAGTCATCGCACCTTGTAAAAAAGCCGACGCTCCCTTGCACCGGAGCGCCGGCTCAGCTTTGGGAGAGGAGATATGGCCAGGCCGTTCTCCCTCCCGTTCAGAGCGCCTCGACGATGGTGACGTTGGCGACACCGCCGCCTTCGCACATCGTCTGGAGCCCGTATTTCTTGCCCTGCGCCTTGAGCGCGTAAACGAGCGTCGTCATCAATTTCGTACCCGACGCGCCCAGCGGGTGGCCCAGCGCGATCGCGCCACCATTGACGTTGAGCTTGGCGGGGTCGGCATCCTGGTGCTTGAGCCAGGCCATCGGCACCGGGGCGAAGGCTTCGTTGACTTCATACAGGTCGATGTCGCCGATCTTGAGACCCGAGCGGGCAAAAGCCTTGTCGGTCGCGAACAGCGGCTCTTCGAGCATGACCACCGGGTCGCCGGCGGTCACGGTCATGTTCACAATGCGCGCCAGCGGGGTCAGGCCATATTCCTTGACCGCCTTTTCAGATGCGATCATCACCGCCGATGCGCCGTCGGTGATCTGGCTCGACGTCGCGGCGGTAATGACGCCGCCTTCGACCAACAGCTTGACCGCCGCCATACCTTCTGGCGAGGCGTCCCAGCGGATGCCTTCGTCGATCGTGTGCATTTCGCTGACGCCATCGGCGCCGACTATCTCCAGCGGCAGAATTTCCGCATCGAACGCCCCCGCCTTGGTCGCGCGCTGGGCGCGCAAGTGGCTTTCCAGACCATAGGCGTCCAGCATGTCACGGGTGAAGCCCCATTTCTTCGCGATCATCTCCGCACCGCCGAACTGGCTGAAGTTCTGGATGCCGAACCGGTCCTTGATCGAGGCCGGGAGCGGGTCGGATCCTTCGGGCGAGAGGGCGGCCGACCCCATGGGCACACGCGTCATGCTTTCGGTGCCTGCCGCGATGACGATGTCCTGCGTGCCCGACATGACCGCCTGCGCCGCAAACTGGATCGCCTGTTGCGAGGAACCGCACTGGCGATCAATGGTGACCGCCGGCACGCTGAGCGGCAGGCCGGACGCCAGCACGCAGTGTCGGCCGACATGCAGAGCCTGCTCGCCCGCCTGGGTAACGCAACCAACGATGACGTCGTCCACAGCTTCGCCCGGCACGCCGGCCCGCGCGACGACCGCGTCGAGGACCTTTGCGCCGAGATCGACCGGGTGCCAGCCGGCAAGGCGGCCACGGCGACGTCCACCGGCGGTACGGACGGCGGCTACGATATATGCTTCTGCCACTTCACTTGCTCCTGAAAGGGATGGGATGGAATAGGATGGGACGTCGGCGGTCAGCCCGCCAACATGCCCGACAGGCGAGTGTTCACGATCGCCGTGGCGTCAGCCACGATACGGTCGATCAGTTCCCGACAGGTCGGGATGTCGTGGATCAGGCCTTGGATCATGCCGGCCCAGAAGATGCCGGCATCCATGTCACCCTCTTCCAGGACCACCCGGCCCTTGGCCCCGGCCACATAAGCCTGCACGTCCTTGAAGGTCGCGTCCGGCTGCGCCAGGATTTCGACAACCTTGTCCGACACCGCGCTCTTGCCGACGCGGGCGGTGTTGTGGAGCTTGCGGAAAATCAGATTCGTGCCGCGCTCGTCATTATCGATATAGGCCTGCTTCACATTGGGATGGATTGGCGCCTCGACAGTGGCGCAGAAGCGCGTACCCATGTTGATGCCCTCCGCACCCAGCGCCAGCGCTGCGACCAGGCCACGCCCGTCGCCAAAACCGCCCGATGCGAGCATGGGGATCGTAACCTTGTCGGCTGCGGCGGGGATCAGGATCAGGCCGGGAATGTCATCCTCGCCCGGATGCCCTGCACATTCGAAACCGTCGATCGAGATCGCGTCCACACCCTTCTTCTGGGCGGACACGGCATGACGCACGGCCGTGCATTTGTGGATGATACGAACATCTGCCGCCTTGAACATTTCCCAGATTTCCGCGACCGCAGGCGTGCCGGCAGTTTCGACCGCCTTGATCCCCATGTCGATGATCGCCTTCGCATAGGCCTTGTAATCAGGTGCGTTGATCGTCGGGAAGACGGTCATGTTCACGCCGAAGGGCTTGTCGGTCATCGACCGGCAACGCTCGATCTCCTTCTTGAGGTCATCGGGCGTGGGTTGGGTAAGGCCGGTCAGGATCCCGAAGCCGCCCGCATTGGACACCGCGGACGCCAGTTCTGCGCGGCCCACGCCCTGCATACCGCCCTGAACGATAGGATGTTCGATGCCGAGCATCTCGGTGATACGTGTCTTGAAAGCCATATGTTTGCCCGCCCCGCTCCACTTTTGCTGCAAAGCCCCTCGACGGGCTTATCGCACCTAGTTACCTATGATGTGGAAAAAGCGCTAGCCACTTTGGTGCGCCACGACAATGGGGAAGGATGACGGCATGTCCATCGACTGGTCACAACTGGCATTGCCGGTGATGCAGGCACCGATGCTGATCTGTTCCAGCCTGGAACTGGTGATTGCGTCGTGTCGCGCAGGAATTATCGGAGCCTTTCCGAGCGGCAACCCGCGCGGCGGTCATAGTCTCGACAGCTGGCTGTCGGCGATTCGCGAAGCGGAGGCCGAATCGCTGGACAAGGGCGAGCGCTTCGCCCCCTTCTGCGTCAATCTGCTCGCCAGCCGCGCGATCGACCAGAAGACCCGCGCCGACCGGCTCGCGACCTGCCGCAAGGCCAGGGTGCCACTGATCCTGACCAATCTGGGCGACCCCCGCGCCGAAGTCGAAGCCGCGCACGAATGGGGCGGCATCGTTTTCCACGATGTGACCACCATGAAGTTCGCGGAAAAGGCAATCGCATCGGGCGTCGATGGGTTGATGCTGGTCAGCGGCGGTGCGGGCGGCCATGCCGGCACGCTCAACCCCTTTTCCTTTCTGCCGCAGGTGCGGCGCATGTTCGACGGCACGATCATGCTGGCGGGCGGCATCGCCGACGGCAACGGGATCGCGGCAGCGCTGGCGCTGGGCGCGGACCTGGTGGTGATGGGCACGCGATTCATCGCAACGAAGGAATCAGGGACGTTCGACGCGCACAAGACTATGCTGGTCGAGTCGCGCGCTGAGGACGTGCTGTTCACCGACGCCATCGCCGGGATGCCGGCGAGCTTTCTGCGCCCGTCGATGATCGCCAACGGACTGGACCCGGACAAGCTGCCGCCGCCCAAGGGGATGCACAAGCCCGACCTGCCCGAAGGACTGCGCGCATGGAAGCATATCTGGTCAGGCGGACATTCCACAGGACTGATCGACGACGTGCCGAGCGTTGCGGACCTGGTCGGGCGGCTGGGGCAGGAATTTGCGGCGGCGCGCCACCCTGGCGACTGGCGCGCGGCGCTGGCGCGGAGCCTGACATGACCATCGAGGAGATGCTGGACCGCGAGGCGATCCGCCTGCTGATGGCGACCTATACGATCAACGGCGATCGGGGCCGCATCGACGGGCTGGTCGATGCCTTCGCCGATGATGGCATATTGGAGTTTTCGGGCGAACAGAGCCACGGACGGAGCGCGATTGCGCAACGGTTGGGGACGCCGGACCGACCGCGTGACCCGCAGCACAGCTTCACCCGGCACAATCTGACCAGCTCGCTTGTGGAACTGGCGGGCGAAACCGCGACAGGCCGAACCTATTTCCAGGTCATGACCGACATCGGCCTCGATCATCACGGCCATTATGCCGATCGTTTCGAGCGGACGGGCGCGGGTTGGAGGATCGCACATCGCCAAGTGCGGATCGACTGGCAATCGCCCGACTCGCTCTACCCGCCCTTCCCGAAACGCTAAGGAGACGAACCATGGAGTTCATCACCGTCGACAAGGCCGATCGCGTGACCACAGTGACCCTGAACCGCCCAGAGGTAATGAATGCCATCAACGGTCGGATGCATCATGAATTGCAGGCCGCGTTCGATGATTTCGCCAGCGACTACGAACAGTTCGTTTGCATCGTAACAGGCGCGGGCGAGCGCGCCTTTTGCGCTGGATCGGACCTGAAGGCCGTGGCCGAGCACGGCGAGCATCCGGTCTATCCGGCCAGCGGCTATGCCGGGCTGATCGAACGGTTCGACTGCGACAAGCCGATCATCGCGGCGGTCAACGGGCTGGCGCTGGGCGGCGGGTTCGAGGTGGCGCTGGCCTGCGACATCATCATCGCGGCGGACCATGCGAGCTTCGGCCTGCCCGAACCGCTCGTCGGCGCGATCGCCTTTGGCGGCGGACTGCACCGACTGGCACGCGAGGTCGGTACGAAGCAGGCGCTGGGCATGATCCTGACATCGCGGCGGGTGAGCGCGCAGGAGGGACTAAGGATGGGCTTCGTGAACGAGGTCGCGCCGCCAGAGGCGTTGATGGCAACGACACATCGCTGGGTCGCGGAGATTTTGCGTGCCTCCCCCATGGCGGTGCGCGCGTCCAAGCAGGTCGTCCATCGCGGGCTGGATGAAGCGAGCCTGGCCGCCGCGCTGGCCAACCAGGCCGATTATCCTGCCTATGTCGCCTGGCGCGAGGCGGAGGACACGAAGGAAGGGCCGCTCGCCTTCGCACAGAAGCGCGCACCACAGTGGAAGGGATGCTGATGAGCCGGGCCGTCGTCATCCGGGCGTTCGGGCCGCCCTCGGGCTTTTCGCTGGAGGAGCATGATCCCGGCGTACCGGGACCCGGAAGGGTCCGCATCGCCATCCGCGCGGCGGGCATCAGTTACGTCGACGTCCTGGTCGCGGCGGGGCTGTACCAGTTGAAGCCCACCCTTCCCTTCGTCCCTGGCAGCGAGTTTTCCGGGGTGATCGAGGCCGTCGGCGAGGGCGTCGATCCCGCACGTATCGGCGAGCGGGTGCTGGGCAGCGCCTTCGGCGCGGCCATCGGTGAAGCTTGCGTCATTCCAGCCAAGCTCGCCCTGCCGCTCCCCGACGCGATGGATTTCGTGACTGCGTCGGTGTTTCGGGTCAGCTACGCCACCGCCTATCATGCGCTGGTGCAACGCGCGCGGCTGCAACCAGAAGAAACGGTCTGCGTGCTAGGTGCAGGCGGCGCGGTCGGCTATGCCGCGATCGAAGTCGCCAAGGCGCTGGGCGCCAGGGTGATCGGATCGGCTTCGACCGCAGACAAACGCGCGTTGGCGACGCGGGGCGGGGCTGACGCGGTGATCGATGCGGCGTCGCCCAGCTGGCGCGACGACCTGAAGGCAGCCAATGCGGGCAAGCCGGTGGACGTGATCGTCGATCCGGTGGGGGGTGAAGCGACCGAACCGGCCTTCCGCTCCCTGGCCTGGAACGGGCGGCATCTGGTCATTGGCTTTGCCGGCGGCTCGATCCCAAGGCTGCCGGTCAATCTCGCGCTGCTGAAGGGCGCTTCGCTGATCGGCGTCGATGTGCGCCAGTTCGGGAATTATGAGCACGCGCTGGCGGAGGCCAATGTGCAGGCGCTGCTCGCCCTTTTCGCACAGGGCAAGCTGCACCCACCCATCGCCCGCACCTATCCGATCGACGATTTCGTCGCTGCAATGGAGGAAGCCCAGCGCGGCGTCACCGCCGGGCGCATCGTCATCACCATGGCCGCGCCACAATGATCCGCACGATCGCGGTAGAGGGCGCGAGGCTGGTCTATGAAGATGTGGGTAGCGGCGATCCGCTTCTGTGCGTTCATGGCTTTGGCGGCAGCCGGGCAAGCTGGGAGCCGATATGGCGGACCATCACTGCCGGTCGGCGGGGACTGAGGCTCGACCAGCGCGGCTTCGGCGAGTCGATCGCGAGCGCTGCTGTGGACTATAGCCACGCCGACGATCTGCTGGCGCTGATGGACGATGCCGGTGTTGCGCGATGCGACCTGATCGGATTTTCGCTGGGGGGTGCGGTATCTCTGCAATTTGCTCTCGATCATCCCGAACGGGTGCGCCGACTGGTGCTGATCGCGCCTGCGCTGTTCGGCTGGGACTGGTCGGAGGCGTGGCGATCCGAATGGCGGGCAGTCACGACTCACGCGCGGGCCGGCGATATGGAGCGCGCGCGCCGTCGATGGCTCGCGCACCCGATGTTCACCGCGGCAATGTGCAATCCTGGACACGCTGCAATCATGCGCGAAGAAATCGCCCTGTTCCCCGGCCGCCAATGGGTCGAGGCAAATGGGCAGCGGCCAACGGGTTCCGACCTTGAACGGATAGACATACTTGCCATGCCCTGTCTGTTGCTCACAGGCGAGCAGGACGTGACCGACCTGCGCGAGATCGCCGACCTGCTGCCTGTGCTGTCGGACCAAGTCCAGCGGCTCGACTATCCCGGCTGCGGCCATATGCTGATGCTGGAGGCCTCCAATCGCGTTGCGGCCGATATCAACAGGTTCCTGGCCACGGGCTGACCATTTCAGCCTTCCAGGGGATCGGGCAGATGGCTCGCCAGCGTCGGCACTTCGGCCAACGCGCGCAGCATGTCGTTGAGATGTGTGCAGCCCGCGGTCTTGCGCAACGTAAGCAACACTTCATTGCGCAGATCAACGAGCGGCACGCCTACAAGTGCGTCGACATTGACCGGCGCGGCGCGACACTCCTTGTACGGCAGGGTGCCCGGTCGCGCGACGACGCTGCGCAAGCACTGGGTTGCGGCGTCGGCCGTCGCAGTGAGTCGATATTCGTGAATCGCGATCCGGTCCCCGCCATCGGGCGCGCTGGCGCTGTCCTGAAAGCCGGATTCGACGTGAATGACATCGCCTTCGCGCCAGACGTCGATGCGCCGGGCACGGCGAAAGTTCACCCCACCCCGATCGATCAGCGGATGCCAGCCATCGGGATCTTCAGGGTTGACCAGCGATGGAACGCGCGAGGCATTCTGGTCCGGAACGGGCCTGCCGACGATGGACAGGGCGTCCGAACCCGGCCGGAAGCCGATGCAGATGCCTTCCATGCGCGCCGCATGGTCTGCTCGTTCCTGCACCGAAAGACGCGACATCCAGTCCTGGGTCCAGCGCGACCAGGCCCAGCCGCCCACCAGCGACGCGCCCGCCAGATCGTCGAGCAGCAGGTAGAGCGGTGTGCCGCCCCGCTTTTCGCCAGGTAGCGCCTTGTCGATTTCCGCGCGCAGATAGCCGCCCGCTCGTGCGCCGGACAATTGGGCAAGTTCGGGACGCGGCGGCGTACTGGTCACCGAAAGCATCACCCGGTGTTCGGCGACCACGTCGATGTGGGCCGTCGCGACGATGGCCGGCTTTGGGACAGGCCCGCCTCCCTGCCATTCCGTAACGATATCGCGCGCATCACCGGCAAAAATCACGTCGCCATCCTGGCCATCCGGCCAGGTCGCGTCGAGCGTCATCGTGCGGCGCACCGATCCCGGCCGGCGCAGGGGAGACGGCCCCCAGGGCTGGCTGACTGGAACGTCGAACAGCGGCAACGGCGCGCCCGAGAGCGCCACGCCGTGGGCCCCCGGTTCAATGGCGATGTCGCTCACCAGCCCGCCAGATCGGCCGCTCGCGCGCGATGCACGGTGGGACTGCCCAGATAAGCGCGATCGAAGAGCGAGCGGCGGAACCAAGTGTTGAGGCTATATTCCCACGTATAGCCGATGCCGCCATGCGCCGCCACCGCGGCGCGGGCCACGGACACGTAGCGATCGGCGATATGCGCCTTGGCCATCGCCGCCGCGCGTGCGGCATCGTCCTGCTGGCTATCCCAGGCATAAGCGGCATACCACATCAGGGCGCGGGCAGGCTCGACCTCCAGCGCCATCTGCGCCAACTGGTGCTTGAGCGCCTGAAAGCGGCCGATCGCGACACCGAACTGTTCACGTTCCTTTGCATAGGCAACGGACAGGTCGAGGCAATATTGCGCGCCGCCGAGCGCGTCGGCCGAGGTCAGCACCAGGGCCGCATCGAAAATGCGCGCAATGCGCGCATCTCCGGGTTCGAACAGGACGGAAGCAGGCGCGCCGTCGAACGTCACGGCGGACAGTCGGCGCGTGCGATCAGCGGACTGCACGGCCTCCACGACGACTCCGGCACCCTTTTCGATCAGCGCCAGCCCGCCGCCCTGCGTGCCAACCAGGATCAGATCCGCCGCATCCGCGCCGGGCACGAAACCGATAACGCCGCTCGCCTTGCCGCCCGCCACTGTCACGGCCCAGCTGTCGGGCAGCCAATTGCCGCCGAACGCCACGGTCGCTACGGTTTCGCCACTGGCGATCTTGCCGAGCCAGGTCTCCCTGGCGTCCGCGTCATCGGCCAGATTGAGCGCCAGCCCCGCGAGGCAATGCTGAAGAACGGGGCCTACCACACCGCCCTGGCCCAAAACTTCGATGCCCATGGCGAGATCGACCAGGCCCAGCCCCGCGCCGCCCACGCTTTCGGGCAAAGCGAGGCCTCCAAGGCCCAGCGCCATCAATGCGTTCCAGCTCTCGCGATCGAAATCGCCGCCGCCATTGACGATCTTTTCAAGTCGTTCGCGCGGCATCGCATCCTCCAGCGTGCCCTTGAGCGCGTCCTGGATCGCCAGTTGCTCTTCGGTCGGATGGAACCTCACTTGTCCGCCTCCATGGCCAGGTCGCGCGGCAGGCCAAGGCCACGCTCCGCGATGATGTTGCGTTGAATATTGGTTGTGCCGCCGGCAATGGAATTGCCAAGCGTGCCCATGATCTGGTCCAGCCATTTTTCCGGGCCACGGCCACGGGTGCCCGCAGAAGCGGGTTCGATCAGCGCATGATCACCGATCAGCTCCTGCGCCAGCAGCGCCATCTCATGCCCGGTTTCAGTCAGCAGCAACTTCATCATGAGGCCGACGAGGCCGGGTTGTTCCTGCGCGGCGGCAAGACTGAACAGACGAAAGCTGGAATAGCGGTGCGCCATCACCCAGCCTTCGATCTTCGTCAGCGCATCACGCACCTTCGCGTCCTTGATCGCAGGCTGGCCGTCAATCTCCATCTCCTGCGCCAGCTCGACCAGCTTGCGGAAGGTGCCACCCAGCGCATCAGCCGAGCCGATGGACGCGCGCTCATGTTTGAGCGTGGTGCGCGAGACATTCCAACCATCGCCCCGCTCGCCAACGATCCAACTCGCCGGGGTCCGGGCATTGTCGAAGAAAAATTCGTAGAAGCCCGCCTCGCCCGTCATCTGGCGGATCGGCCGGCGGGTGACGCCGGGCTGATTCAAGTCCAGCATCAGATAGGAAATGCCGCCATGCTTGGACGCGTTGGGCTCCGTGCGAAACAGGCCGAACATGTGAGTCGCGCGGTCGCCCTGGCTCGTCCAGATCTTCTGCCCGTTGATGACCCATTCGTCACCGACCAGTTCGGCCCGCGTGCGGACCGACGCCAGGTCGGACCCGGTGGCGGGCTCGGAATAGCCCTGCCCCCACATCATGTCGCCGGACATCGTCTGACGGATGAACATGTCCTTCTGCTCGGGCGTGCCCTTTTCCAGCAAGGTTGGGACCAGCATCGACATGCCGTTGCCGCCAATCTCCATCGGAGCACGGGCGCGGGCGAACTCTTCGCGGATGACCTGCGCCTTGACCACGTCGGCCGGCTGCTCCGACCCGCCATATTGTTTTGGAATCGCGCGATAGAGATAGCCCGCGTCCGTCGCCTTGGTCCGGAAATCGCGGATGAAGGCCTTCAACTCATCCTTGCGCCGTTCGCCTGGCTGCCATGCGCCTTTCAGGAAGCTGCGCACCTCCCGGCGAAAGGTCTCGGCGCCTTCCCCATAGCTCAAATCCATCTGACCCATTCTCCCAGGGCTGTCGTTCAATCGCGTTGCCACGTCTGCCATGACACTTCTTATACAACTTAGTCAAATAGCTCTGCACGAGCCGACAGGAAAGTCGGCGATGCAGGGCTACCACGCCACGCATGGCTGACCTGATTGCGGTCTCCGGCGGTCAGGCGCCCTTTGCCTCCTGCATCGCCTTATAGATCTGCGCCGTGACGGTGGTAGACAGCCCCATGTTCAGAGCCTCATGATCCAGCGCGGTTTCGAACGCGCTGTCCTCGGCGATATTGAGGTTCGACTTCATGTACCGATACCCCATGCGCGGACCGTTGGCGAGACGGTGCGCCGCCTTGAGCGTTTCCGCACGCAGCACGGCATCGTCGAAGAGACGGGTGTAGATGCCCTTGGCCAGCGCGGATTCGGCGTCATATTTCTCGCCCAGGAAAAAGATTTCACGCGCGACGCCCGAACCCACTATCTTGGTCCAGAAATAGCTGGAGCCGAAATCGCCACCGGCGCCGATCCGGTCGAATGCAGACAGGAAGGTGGCCGATCGGCCGGCGAACCGCAAATCGCAAGCCCCGGCGATGCCGATCCCCGCGCCTGCCACCGGGCCGTTCACCATCGCGATCGTCGGCTTGGGCATTTCATGCAGCAGGCGGGAGGTTTCCATGTAACCGCGCAGGCGGGCGAACCCCTGCTCCACGCGGCCGCCCACATCATTGTTCGCGGGAAGCGGCTTGTGCCCGCCCCCCTTGAGATCGCCTCCTGCGCAGAAGCCGCGCCCCGCCCCCGTTACGACCACACAGCCCACCGTGGGATCGCGCGCCGCATCGGCGGTCGCGTCGGCCAGCAAGGTCATGATGCCGTCGGCGAGCGCATTGAGTTTGTCGGGCCGGTTCAACGTGATGATGCGAACGCCGCCCTCATTATCCACCAGCACCTCGGGGGCCTGTGCTTCGTCCATCTCTGCCACGCGTCCGGGTCTCCATATGATTTGACGGTCGATGCCTATCATGGTTCACTAGGTGATACAGCATAAAGCGCAAGATACTTGGTTCGCGGGAGGGGAATTTGACGGCGATGACGCACAAACCATCGTGCACGATGGTCCTGCTTGGCGACGGGATTTGCGACAAACTGCTTTTGGCGCAAATGGGGCGGGCGCGCGATGACCGATAAGATCCTCCGTCCGCTGCCCGCGACCGATCGCGACACCCTGCCCTTCTGGACCGGCGGGAAGGATGGCAGGCTGCTGATCGAACGATGTAATGATTGCCATCATCTCATTCATCCGCCGACCGGCTTCTGCCCCCAATGCGAAGGGCGCGATACGGCGCCCCATGCGGTGTCCGGGCGCGCCACGATCGAGAGCTTCACGGTCAATCACAAGCAATGGATGCCCGGCCTCACCGTGCCCTATGTGCTGGCGCTCGTCGCGCTGGAGGAAAGTCCCGAGGTACGACTCGCCACCAATATCGTCGGTTGTGCGCCGCACGAGGTGGAGATCAACATGCCGGTCACGGTGCGCTTCGAGCAGGTGGATGATCTTTGGGTGCCGCTATTTGCGCCCATATCCGCTTCGGTGGAGCATGACGCATGACCGCCTATGCCGAAAAAGAGACTGCGATTACAGGAATCGGGCAGTCGAAAATATCGCGCGGGGCGGACAAGTCTGCGCTTGGCCTGACGATCGACGCGGCTCTGGAGGCGATCGCGGACGCAGGCCTGACCCGCGCCCACATAGACGGCATGGCTACCTGGCCAGGGGACCGGGCGGATGGATCGGGCTTTTCCGATGTCGGCATTCCAGCCTTGCAGGATGCGCTGCGGCTCAAGCTGGGCTGGTATTCCAACGCTGCCGAAACGTCGGGGCAGTTCGGCGCGCTGTTCAACGCGATCGGCGCGATCGCATCCGGACTATGCCGCCACATACTCATATTCCGCACCATGTATGAAGCAACCGCGCGCAAGGCGGGTTTTGCCAACGCGCTGAATAGGCCTGGCGATCGAGTGCGCGGCCCCTTCGCCTGGTATGCGCCCTATCACACCTATGCCGCCGCGGCCCAGCAGGCGCTCATGTTTCAGCGTTACGTCCATGAATCGGGTATCAAGCCCGAGCAGGTCGCACAGATCGCGATCAACGGCCGGCGCAATGCGAGCCGCAATCCTGCGGCCATCTATCGTACGCCGATCGACATGGATGATTATTTCGCCTCTCCGATCATCTCCACGCCGTTGCGCTTGTTCGACTGCGACGTCCCGATCGACGGTTCGACGGCCATAATCCTGAGTCACATCGACGCGGCGCGCGACGGGCCACATCCCGTTACCCATATAGAAGCGATCGGCAGTTCCATGCAGTATCGCAACAGCTGGACCCAACTCGACGCACTCGCCACCCAGGCCCAGCCCAAAGTGGCGCAAATGATGTGGAACCGCACCGACCTCAAGCCCGCCGACGTCGACGTCGCTGAACTTTACGACGGATTCAGCTTCCATACTATCAACTGGTTGGAAAATTTCGGCTTTTGCGGTCGGTATGAAGCGGGTGACTTCATCGGCGACGGCAGCCGCATCGCGCTCGAGGGCGATCTCCCGATCAACACCAACGGCGGCGCGCTGTCCGCCGGACGGATGCACGCCTATGGGCAGGTGCATGAAGCGTGCGTGCAGTTGCGAGGACTGGGTGGCAACCGACAGGTCAATGGCACGCCACGCGTCACAGCGCTATCAACCGCTGGCGGGCCTCTGGCGGGATGTTTCCTGTTGGTGCGTGCCAATTGAGCCGCACCTGCGATCAGCGAAGGCCGGCCTGTTCAAGCAATTTCTGAGCGCGCGACAGAAAGGGCCGGTCGAGCATCCCGCCCCTGTAACCTATGGCGCCGGTGCCCGGACTGGCAGAGAAAAGATCAACGATCGCTTGCGCTTCCGCGATTTCCGCGTCTGTTGGGCTGAACGCTGCGTTGATCACATCCACCTGTGCAGGATGGATCGCCAACATGCCTCGATACCCTTCGCGTCGCACACTTTCCGCCCGCATCTTCAGGCCGTCAAGATCGCGAAAATCGCTCTGTATCGTATCTATCGCCGTCACCCCAGCCGCAGCCACGCCCAAAAGACATAAGGACCGCGCCAGTTCATAGGTAAAACCATAGCTGCCGTCGGAATTTCGATTCGTGGTCGCGCCGAGCGAATCAGCCAGATCCTCACTGCCCCATGTCAGCGCCACGACACGCGGCGCCCCCTTATAGTCGCCGGTATGGAACATCGCTTGGGCAGTTTCAGTCACCAGCGCGATCACCGGGGTCGATCCCGGCGCGATGCCATTCACCGCCTCCAACGCAGAGAGATAATGGTCCAGCCTTTCCACATCCTGCCGTCCGTGAACCTTGGGCAGCATGATCCCGCCGGGCCGTTCGGGCATGATCGCAACCAGATCATCAAGTGTATAAGGTCCATCCAGCGGATTGACCCGGACCCACAATCTTTCGTGCCCGTCCGCCCGCGTCTTCAGAACGGCGCAAACAGTTTGACGAGCGATAGCCTTTTTTTCGGTCGCGACAGCATCTTCCAGGTCGAACAGGACGATGTCGGCCGCACTGTCCACCGCCTTAGCCATTTTGCGATCATCATCGCCCGGCACGAATAGCCAGGACCGCATCGGCAAAAGGGACGCAGCCATGATCGGCTAATCCAACACTTCGATCAGGCTGTCGGCTTGGTCAGGCTCCAGCCAGGACTTGTTTGCATTGATAACATGCAGACGCCAATGCGCTTCCGCTTTGTCGCCATCGCCTGCTTCGATCAGCGCCACCAGCTTGCGGAAGGACCGAATACCGCCCAGCGATCGCTTGCGCTGGATCTCGTCCGAAACGGCGCGCCTCTCGAGATGCTCGACCTGATACCGGGCCACCACGCCATGCAGGATGGTCGTGAGGAACAGCAGCGTCTGATTGCCCCCCAACTCGACCAGAATACGATGGAACTCAGCCAGACCGATCATGAAATCGACATAGCGGGCTTCCTCGACCATCGCCTGCAAACGATCGATTTCACTCGTCAGTCGGCCGACGACATCCTTGGGCGGCTTTTCCGCCAGGCGCCGTGCAATATAAGGCTCAATCGCGAGCCGCGCCTCGTAGATGTCGCCGACGGTCGTACCCTGGGACTGCAAAACGAATCCTGCGTAACGCGACACGCTTTCGACGCGCGGCGCATGAACCCGGGCACCGGTACGCGACCCGCGACCGACGCTGATGAGCATTTCGGCTTCAAGGATGCGAAACGCCTCTCGCAACGTGGGGCGGGATATACCCAGCGTCACCATCAATTGGCCTTCGGGCGGTAGAAAATCGCCCTCCTTCAGCTCGCCGCGCACAATGCGCTTGCGAATATGATCAGCAACAACTTCGGATGTCTTGGGCACGCGAATAGGCCCGGCTGCCGGCGGCGCCTGGTCAGTTGTCATCTCGTTACGCACGCGGGACAAATTCATCTCCCCAAAAAGGTGAACCTTGTTCTAAAACCGGCGGCGGGAGCTTGGCAAGCTTGCACATATCGGCACGGCGGAATAAGGCCTATCTAACCTAGTTATAGGGGAACGTCCCGATGGAATATGAAACTATCATCGTCACAAAGACCGATCATGTGGCCACCGTCACGATCAACCGACCCGAAGCGCTGAACTCCTTTACCAAACGGATGCTGGAAGAGTTCGACTATCTGTGGAAGGATATATCGGCCGACGATGATGTCCATTGCGTCGTGCTGCGGGCAGCGAAGGGGCGGGCTTTCTCGACGGGCGTGGACGTCAAGGACAGCCAGACGCCCGAAGGCAAGATCATGCACGACAATATCTGGACCGCGCAGGATCCTGGTGACTTCCTGGGCCCCAAGGCCAATCGCTGCTGGAAGCCAGTGGTCTGCGCCGTGCACGGCATGGCTGCGGGCGGCGCCTTCTACTGGATCAACGAGAGCGACATCATCATCTGCTCGGACGAAGCGACCTTCTTTGACCCCCATGTCACCTATGGCATGACGTCGGCGCTGGAACCCATCGGTGCGACCTATCGGATGCCATTGGGCGACGTACTGCGCATGGCCCTCCTCGGCAATGACGAGCGGATCGGCGCGGAGACCGCCAAGCGGATCGGATTGGTGAGCGAAGTCGTCACCCTGGAGCGGCTTTGGGAGCGGGCTGACGAACTGGGGCGGCAGATCGCAGCCAAGCCGCCCGCTGCCACGCAGGGCACAGTGCGTGCGATCTGGGAGTCGCTGGACCAGACCCGTACCGGCGCGCTCCAGACGGGTCTCAAATATTGTTTTCTCGGCAACCCCATCGGGACCGCGCAGGTCGATCGCTGGGCAATCATGAACAATGCCAAGAAGTGGGAAATTCGCTGAGCGCGTCGACCGACAGATCGGGGCGTGTCGCCGGCAAAAAGGCACTGGTCACCGGCGGTGCGCAAGGCCTGGGCGCGGCGAGCGCCTGGATGCTCGCGCGCCATGGTGCCAAGGTCGCAATCGCTGACCTGAACCTGTCCGGCGCCGCCGCCCTGGCGGACGCGATCAATGTGGAACTGGGCACCGGCACAGCCTGCGCCTTCTTCCTCGACGTCACGGACGAGGAAGGGTGGCGACCGGTCATCGACGCGGCGGCGGCGGCGATGGGCGGCCTGTCAGTACTGGTCAACAACGCCGGCATCGCGCCCATGGGCACGATCGAGGATATGCCGACCGACCTTTGGGACCGGACCATGGCGATTAATGTCGACAGCGTCTTCTTCGGCAGTCGCGCCGCACTGCGCGTGATGCGTGACCATATGCCCGGATCGATCGTCAATATCTCGTCGATCGCGGGGATGATCGCGAGCGCCAACTTCGTAGGCTACAATACGTCCAAGGCGGCCGTGTGGATGCTCAGCAAATCCATTGCCCTCTACTGTGCACGCGAAGGCCTCGATATACGGTGCAACTCAGTGCACCCTACCTTTGTCAACACGCCGTTGCTGGACGGCATCGGGCGTGGGACGCAGGAAGAGCGGCTCGCCAAGCTCGCGCGGCAGATCCCGATTGGTCGTGTCGGGGAACCCGATGATGTCGCCTATGCCGTCCTCTATCTCGCGTCCGACGAAAGCCGGATGATGACGGGCGCCGAACTCAAGCTGGATGGCGGCATTTCGGCGATGTGAGGTATCCGGCCGGACAGCGCGCTGGGACCAATCGAACGGGTTACCGGAGGCGGCGCCTGTCCCGACGGCGCGGTCGTCATCGCGGACAGACACGTCTCTTGGTCAAGCGGGCCGGGGGACGGATCAGGCGCTGCTGGAGCGGCCCTACCGACGCTATTGCCGTCGGGCGGAAGGCGTCGCGGTCAGACGAAAGACCCTTCCTATGTTGCCAAACTTGCAGGCTTAACCCGTGAGCAAGCGGCAACCGGACGGATCCCGGCCCAAGGCAACCCCGCGCTGCTCGCGCTGCGACGATCCGCGCCATGGTCCAGTTGCCCACGCCGCCCCCCCCCAAAAAAAACGGGGCGGGGCCATGGCGACGGCTCGCCTTGTCCCCGCGACTTCATCTTTTCGGCCGCTCCTCAGGCCGCAGCGAACATCGCCATGATCTCGCCCGACGTGACCGGACGGCGGGCATCGCCGACGGTGTGCATACTGTCCGTCTTCAACCCACCCAGCCCCTGGCGCGGGCTGACATCGACGTCCTTACCCAATTCGCGCAGATGCCCGACGGTGCAGTTCTGGCGGCCGCCCAGCGCCTCAATCGGGTTGAAATTCATCACCCGCATGGCATTTTCGTGCGTGACCTTGTTAATCACCCCGTCGCTAAGACCTTGAACCGACAGCCATAGATGTTCCGGGCAGTTGGGCCACAAAGTGTCGGAATGTGGATAGTCTGCTTCATAGCAAACCATATCCGGGTTCATATATTCCATGCTCTTCAGTCCGAACTGGTCGTCGATGAAGCAGGTGACGATATGGCGTTTGAACACGTCCGACGGGCGTTCGCCATTGGCGAAGTCGGTAAAGGTCCACTCATGATGATGTTCATTGGTGAAGTCGGCCCGTTCCAGGAAATAGGGAATCCAGCCGATGCCCCCTTCCGACAGGGCCATGCGCAAGTCCGGAAAATCCTTCCAGAAGCGGCCGAACAACCAGTCCGCCGCGGAATTGGCGATCGCCATCGGCATGGTCGTGATCCAGGCGTCGATCGGCGTCTCGTCAGAGGCATGTTCCGCGCGGCTGCCAGTGCCGATATGGCAGTTGAGCAGCATCTTGAGGTCGCAGCATTCCTTCCAGAACGACGTCCAATAGTCGTTATGAATGCTGGGCAGTCCGCCGCGCGCGGGATTGTCCGGGAAGGCGATATTGTGGACGCCATATTTTGACATCCGGCGCATTTCGGCGATGGTAAGGTCCATGTCCCAAAGCGGCAGGATAATCATCGGGATCAGACGATGCTTGCCGATTTCGCACCATTCCAGCACATGCCAGTCGTTCCACGCCCGAATGGCGAGCAAAGCCTCTTCACGGTTCGGGTTGGCGATGAAGGTGCCGCCGGCAAAGCCCGGCATGGTAGGGAAGTTGAGCGACCCCAGCACGCCATTGACGTTCATGTCGTCGACCCGCGCCTTGGGATCGAAGCAGCCGGGGCGCAGTTGCTCGAAGCGCGTCGGCTCCATGCCATATTCGCTGCGCGGACGACCGACGACGGCGTTGAGGCCTATGGTCGGGTAGATCTTCCCATCCCACAGCCATACGTCCTTGCCGTCCTTATCGATAATCTTGGGTGCGCGGGGCTTCTTGTCCGCCGGATAGTGGCGGACGAAGGCTTCCGGGGATTCGACGGCGTGATCGTCAACGCTGACGATGATCATGTCTTCCAGTTGCATCCTCAAAACTCCTCGCGCCATTCTTAAAACTGATATTTTGTCATTTTTATGCCCGCCCACGTGATTTTGCAAGCGGCGAATTGCGGGTTTCATTGTCATGCTGCATGTGGCGAGCCGCGCAATCGCGCGGTTCTTAACGAGGCGCTCAACGCCCTGCCGAGAATATTGGCAGCGTGTATCGACGGTGAAGAATTAACCGAACCGGTGCACGCGCTACCGGCTCGCGCGTCAGGCCGGTGCGAACACGGGCACGAACAGGCCGCCCTGCTGCTCGAACCGCACCTGCACCGCCATACCGATCGTGACATCCTGCGGATCGCAGTTCACGATGTTGGTGGCGATCCGCAGATCCTCCTGTTCCTCCAACTGCACGATGGCGATCACGTAGGGCGGCTGGACCGCAGGATTATAAGCCTGATGGTTGACGGTGTAGGTAAAGACCGTCCCGCGACCGCTCACGGGCACGCTTTCCAGCAGCGGGTCATTGTCTGCCACTGGCCAGAAGGGGTGGACGAAACGGCCGGTCTGGCGATTGCGCAACAGGTGGAGCACACCGTCCTGCCCGCCAGTCCAGAAGCTGCGATAGGTTTGGGGTAACATGTCCAGCATCCTGGGCGCGGGCTCGGCAGCCTGTAACTGACTCATTGTCATTTCTCCCGTGACAAGGGCGCGACCCTAGCTCTAGGAGAGACTTTGTCCAGTGATTCAACGACAGACAGGAGATGATGATGTCGAGCAAGAAAGCCGTGATTTCCGGCATCGGTATTTCCGACATCGGTCGCAAGACGGCGATCAGCGATCTCGACCTCACGCTCCAGTCGAGCCGCTTGGCGATCGCGGACGCGGGACTGACCGCGGCCGATCTGGACGGTGTCGCGACGCTGGGGGACACCCCGCGCGCCACCGCCTGCGCAGCGCTCGGTATCGACCCGCCTTATGCCGGGCAGGGCTATGACCGCGGTGGCCTGCTATCTTATGTCATGGCGGCGGCCGAAGCGGTCGAGGCGGGCCAGGCGCGCCATGTACTGGTCTATCGCACGGTCAAGATGATGGGCGGCAACCTGCTGGAGAATGACAAGACCGGGCTGTTCAGTGCCGGGCCTGCCGTCTCCGCCGCGCAGGTGCAAATGCCCCACGGTATGGCCGATGCACCGCAACTGATCGCCTATCATGCCTATGCCGCTACCAACTGGCTCAGTATGCATTGCCGGCGGCATATGGAATTATATGGCACCACCAAAGAGCAGTTGGGCTGGCTGGCGGTCAATACTCGCCATAATGCAGCGCGCAATCCCCAGGCGGTATTTCGCGACCCCTTCACGCTCGACGACTACATGAATGCACGCATGATCTCCACGCCGTTCGGCCTGCTCGACTGCGACATTCCGATCGATGGATCGATTGCGGTGGTCGTTTCCCATCCCGATTATGCGGCGGAATGCCCCCAACCGCCGATCCGCATAGAAGCCTTTGGCGGCAGCAGGGGCCAGGGCGCCTGGACGATGCGGTCCGATTATCCCAAGATGGCATCGGTCGATGCGGCCGCGGAAATGTGGAGCAAGACGGCGCTTCGCCCATCCGACATCGACATCGCCCAGCTCTATGACGGTTTCACCTTCCTGACCTTCGCCTGGCTGGAAGCGCTGGGTATCTGCAAGGATGGTGAGGCCGGACCGTTCGTGGAGGGCGCGAGCCGGATCGCGCTGGACGGGGAAATGCCGCTCAACACCTATGGCGGCCAGCTTTCGGCAGGGCGTATGCATGGCTATTGGATATTGCACGAAGCCTGCGTGCAGCTGCGCCGGCAGGGCGGCGCGCGGCAGGTTTCCAAGCCCATGGACGTGGCCGTGGTCGCCAATGGGGGCGGACCGATCGCCGGGTGCCTGCTCCTGACGGTATGAGGACGGCCGGGCGGGCACCAAGGCCCGCCCCCTCCCAACAACTGCTCAGACCCTGGCTGCCGCCTTCGCCAGCTCGGCTTTGAGCACGCGGCGCAGCAGCTTCCCGGTGTCGTTATAGGGGAGCTCCGCGCGAAAATCCCAGCTTTCCGGCGTTTTGGTGGAACGCAACCGCACCTTCACCCAGTCAGCCAGTTCCTGTATGCTGGGCGCCGGATCATGGGGCACGATGACCGCAGCGACCCGCTCCCCCCACTGGTCGTCGGGTAGGCCCAGCACCGCGACATCAGCGACCCCAGGATGCTGGCGCAGCACGTCCTCAATCTCGCCAGGCGAGATATTCTCGCCGCCGCGCACGATCACATCGTCCAGCCGTCCCTCGACATAGAGATAGCCATCCTCGTCGAGCCAGCCCGCATCATTGGTGGCGAACCAGCCATCGGCGCTCAGCACGCTCTTGTGGGTATATTCGCCCGCGACCTGCTCGCCGCGGACGTGAATCTCGCCAGACTCGCCGGCTGCCACGACCCGTCCCTCGGGACAGCGTATCTCCAGTTCCAGCGCTGGCAGTGGCCGACCGACCGATCCCAGGCGCCGACGCAAGGCCGGATCATCCGACCCGATCGCATCGCGATGATCCTGCGGCCCCAGCACCGCGATAGTCGAACTGGTCTCCGTCAGGCCATACGCGTTGACATAATCGACATGGGGCATGTGGGCGAGCGCGCGTTCGATCACCGGTTGCGGCATACGGCCGCCGCCATAGGACAGTGCCCGCAGGTTCGGCAGATGTTCGCCGCGCACATCCAGTATGTCGAGGATGCGGCCGAGCATTGTCGGCACCACCATGGCGTGCGTCACCTTTTCCGCCTGGACACGGTCGACCCAGGCTTCCGGCGTAAAGGCGTCGAGATAGACGAGCCGACGGCCATTGTAGATATTGGTCAGGATCGCCGAAATGCCCGCAATATGGTAGGGTGGCACACTGACCAGCGCGGCCTCCCCATCATCCGCGTCCATGAACTCGACGGTCGAGATGACATAGGAGGTCAGATTGGCGTGGCGCAGCACCGCTGCCTTGGGTTCGCCAGTCGTGCCGCTGGTGAACAGAAGCACAGCGATGTCCTCGTCGGCATAGTCCAGGTCGGCCTTGCGCCAGAGAGGATCGACACAGGCGGCGTCGAATGCGGCGCGGGCGATGAAAGTCACGCCATCCACGCCCCGGACGCGCGGCAGCATATCGGCATCGACCACAGCGATCGACGGCGCGGTGCGGGCCAGCAGCTTGCACAGGTCGGCATCCGAAAGACGGTAGTTGAGCGGAACGAACGGCTTGCCTGCAAGGCCGCTGGCGAACAGGGCAACGGGCAGCGTGGGTCCGTTGAGGCCGACGAACACCAGCCGTTCGCCCGCCTGCGCACTCACCCAGGCGGCGCCGGCGCGTGCGCGCGCCAGCAACTCGCCATAATCCATGGTCGTCCCGGCGCCTGACATGGCGATCCGGTCGGGGAAACTGTCCGCCCCCATTTCGAGCAGAAGATGCGTCTGCATGGCTTTATCGGATCCCTATCAGTCGGACGCAGGAAGCGCCTTGGCTTCCTTGAGTGCGAGCGGCACGCCATTGGCGGAGAGCGACCCTTTGCCGGCCTTGCTGCCCAGTACCTCGATGCCGATCGCATCGCTGAAATAGCGTTTGCCGACCGACGTGCCGCCGGCCAGATCGGCGGACAGTTCCAGCCCCTCCGGCACGGGCGCGTCCTTCGCGACCATCGGTGCCCCGCCGCATTCCAGCACCACATCACCCTTGGGAGGGCGCACCACGACGACTTCGGTATCGCATACCGCACTTTTCCAGCGCGATCCCGGCTTCAACTGCATGTCTTTTCCTCCTGGAAAGGGCGATCAGGCGATCGCGCCCTTGTTCTTCAGTTCCTCGATCCTGTCCCAGTCCAGGCCCAGTTCCATCAGCACCAATTCGGTATGTTCGCCGGGTTCGGGCGCGCGGGTGGTCTGGACGCCCGCCTTGTTGAACTGGACCGGATTGGCGACGAGCCGGATGGGCGCGCCGCCATCGGCGGATTCCACTTCGAAGATCAGGTCGTTGGCCAGCACCTGTTCGTCGGTCGCGACATCGAGCACCGTCTGGTAGGCAGCCCACTGGCCCCTCATCGTCTTCAGGCGCTCCAGCCAATATTTGAACGGATGCTGCTTGAAAGCTTCGCGCACCAGCGCCTGCGCATCGGCTGCATGGGCCATCAGTTCGACATCGGTCGCGAAGCGGGGATCGCTTGCATGTTCGGCGATATGCAGATGCTCGAAGACATCCTGGATGAACGGACCCGGCTTAAGAACGGTCAGATTGATGTGTCCGCCATCGGCGGTTTCGAATACACCGACAAAGGGGTTGGTGCCCGCGTCCTCTTGGCCGGGCATGGCCGACCGGAACGGAACCGTGTCCAGCTCCATCGCGACATCGATGCTGCACGCCGTGGCCCAAATGCCGGAGGAGAGCAGCGACACATCGACCTCCGTCGCCTCGCCGGTCCGTTCACGATGGAACAGCGCAGCAGCGATCCCGCCCGCCAGGTTCATGCCACCAATCGTGTCGCCATAGGCCGGGCCGGGCTGGAGTAGCGGACCACCCAGTTCGGGCGGACTGACCAGCTTGGCCGAACCACCCCGCGCCCAGAAAGCCGTGGAATCGAAACCACCCTTCTCCCGCTCCGGCCCCTTTTCGCCAAAGGCCGACCCGCGCACATAAATGATATCCGGATTGGCCGCCCGGATATGCTCCAGGTCGATCTGCAGCTTCTGCCGCTGCTGGGGCAGGTAGTTGGTCAGGAACACATCGCAGTTCCTGGCGAGTTCGTAGATCAGCTCCTGTCCTTCGGGCGTGGACACATCGATCCCGACGGAGCGCTTGCCGCGATTGGGATGCTGCATCAGGCTGCTGCGCTGCGGGTTGACTGCGAGACGCGCCAGCATCTGGATGCCGCGCTGGGCGTCTCCGCGCACCGGATGCTCGATCTTGATCACGTCGGCGCCCCAATCGGCCAGCACCGCGCCGGCTGCCGGCACATAAGTGAATTGCGCTACTTCCAGAACACGCACGCCCTCCATGACCCTGGTCATTGCGCGCTTCCAATCAGCCGGTCCGGCATCGTCCATCTCCCTATCGCGCCACGCCTCCGCCCAATGCGGAGATCAATAGCTGACATTGTGTCAGTCTTTTATCGTGCGATGGGACGCATGTAAACCGTCATCCGATATCTGCCCAAACGGGCGCGTGGGGCGCAAAATTCGAGGACATGGTTCAAGGTCGCCCGGCGCGACGCGGCCGGGCGGGTCCAGACAAGCCCTGCCTCTATGCTATTCCAGCGGCGCGAAGTGGGTTGTTGCCAGGCTGCCCATGGCGTCGGCCATCAGGGCATTCTCCCGAACGACGCGGGCATGGACCAGCGAGATCGCAACCGCCCTGTCGATCGTCCCGGCCAGCACCGCGTCGCGCAGCGCCTCACGACCTTCGGTCCGAGTTGCGAAGGATCGCCCCAGCGCCCGCGCCAGTTCGTTGCGCTCGGCCGCGTCATAGCAAGGGCCGTAGCGGGCATGGGCCTGCCACCATTTGACGAGCCGGGCGAGTCCCTTGGCCTTGACCGACGCCTGCTGGTCGGCAATGCGCGGCACGATGATATCGCGCAGATCGTCAAGGGCGATGTTGAAAGACCGATCGAGCGCGCCGGGCGCGGCATCGGGCATCTCGACTTCGGGCAGGTCGATGCCGCTCGCTTCCGCCAGCGCTTGCGCCAGCACGCGACGATGGACCATCGAATAGACCATGTTCATGCCAAGGTTGGGCGGCGGCGGCGCGTCCGGATCCTCATGGCGGGCGCGACTGGCGAAACAGGTCTGGAACAAGAGACGCCAGTACCGCACCCGATCGAGATCGACCGTCTCGCCGCCGGCAGCCTCATAGGCGGCGAAGGCTTCGGGCAGCGGCACCAGCGGCTGGAACAGCCCGCGCAGGCACAGCATCGCCATGTCCGCCATCGGATCGCCGAAATGGACCAGCTCCCAGTCGAGCAGCGCCGTCACCCGGTCGCCCTCGAACATGAAATTGCCTGCCCCCCAGTCGCCATGAACGACGACAACGCGGGCGGGTTCGGGTGGCACGTTGTTTTCCAGCCAGTCAAGCGCAAGATGGATCAGCGGGTCGTCGCCATGAGCGCGCACATGCGCGCGGATCGCCTGCGTCCGCGTCAATATCTCGTCACGCACGGTCCGCACGGCGCCCAGCCCCTCCACGCTCGCGGCATCGATGCGATGAAGCGCCGCCAGCTGGCCCATCAGGTCGGCCGCGATGGCAGAGCGCAGCGCGGGATCACGAACGGTATGAAAATTGGCTTCGCCTGCCACCTTTTCCGTCACAAGCGCGCGCAGTTCGGGCACGCTGGTGATGTAAGGAGCCGTTCGGACGCCAGCATCGCGGAGAGGTCCAGACAAGGCCCGCAATATGCCGGCCTCGCGCAGGAAAGCGGCATCGTCGCCCGCTCCCGCCCGATCGACATCGTGATTCATATAGGCGTGACGGACTGTCCCATCGGGCCATTGCAGGGATAGCTCGGCGCCGGAGCGCGACGCCCCGCCGCCGCCGCGCGGCACCACCTGCGTGATGATGGCGCTGGCGGCCCGCTCCACCGCATCGCCCAGACCTTGGGGGAGAAGCGCCTTGGGATCGCTCACCGCGTCGTCCTCAGCGCATTCAACATTCGCGCGAAATGGTCGCCCACCCATACGTCCTGATCCTCGCCCCAGCCGATCTTGCCGTCCATCTCCCACCGCATCAACTGGTTGAGACCGTAGCCGCCCTCGCTCATCCGGCTGACCGATTGGCCTTCGGCTTCAAGCGTGCGACCGGTGGTATCGGCGAGATCGACCAACATATGGCTGTTCCAGCCCGCGACGGGATCGCGGAAATTGAGCATCCGCGATTTCGTCTTGTCGATCTCTCCGAACACGCCGTCCTTGAGCAACCAGCCGACATTCATTGGCGCCCACCCTTTCGCATCGCCATCCTGCATCCGCACGAAGCCGAGAAAGCCGGTCTGGAAGTCGAGGCTGTGGCCATAAATATAGTCGATCCGTCCCCGCCCGCGCTCGCGCTCGATCTGGCGCCAGAGCGGCCCACCCGGATGCTTCACCCGCTGGCTGTCGTCGGCATGTCTCTTCTGACTGGTCTGATACGGGCCGCCGCGCGGTCCCCAGGTCCGATCCCGCACGCCCACGCCGTCGATCGCGATCTTCTCGCCGCGCAAGGTCATAGTGCCCATGACATGGCCCAGCTGGTCGAAATGCGGCGTCTGCATGAATGGCGGCTCGCCCGGCTGGAAGCGGTGCGGCGGATGGACGCCGCTATGTATGAAATCGAGCGCGAAGCCGCGCTCCTTGTCCTCATAGGCCAGATGATATTTCATCCCGGGCTCCAGCATCTTGAGGCTGTAGCCGCCCTTCGGGAAGCTGATGTCGCGCAGGTCCGGGTCGTCCGGCATCGGCGCTTCCTCGACCTTCTTGTAATAGGCCAGCCGTCCCGGCTCGATCCCCTGATCGTCCCAGACGAAGATGCGCCAGGTCACCGTCTTGCGGTTGGGATAATAGGGCGTGTGGATCCAGCAGCCGATCTTGCGCTCGGGTATATTGAACGACCACCAGTTGGTTTCCGTCTCATAGGGATCGTCCGACAGTTGGTGATAGCAATCATCTTCCGGCATGAAGGCCAGGTGCGGGTCGGCGGTCATCTCATTCTCCCTTGAACTGAGGAGCGCGTTTTTCGATCAGAGCGCTTACCCCTTCGCGATAGTCGGCGGTGGCATGGCTCATCACCTGCGCCGTTGCCGCATCTTCCAGCGCCGCGTCTTAGGTGGCGCTCTGCCCCTGACGCAGCAGCGATTTGGTGAGGCGCAGAGAATGGGGCGGCTGCGCGCAAATCCGTCCGGCCAGCGAAAGTGCCTCGTCCATCAGCCTTTCATGCACAACTACCCGGCTGAGCAGCCCCCATGCCATGGCGGTATCCGCGTCGATCAGGTCGCCGGTGAAGAACAATTCCGACGCGCGGCTCATGCCGATGGTGCGCGGCAGCAGCCAGGCGCCGCCATCGCCCGGTACAAGTCCCAGCTTGAGGAAGGTGACGCCGAATTTCGCCCGGTCAGACGCGATGCGGATGTCGGCCATGCAGGCAACGTCACAGCTCAGGCCGATGGCGGCAGCGTTGACCGCTGCGATAAGCGGCAGGTCAAGGCCATGGATCGCCCGCGCCGCGCCATGGATATTGTTACGGTAATGATCGCGGGTGATGAGGCCACCACGCGAAAAGGCGCTCTCCGAATCTGCCATCGCCTTGACATCGCCGCCAACGGAAAAGGCCCGCCCCGCGCCGGTCAGGATCGCGCGGCGAACTGGCAGATCGGCGTTGAGATCCTCGCAGATCGCCTCGATCGCCGCGCCGTCGCCCTTGTGTCCGAGCGGGTTCATCGCGTCGGGACGGTCGAGGGTCAGGATGGCGATTTCGCCGGGCCGCTCGACGATCATCGGCGGCCTTGTCGTGCTCTCAGTCAAAATTCAGTCCTTCCGCCAAGGTCCAGTTGCCCCGTGTGCCTCGGTGCCATCCAGACGCCGCCATCGTCCCGCCATCAACCGGCAGGGTAACGCCGGTGATATAGCTCGCAAGATCCGAACAGAGGAAGGCAACCGCGTCGCCACACTCCATGTCCACGCCCTCGCGACCCAGCGGTATGGCGCGGCACATCGCGTCCTCTATTTGAGGGCTGGGCTGGGCCCAACTGGTCGGATCGACCGGCCCGGACCGATTGCCGCGATTGCCCGGCGTCACCGTGTGGTCTGGCGCGATGCAGTTTACCCGGATGCCGTCGGCCGACAGCTCCAGCGCCATCGACTTGGTGAAGCTTTCCATCGCGGCCTTGCATGCGGCATAAACCGCAAAACCGGGGGCGGCGCGTGACCCTCCCATACTGCTGACGCCGACGATCGCGCCGCCCTGCCCGCCGCGCCGCATGATCGGGATGACGGCATGGGTAGCGGTCAACATGCTGGTAAAGTTGATATCGATATGGCGCTGCCAGCTTCGCTGAGACTGGTCGGCGAACATTCGACGCGAGACACCGCCGGCATTGTTCACCAATATGTCGACCCTGCCGAATTGCGCATCGACGGCGGCTACCAGCGCTCGAACCTGATCGTCATCCATCACGTCCAGGGGAAAGGCCAGCGCCTCCCGGCCTGATTCGCGAATACGTGCAGCGGTTTCCTCGCAGCGTTCAGTGACGATGTCGCCGATCGCTACATGCGCACCGGCTTCCGCCAGGCGAATCGCGATCGCCCGTCCGATACCGCCGCCACCGCCCGTGACCACAGCTGTTCTGCCGCTCAGGTCGATCAATAGGGTCATGCCACCTCTCCGGCTAAGGACGCCTTGTCGGCTTTCATTAACTGACGCAATGTCATCTTGGCACCGGAGTGTCAAACCTAGTCGCGATGATAGAGTATTCTGCCATCTCGCATGGTCATTTTAACGTAGGTCGATGATGGCGCGGCAAGCACTCGGTCCAATGGCCGGTCGAGCAGGCACAGGTCGGCCGGCTCGCCGATCGCGATATGGCGCGGCGTCCCGCCCGGATCATCGAGCGGCGACAAATAGCGATCCAGCGCGGCTCTCGGCGTCAGCATCTCGTTTGCCCCGACCACCGCCCCTGACGGCGCTCTGCGATCGATACTAGTCGCCATGCTGATCCATGGATCAAGCGGTCCATAAGGCGCGTCGCTACTGCCCGCTACCCTGACGCCGCCGCGTAGCAAAGACGCAGACCGATAGAGATCTGGCTGATCCTGCGTTGCCACGTCGCGCAGATATCGGTCGCCCCGCGCGGCGATGAAACCCGCCTGGGTCACAACCCGGAGGCCCGCATCGCGGATCGCGCCAATTGCATCAGGCGGAATGACGCTGCCATGCTCGATCCGGTCGCCATCTCGACATCCCGCTTCGGCGAAGGCGGCGAGGGTAAAGGCCAGTTCCGTCGCGGTGACGCAATGAACCGCTACCATCCGGCCATTTTCATGGGCATCGGCGATCTTTGCCACCATGATGTCGAAGGGCGGCAACGCACTCGCATCGATCAATATCTTGACCGGCCCGACCGTAAAGGCGAGGTCCGCCGGCGCCTCCAACGGCCCACCACTCATCAGCATCAGCTTTTGAGGCAATGCGCCCGTCCGCACCGCATGGGCCAGCAGTATGGCAGACTGCGGATCATTGGAAACGCTCGCATCGGCCAGCGCCGTGACGCCATAGCGCGCCAGTTCGCGGCCCAGCGGCGCCAGGTCGGGCGGTTCAGCCACTAGGCGGCCGCGCAGCCAATCATCGCCGCGCCAGATACGCCCGGTCGGTCGTCCCGCGCCATCGCGCTCGACGCTGGCAGGCCAGCCGTCGGCGTCCACGCCACCCAGCACCCGATCAAGCGCCACGCCGTTCAACAGCCACAGCGCGCCGGTCTGGTCCTGCATCCGCAACGGCCGATCGGGCAGTATCGCGTCCAGATCGTCGCACGTCATCGTGTCGGCCAGCGTTGCCGGACAGCCGACCGCGCGGATCCATCCCCGCCCCTCGACCTTCGCCAGTCGCACCGCGATATCGTCCATCCCGACAACATCGTCGATGACGACCGATGATCGCCGCGCTGCGGTCGCGAGAATATGAAGATGATGATCGGCCAGACCGGGGATCAGCGCCCCGCCGTCCCCGTCGACGATCACCTCGTGCGCGCTCAATCCCCGTCCAATTTGCGCGATGCGGCCATCTGCGATCCGCACATCGACGAGATCGCCGTCAAGCGCGACCGACCGTAGCAGCATTCTCATGCCACCATGTCCACGGCACCGGCTGCGACCTGCGCCATGGCTGCATCCACCAGAATGCCACCGCCCATTTGCATCGCCCTGATCGTCGCCAATGCCGCGGCCATGCCGGTCAGCGGATCGGCCAACGCGTCGCCTATAAATTGCGGCCCGCCCTCGACCCAGTCGACCAGTCCCCCGGCCGCGGCGGCATCGTCGCCGAAGGCGACCCTGCTCCCCCCTTTGCCGGTCCAGCCATGGCCAGTTATAGCGACCCAAATAAGCGCGGGATTTGCGGCGAACAGCCGCGCCGGCGCCAGGCCGAGGCTTTCAAAGGCGCGCGGCCGGGCATTAGTGATGAGGACATCGGCGGCGCTGGCTAATGCAAGAAGCCGGGCGCGTCCAGCCTCTGTCCCAAAGGAGAAGGTCCGTTCCCTTTTCCTCCAGTTCAGCCGCTCGAAATGATGCGGCGTCGTGACGCGGGTAGGATCGGCCCGTGCCGGATCCTCGATGCGCGTCACTGGCGCGCCCATCTCCGCCAATATGGCCCCGCACAGCGGCCCGGCCCAAAGGCTCGACAGGTCGAGAACAACCGGCGCCGCCTTCGGGCTGCCGCCAGCGCCTATGGTGACGAGAGCGGGCGACAAACTACCTTTCCCAACTTCGCCGACACGCGCCACGGGCAGACCGAGCAAGAGGCCCGTTTCGATTAACTGCGCGGCGGTCGTCACCGCCGCATGATTGCGGGCCGCCTGCCATGGATCGTCGTCGATTTCTGCGCCGATCCAGGCCGGGACCAGCTCCAGGTCGCTGGGCCGCGCGAGATTGAGGGCGACCCATCCGTCCACTGCCGCCAGCATTCGGCAATAGCCGTTGGGCGATACCAACCCCGGTTCTCCAAGGTCTATGTCGCCGCTACGATCCAGCACGGCCTGCGGATCAAGCGACACGCGCCTGCCAAAGGCGGCCGTCGCCGTCTCGATCCGTTCGGCCAGCAGGACGGCGGCACGCCGGGCCGCGTTCATGCCACCTCCTCTACCAGACCCCATTGCACCGCCTCGGCCAGGCCGATCCGCCGACCGCTGAGCAGCATATAGCTGGCGCGATGCCGCCCTATGGCACGGGCCAAGGAGACTGTACCGCCCGCTCCGGGGATTAGTCCCATGTCCAGTTCCGGCAACAAAAAGAAGGTGCCTGGCCGGGCGGAGCGGTACGTTGCGGCGGCTGCGATTTCAATGCCGGACCCGATGCAGGCACCGTGCAGTTCGACGCGCGCGCGCGCTCCCAATGCATGGAGACGCGCCGCGCAGGATCGTAGCGTGCGGATCGCGTGGGCCTTCGCCATGTCGTCTGCGATGCCGAACTCGGCGAGGTCGCCACCGGTCGAGAAGCAGTCGCCCTCACCGCGCAGCGTCATGCCAGGACGGCTCGGATCGTCCAGCACGGCGCATAGCGCCTCGTGCAGTGCATCCCGCATCGGCGCACGCATCGCGTTGCGCGTATCGGGCCGGGCCAATGTGATGGTGACATGATCGTCCTCGCGCTCGACGCGGACCTGCGGCCGATCGACTTCATCGACAATTGCGCTCGGCCTCCCGCGGCCATGCCGCCACGTGCGAAATTCACCCCCGGCCAGGAGTGTCGAGTAGCCAAGCGACTCCACCGTAATTCCAAGGTCGAAAGGCAGATGATCGCAGGCGCGAGCAACATCCATCGCTATCCCGGCCGCCATCGGCGCCTTGGCCACGCGCGCTTCGATCGCCCGCCGCCGATCGTTCATCCGACTCACCGCCACGCCGACCCATGGCGATGGCGGCGCCTCGACGGTGGTCAGCAACATGTCGAAAAACGCAGGATCAAGCGACGGACACGCCCCGACCAGATCGACCCCGACGACGATCGCCCGCATATCTTGCCGATATCGGCGCGCAGTCCCTTCTGCGCTGGCCGTTGCGCAATCGACCCACATGATCGGCCGGTCGCCAAGCGGGCCGAAAGTCTCTGCGGCCAGATGATCAGTCATAGCATCTTCCATGACCACGATCCTACCCATCGCCTTGCGCAGGCGCCAGCATGATGGGTGGCGCCCACGCTGCAAAGGAAATGCCTTGTGCATTTGCAAGAATCCGATGCTTCTGCAAAGACGAACGAATGTCAGGGACGGACTTCGAACCGCCAGTACCGACGCCGCAGGAATGAATATGAAAACCGCGCTTGCGCAACCGAAAGAGAATCAAAGCGGACAACGCATGGGCGCCAAAGGTCTGAAGACCCGCCGCCGGCTGATCGACGCAACCGTAGATCTGCTAAACGGCATTCCGATCCGCGACATCAAGGTCGTGGATATCGCTGCGCGCGCTAAAACCGCATCGGCCACCTTTTATCTTTATTTCGACAGCGTAATTGAAGTGGTTTGCGCCGCAAGCGCGGAACTGGTGCAGAGCACCCCGCAGATCATGGCACTGTTCGACAGCGAATGGACCCAGGACAACAGCATGGAAAAGGCCATCAGCCTCGTCAGGCTGTACATCGCCTTCTGGGACGGACATCGGGCACTGCTGCGCACCCGCAATCTCGCCGCCGAGGAGGGCGACGTGCGATTCGTCCAAGTGCGCGAGGATTCTGTCAGGCCCCTGCTCGTTGCGCTCGCCGACCGTATCGTTGCGGCGCAGCAGGCGGGGCGCACGCCTTCTTTCGCTCCTGCCGCCGCAATGTCGGGCACGATCATGATGATGCTGGAGCGACTGGGCGCCCTGATGGATGTCCATCGCGCGCGCAGTGATGTGACCCTGGAAGGCATGATCGCCGCTTGCGCGCAACAGGTTGCGACCAGCGTAGGCTTTCCGCCAGCCTGAAGAACGCGCGCAGAAAGCTAGGCGGCCCTGTCCCAGAGCGCGTCGTACACCGCACCGGCGGCCGCATCCGCACCGCCCAGTTCTGCCTGGAGCGCACGCAGGCGATAGGTGAAGAAATGCAGCTTATGCTCGGCCGTCACTCCCATGCCGCCGTTGAACTGGTGCAGATCGAAGGCAAGCTTGCCGACATGATCCTGCGCATAGGTCGCCGCAATGTCCGCCGCGACCGCCTCGCCCGACCAGGCAGCGTACAGGGCCAGCATCCGCATCGCGCAGGCGATCTGGTGACATTGGGCGAGCCGGTGCTGCACCGCCTGGAACGATCCGACCGGCCGGCCAAACACCATACGGTCCTTCACATGCTGAACGGTCAGGGTTATCGCAGCCTTCGCCGCGCCAGCACATTCGACAGCGATGGCGACGCGATGCCATTGACGCAGCCGGGCGGCATCCCCGACGGGCCGTGCCACGGACATATCCGGTACGGTGACGAAGCGGCCATAGGGATAGGCGAAGATGGACTCGACCGGCTCCACGACCATCCCTGAAAGATCGAGCAGAACCGCCTGCCCTTTTCGCTCGGCCAGGCCATGGCGCGCCACCGGCAGCAGCCGCTGCGCCTTGCCAAGGTCGCCTGACAGCAACGCTATCGGATCGTCGAGCGTCCCGCCCAGCAATGCAGGTGCCACCAGCGCGGACGCGCCGGCGCTTGTCACGACCGGCAGCTGCGATATTTCCAGCACCACCAGCGCCGCCTCCAGCATTCCCCAATCCACCCCGACGCGCATAAAACCGTGCACATCGAGCGCATCCTGAAGGTCAGCGGCAAAATGGCTATAGTCGCGCTCATGCCCCATCGGCATGTCGCGCCATTTCGCCCCCAGAGTACGGACCGCATCCACCAGCATCTGCTGGTCGCCGTTCAGTTCCATGTCCATGGTCTACCCCTTCGGCAGGTCAAGCGCGCCGCGCGCTATCAGGTTGAGTTGCAACTCGTAGGTGCCTGCCGCGATGGTCGCAGCGATGTTGCCCCGATGGAATTCGCGCAGGATCGCGTCGCCGCCCGCCAATATGTCGGGCAGATACTCCATCAGGAAATGGGTGAGATCCGTGCAGGCCTCAGACGCGGCGATGCGGCTGATATTGCCGTTGACGCTGGGCGGCGCCTGCCTGGCGCGTTCGTCGACGACGACATAGGTCAACAGGCGGGCTGCCTCGAACTTGGCATGGATACGGCCGACCCTCGCCTTGATGATCGGATCATCGCCGCGCCCCTCCGCTGCCAATCGTGCGATGGCGCGATCGAGCAGCTTTCTGCCTACATGATAGCGCGGAATGCCGACCCGCTCGAAGCCGAGCGCATAAGTGATGATGTCCCAGGCCTTGCCCTCTTCCCCCACCCGGGCGCTGTCGGGCACGAACAGGTCGGTAAAGAACATCTCGTTGAGATGCCCTTCGCTCACGAGCCCCGGAAAAGGCTTCACCTCTATCCCGGCTGAATCCATCGGTACCAGGAAGATGGAAATCGCCTTGCGCTCCGCGCCTGTGCGCGCGAGCAGGAAACAGAAATCGGCCTTCCCCGCATAACTGGTCCAGATTTTCTGGCCGTTGACGACATAGCCGCCCTCCACCTTCTGCGCGCGGGTCTGGAGCGCGGCCAGATCGGTGCCCGCCCCCGGCTCTGAATAGCCCTGGCACCAGATTACCTCACCCCGCGCGATCCGGCCCAGATGCTCGGCCTGCTGCCGGGGCGTGCCATATTTCATGAGCGTCGGCCCAAGCCAGTTGACGTTCATATATTGGGGGCCGCGCGGTTCCCCGCGCTGTTTCATCTCTTCGGCCAGTATGAACTGTTCCCATGGATCGGCGCTTCGGCCGCCCCATTGTTCGGGCCAGTGACGCACCAGCAGGTCGCGTTCGGCCAGTTGCGGGCAGAATGTCCGGCTGAAGGCGATCTGGTCGGCCGATCCATAGCCCTGGGGCGCATAATGGCTGTCCCAGTCCGCCGGGAGCAATTCTTCGAGCGCACCCCGCACCCGCTCGCGATACGCCCGCTGGTCGTCGGTCCAGGCGAACTCCATGGCCATCTTCTCCTGCCGTGGCCGATTCATGCCGACCCTGAACCCATCTGATATTGACAGGGTTTCCATGTCAATATCAGATGGGTTCCTTGATAAGTGGCACGGAGAGAGGAATGATGTTCGACCTGACGGGCAAGACCGTGGTGGTGACGGGTGGTGGCCGGGGTATCGGACGCGGGATCGCCCGCGCCATGGCAATGGCGGGTGCCGATATCGTGATTAGCGGCCGCAGCCTGTGTCCGCTGGAGGAGACAGCCACAGAATTACGCGCATTAGGTGTCCATGTCGTTGTCGCTCCCGGCGACATCATGAGCCATCGGGGCATAGCCGACCTGGTCGCCGCAGCGCTGGCGCTCAAGGGGCGCGGGCGCATCGACTGCTGGGTCAACAATGCCGGCAGCGCGACGCCTGCCGATGTCGGCCCGCTGATCGACATGGACGAAGGGCAATGGGACCGGGTCGTCGACCTCAACCTCAAATGGACCTTCTTCGCCGCGCAGGCTGCCGCGCGCGCGATGCGGGACATCGGGGGATCGATCGTCAATATCTCCTCGCGCTCCGGCTCTCAGCCTTGCCCGATGACCGGCAATTACGGCGCGGCAAAGGCGGGCGTGGAAAGCCTCACCGCGACCATGGCGGTCGAATGGGGGCATCTCAATATCCGCGTGAATGCCATTGCGCCCGGTGTTGTTCTGACCGAAAGCTCCTCGGCGATGGATAGCGAGAATCGCCGCCGCCGCCAGATCGAGACCGTACCCCTGCTGCGGCTGGGCGTGGTCGACGATGTCGGCCCACTCGCCGTATATTTCGCCGCCGACGAAAGCAGTTGGACGTCGGGCACGGTGGTACAGGTGACGGGGGGCAGCCGCATTCCGGTGGGGGCATTGACCTATCTCCACAAGCGCAGCCAGGAAGCGTTCGCACGCAGCGCCGACAGGGGCGCGCCATGACTGACCACGCCCCGATCCGCCAACGCGCGTCCGACGCGATCGCCGATCAGTTGCGGCGCGAAATCGCGGCTGGCGCTTTTGCCGACGGCCTGCTTGATCCTACGCCGCAACTGATGCAGCGCTTCGGCGTGTCGCGCCCCACCTTGCGGGAAGCATTCCGCATCTTGGAAAGCGAGCGGCTGATCGAGGTGCGCCACGGCAGCCGCACGGGTGTCCGCGTCCGGCAACCAAGTGGCGAAGGCGCGGTGCGGATGACAGGCCAGACGTTGCAAGCGGCTGGCACGACGATCGAACAGCTTTACGAGGCCCGTCTAGCCTTCGAACCCTTTGCCGCGCGGCTGGTCGCGCAGCGCTGCGACCGGCGCGATATCGGTCGCCTGCGGGGCGCCCATGCCGATCTCGACGGACTGCTGGAGGCCAGGGCCTGGCCTGCGCTCGGCGCAGCGATGGCCCGTTTCCATCATCTGCTGGTCGAACTAACCGGCAACCAGATGCTCACCCTGACTGCCGATACCATCGCGACCCTGCTCGAACGGCACCAGCGAAACCGCAATGCCGCCCTGCACGAGCCGGCCGATCCAGATGCGTCCTGGCTGGCCTTCCGCGGCCTTGGCGTCCGATCGGTCGCGCGTCTGATCGCGCTGGTAGAGGCAGGCGAAGCCAATGCGGCTGAAGTCCATTGGCGCTTGCACGTCGAACGCGCCAATGACTATTGGCTCAAGGATGAGGATCGCCATGCCGTCATCGACGTGATCGGCGATCGCGGCGCACGCTGAAATATTAGCGCATAAGGAGAGAAAAGCCTTATGTTCGAAACGATCCGCTATGACGTGGCCGACGGAATCGCCACCATTACGCTCAACCGGCCCGATCGGCTCAACGCCTTCAATCCGACCATGGCGCAGGAACTGATCGCCGCGTTCGACCGCAGCGATGCGGATGATCTGGTGCGTGTGGTCATTGTTACCGGCAAGGGCCGGGGCTTCTGTGCCGGCGCAGATCTGGAGGCGGGCGCCGACACCTTCAACTATGCCGTCCGCGACGGCGGGCCCATCAGCGCGGACGGCAGTATCGACTGGTCCCACGCAGAAGTGCGGGATAGCGGCGGCCAGGTGACGCTGCGCATCTTCAACAGCCTCAAGCCCGTCATTGCGGCGATCAATGGTCCCGCGGTGGGTGTGGGCATTACCATGACATTGCCGATGGACATCCGCATCGCGTCCGATGGCGCCAAGATCGGTTTCGTCTTCGCCAGGCGCGGCATCGTGCCGGAAGCGGCGTCGAGCTGGTTCCTCCCCCGGCTCGTCGGCATCAGCAAGGCAATGGAATGGTGCGCGACCGGTCGCGTCATGCTGGCGGACGAGGCACTGGCCGGCGGCTTGTTGCGATCGGTCCATGCGCCCGGCGCACTGCTGGGCATTGCGCGAGAGATCGCCCGCGAGATCGCCGAGAATACTGCTGCCGTTTCGGTGTCGCTCATGCGACAGATGCTGTGGCGCGGCCTGGGCATGAGCCACCCGATGGAGGCCCATCGCATCGACAGCCGCGCCGTCTACGCACGCGGGCGCAGCGCTGATGCAGGCGAAGGCGTCACAAGCTTCCTGGAAAAGCGCGCGCCAATCTATCCTGACAAGGTCAGTCAGGACATGCCGGGCTTCTATCCCTGGTGGGAGGAACCCGCCTGGCGCTGAACGGCAGAAGTGCCAGCGGCGCCGCCTTTTTTGCGGCGCCGTCCTGAAGGTCAGTGCCTGTTAGCCCCCGACCTGCTGAGCGAGTCGGGCGTTGCGGGTTTGGCCGAGCGAGCCTCCACAAGATCAAGATTTATGTCGGGGGGCAGCGAAACCATGGCCACCAATGTTTGGGCCATAGTCGTCGGCTCAGCAAAGTCGCCGGTGAAACTGGCATGTCCGGTTTCCTGGATCTTGGCGAAGAAGCGCTGGGCCACCTCGCCATCCCAATGCTGGCCTCCGGTACCGCCTGCCACCGACCCCGAGCGCAGCACCGACACGCGGATGCCGTCACTGCGCAATTCGTCGCGCAACCCTTGCGACAGGGCTTCGACCGCCGCCTTCGTCGCGGCATAGACGGTGAGATAGGGAAAGGGCATTCGCACCGATTCCGAACTGATCGTCACGATCTGCCCCCGGGATTTGCGCAGGTGCGGGATCGCCGCCCGGATGCACCAGATCGGTCCCATCAGGTTGACCGCAACATGCTGTTCCACCTGATCGATGGTCGCATTTTCGACCAGGAACGGATGAAAGATGGCGGCATTGTTGACCAGCAGGTCGATGCGTCCGAAACGATCCGCCGCAGCAGCGATTGCCGCATCGACAGTCTCCGCGTTGCCGACATCGCAGGCAAATCCCGCTGCCATGTCGCCATGTCGCGCGACTACCGCATCGAGTTCACCCGACGCGCGGGCCAGGCACGCCACGCGCGCGCCTGCCGCCACCAGCGCATCGACGAAGTGACTGCCCATCCCCTTGGATGCTCCAGTCACGACTGCAACTCTCCCCTCTAACGTCATGCATCATCTCCTATGTTCAGCCTGCTGGACTGCGCCGCATCCCGAAGACGACAGCCGGCGTGTCTGCAATTTCTATCGCAATATCGCGCCGATGACCCGACTCCCCCCTGTCCACACGCCTAATGAGCAGGCTGCGCGGCAGCACATTCAGCAAGGTATTTTCCAAAATCCGATTGTCGTCCGATCACCGACCAATATCGACTTGAAACAAATATATTTCATTGTATCATAATCCGCAACATAATGATGAATAAGTTCCGCCGGCGGGATCGGCGGTACGTATGTGGGAGAATGTTCGTGGTCAAAGTTCGAGCCGTTCTTCGTGGTGGCGATCTGCATCAACTGGATGCGCCGCCGGGAACGAGCCTGATGGAAGCACTGCGCGACTCGGGCGTCGACGAGATGCTGGCCCTATGCGGCGGCTCCCTGAGCTGTGCGACCTGTCATATAATCGTCGATGATGACTGGATCGACCGTGTCGGCCAGGCAAATGCCGACGAGAACGACCTGCTTGACAGCAGCGACCATCGCACCGCCACATCTCGCCTGTCATGCCAGATCAGGCTGGACGACGCGCTCGACACCCTGCGCGTGACAATCGCGCCGGAAGACTGATCCCCGAAAATATCGCCCTTTCAAGAGTATATCGGATGACAATTCTCAAGAATAAGAACACGCTTTACATCAACGGCGAATGGGTGACGACCACCCACACGGAAGCGGTCATCAATCCCGCGACGGAGGACAATATCGGCGATGCGCCGGTCGGCACGCCTGCCCATGTCGAAGCGGCGATCGCAGCGGCCCATGGCGCCTTTCACAAAGGTCCGTGGCCGCGCCTTTCGCAGCGGGAACGCCAGGTCAAGATGAGCGAATTTCTCGACGCCATCGACCGACGCGCCCAAGAAATCATCGCTCTGATCGTCGCGGAAGCCGGTTCGACCCAGATGCTCGCGCAATTCCTGCAATATGGCATCCCGATGCAACATGCACGGGCCGCGATCGAGTTGTCGGGCCGCCCTGCGATCACGCCCCTGCCGGTTGAGACCACGCCCAATTCGCAAGGCACGACCACGCTTGGCGCAGGCGTCATGGTGCGCGATCCTGTTGGCGTCGTGTCCGCGATCACCCCCTATAATTTCCCTTTCTTCCTGAATGTCGGCAAGGTCGTACCTGCCCTTCTGATGGGCAACACGGTCATCCTCAAGCCGTCACCCTACACCCCGTTCGAAGCGTTGATCCTGGGCGAGATCGCCGACGAAGTCGGCCTGCCCAGGGGCGTTTTCAACATCGTCACCGGCGATGTCGCGGCGGGTGAGGTGCTGACGACCGACAAGCGGATCGATCTGGTGAGTTTCACTGGGTCGGACAAGGTCGGGTCACTGATCCAAGCGCAGGCGGCGCCGACATTGAAACGGCTGGTGATGGAACTGGGCGGTAAGTCCGCACTGATCGTCCGCCCCGATGCCGATCTTCAGGGCGCGGCGATGAACGGCTTGATGGGCTTTACCGTTCATTGCGGCCAGGGCTGCGCATTGCTAACCCGCCATCTGGTCCATAATTCGGTCAAGGCGCAATATATCGAGACATTGAAGGCGATGGTCGCCCATGTAAAAGTCGGCGATCCGGCTGATCCGACCAGCACCATGGGTCCGCTGATCCGTGAAGTCGCGCGGACGCGCACCCAGAATTATGTCGACATCGCGCTGTCTCAGGGCGCCAGGTTGGTCACGGGGGGCAAACGCCCCGCAGGCCTGGACAAGGGCTTCTTCTACGAACCGACCTTATTCACCGACGTGGAAAACCACCATCGCATCGCGCAGGAAGAGGTGTTCGGCCCGATCGGCGTGGTCATCGGCTACGATACGGACGAGGAAGCGATCACCATCGCCAACGACAGCGATTTCGGCCTGTCTGGTGCGGTCTTTTCCGCCGACGTCGGCAAGGCCTATGAGATCGCGCTGCAACTGCGCACCGGCGGAGTCGCCGTCAATGGCGGCGGTGGCAAGATGTCCAGCTACGCGCCGTTCGGCGGCATCAAGCGATCGGGTTACGGACGCGAATATGGCTATGAGGGCATCAACGAATTCACGAACATCAAGACAATCAGCTTCAAGGGAGGATGAGCGATGCAGCCGCGCATCAACATGATCATGACCGCCGCAGAAAATGTACCTGCGCTACGGCGATTCTATGAACAGGGACTGGGATGGACCGCCTGGGGACCGGCTTCCGACATGTCGGTGCTCTACAAGGTCGGGACGTCCATTCTGGTCTTCCTGAACGCTGACTATCAGGCGCAGGAAAGCGGCCTGCCCAAGGCCGACGGCGTCAAGTCGATCTGGGCGATCTTCGTCGAATCCAAGGAGGCGGTCGATCGCGTCTTCCAGAAGGCGATCGATGCCGGCGCTACCGTCGCCAGTCCGGTGCGCGACCGCGATATGGGCCTCTATTCTGGCTATTTCGCCGACCCGGAAGGTAATGGCTGGGAAGTCGTATGGAGCCCGCAGATGCCGATCGGTTCCGATGGCGGCCTGACGCTACCGGGACAATGAGCGCTTTTGCAGAGGAACTCCATCATGGCTGAACTTGCCGCTATCATGCTGAGCCAACCGCCCCAAGAGCCGGTGCGGATCGACGTGCCCGCACCCGACCATGTGCCGCGCGAACTCATCTACGACTTGCGCGCCTATCAGGGGCAATTGCCCAATACCTGCCCTGAACCCTATGCCCATACCGAAAGGCTCCGGGCGGCGGATATTCCCCCGGTAATGTGGTCGCCCTTCCCTGCCACATGGATCACCAGCGGCTACTGGGTGCTGACCCAGTACAAGGATTGTGCGAAAGTCTATCAGGACAGCGCAACCTATGGATCGCACGGTCAGGCGGACTTCCAGAAGCTACTAGGCGAAACCTTCAAATGCATTCCGCTGTCCTTCGACGGCGCGGCTCATATGTCCTATCGCCGCTTCCTCAATCCCTGGTTCACCGTCAAGGCTGTGGCCGAGATGGACGCAGACGTCCGCGCGCTGTGTGACGAGATGATTGACGCGTTTCTGGCTAAGGGCGGTGGCGATTTCGCCTATGACTTTGCCCGCGTCTTCCCGGTCAAGGTGTTCTTCAATCTCATGGGGTTCCCCCATGCGGTACTCGAAGAGTTTCTCGCCTGGGAATATGACATCCTTCATTCGCGCGATTTCGCGAAAATGGGCGCGGCGGTGGCAGCCGTGCTGGCATGGCTGCGTGACTTCATCGCACAGAAGGAGAAACTGCCCGATGACAGCCTGTCATCGAAGATCGTAAACGGCGAGATCGAGGGTCGCCCACTGACCGCCGACGAGAAAATCGGCACCATGTTCTTCTTGTGGCTGGGCGGGCTGGACACGGTCGCATCGACGCTGGGACAAATGTTCCGCAGGCTAGCGCTCGACCATGCCCTCCAGCAGCGGCTGCGCGATAATATCGCGCTGATCCCCGGCGCAATCGAGGAATTTCTGCGCGTCCAGCCTCTGGTCTTCTCCTTCCGCCAACTCAAGAAGGACCAGATCCTGCATGGCGTCGCGATGAAGGAAGGCGACTGGGTGCAGGCTCTGACCTCCGTGAGCAATTTCGATCCAGAAGCCTTCCGATGCCCGCGCGACTTTGATCCTGAGCGCAAGGCGAACCGGCATTTCACCCTCGCGAGCGGGGCACATCTGTGCATGGGAGCCCATCTGGCCCGACAAGAAATGAAAATCGCGCTGGAACATTGGCTCGCGCGCGTGCCGATGTTCAGTATCGCCGATGGCGACAGACGGGAAGTACTCCCAGGGCTGCTATCGGTCTCGCATCTGGACCTGACCTGGTAATAATCGATATATCGAAAAGGAGAGTGTATGCGTTTCGAAAACAAGGTCGCAGTCATCACCGGCGCGGGACAGGGCATCGGCGAGACCTATGCCAAGCGGATGGCCTCCGAGAGGGCAAAAGTCGTCATCGCTGAACTGAACGAGGAACAGGGCCGGCGGGTCGCCAGCGAGATCGGCGAGGCGGCGATCTTCGTCAAGACCGACGTATCCGATCCCGCATCCTGCCAGGCGCTCGCGGATGCCGCCATGGCCGCGTTTGGCGGGGTTGACTATCTAATCAACAACGCTGCGATCTTTGCCGGAATGCGTTACGAACCGCTGATGAGCGTCGACATCGACTATTATATGAAATTCATGGCGGTGAACTTGCACGGCGCGCTGTTCGTCACCCGCGCGATCGTGCCGTTGATGGAGGCCCGCGGCGGCGGCGCGATCGTCAACCAGTCCTCCACCGCCGCCTATCTGTCAGGCAGCGTCGGTGCCTATTACGGTATATCCAAGCTCGGCACCAATGGACTTACCATGAGTCTGGCGGCGGAACTTGGGCCCAAGAATATCCGCGTCAACGGCGTCGCGCCCGGACCGACGATGACCGGTGCAATGCAGCAGGTCGACGAAAAAGTGATCGCAGGCATCGTCGCCCAGATGCCACTCGGGCGCATTGGCGAAACCGACGAACAGGCCAATGCCGTATTGTTCCTGTTGTCTGACGAAGCTTCCTTCATCACCGGCCAAACGCTCTGCGTCGACGGGGGTATGATCCGCAAGCCCTAGACCACGCGAGGGGAGCCCAAGGCGATCTAAATGCCGGCCTGCTTTTCTGAGAAGAGCCGGCTACTATCACATTAGCGCTGCTGCGACATTCCAAGGACGAAAAATCTCACGCCTTTCAATGCTCTCATATTAACATACGGCGGCATTGAGGGCGAGGCCGCCCAGACTGGTCTCCTTATACTGGGATTTCATGTCTTCGCCTGTCTGGCGCATCGTTTCGATCACCGCGTCTAGGCTGACATGGTGGGCGCCATTGCCGCGCAACGCGAGATAGGCGGCGTTGATCGCCTTGATCGCACCCATGGTATTGCGTTCGACGCAGGGAATCTGGACGAGGCCCCCGATGGGATCGCAGGTCAGGCCAAGATTATGCTCCATGCCGATTTCCGCAGCATTTTCGATCTGTGCGTTGGAACCGCCCATAGCGGCCGCCAGCGCCGCCGCCGCCATGGAACAGGCAACTCCGACTTCGCCTTGGCATCCCATCTCCGCCGCCGAGATGGACGCATTCGTCTTGTAGAGCATCCCGATCGCCGCCGCGGTATACAGCATGTATCGGGCGCCGCGATCATCCGCTCCGGCAATGAAATGGCGATAATAGCGGATGACCGCGGGCAGGACCCCGGCTGCGCCATTGGTGGGCGCCGTAACGACGCGGCCGCCGGCGGCATTTTCTTCGTTGACGGCCAGCGCCACCGGACGCGCCGTAGCCTCATCGGCCTCGCCGATCACCGTTCCGCCGCCGATCGAGAAATAGCGTTTCTCGATCGTCTTGCCGTCCGGCAGCCAGGCGATGAAGCGCAGCCCGTTGAGATGTTCGGGCAGAAAATGGGGATCAAAGCGCAAATCGCTGCTCTCGCAAAAGGCGACTGATTGCCGGCCACCCAGCGCCAGGCATTTACCGCGCCGTGCCGATGCGACGATGTTCGCAATCTCGTCCGGGTCGACGCAATCGGGTGTCCAGCCGGAAAGCCCAAGCAGTACGCCGACATTGCTCAAATGGCCCCTGCCGGTCAGCGCCAGCGAGCCGAAGAGCGTGCATTCGATCCGTGCCGGGCGCAGGTACGAATGCGCCAGAAATTCGGCAAAGCGCCAGGCCGCACGCATCGGTCCGACCGTGTGGGAACTGGATGGGCCGATACCGACCGCGAACAGGTCGGTCAAGCCCAGAGCGCGCGTACTGCAGGCGCGCGCAGGACGGGGCGGATCGCAAAACAGATGGTCCATGATGTCACTCCCACGCACGGGCGCGCTGGCCCGCGTGCGGAGGCGGCATTCCGCCTCCGCGTAGATCATTTTTTCGGATGGCCGTGCTGCCTATTTCGGCTGCGCAGCATCCAGCACGGCGAGAGTCAGGACCGTCACCCCCGTGCGGATTGCCGAGACGGGATCGGGCGCGAAATAGGGGGAGTGATTGACCGGCAGTGGTGCGCCGTGCTTCTTGTAGTCAGCGATCATGTCCGGGGAGAATGATCCGATCCCGATCATGACCGACGGGACCCCGGCGTCGATGAAGACGGAAAAGTCCTCGCTCGCCGCCCCGCCCGGCGCGCTGGCGGGCGCGACTTCCACCTTTTCGCCCCAGATGGGCGTCAGGATGGCGCCCAGGCGACGGATCATCGCGGGATCGTTGACCACGGCCGCGGTGCCGCTGAGATAGTTGATCTCCGGCGCGGGCGCGCCCGCCATGTCTGACACCGCCTTTGCCGTCCGGCGCACGCCATCGTTCAGTATTGTGCGATTGACCGCCGAGAAGGACCGCAGCGACAGTTTCAGGTTTGCCGAATCCGGGATGATGTTGCCCACCGTCCCCGCGTTGAACGCGCCCACCGTAATGACGCCGAAGGCTCCAGCGTCCTTCTCGCGGCTGATCACCGTCTGGACGTCAGAGACGAAATGCGCGCCCATGACCACCGGGTCGATCGTCGCCGACGGCATGGAGCCATGGCCGCCGCGCCCTTTGAAGATGATTTCCAGCGCGTCGGAGGCGGAGGTGCTGACGCCTTCTTTCAGCTTGACGCTGCCGGCGGGAAACGGGCCGACATGCGCGGCGAAGCCGATGTCGGGCTTGGGGAAGCGTTCGAACAGCTTGTCGTCCAGCATCGCCTTCGCACCGCCCACCGTCTCTTCGGCCGGCTGGCCGACAAACATCAGCGTGCCCTTCCACTGATCCTTCATCGCCAGCAGCGCCTGCGCAGTGCCGACCCACCAGGTCATGTGGGCGTCATGACCGCAGCTATGTGCTGTCGGCTGCGGCTTGCCGTCCACTATTTCCTGCGAGCGGGCTAAATAGGACGTCTGCACCAGAAGCGAACGGCCCGCCTTCGAAAAGTTGAATTACCATCCGAGCCGCAGGACTGGATATCGTCGACAACATCGCGGCCAGGAAGGAGGGACACGCCCGACAATGGCATCACCTATCGATGAAGCGACGCGGAAATCCTTACGACAATCTATGGACGCCTCCTGCGCAAGATTCTTATTGATGTCGAACCCAGCTTCGGGTGCAGAAATTAATATGGCCCGTTGCCGGGGCGATCACCCACCTGGCCAACGGGATCTGCGACCCCGCCATCATAACGCGATCGGCGTTGAGGGCCATGTCGTAGGTCAGGGTCAAGAACGCGGTTCCTACCATCTCGCCATCAACCTTCGTCTCGCAGGCATCGCCTCTTCCACGCCAATCTCTTCTGCCCGTTCAGCTTAGTCAAGACGGACCGAACCGCCTGATTAGCCATGGCAACGATATTCTTGGTAAACCCCGTCGGTCGATATCGGTCTGGAACCAGAGTGATCGCGCATCGGTCTTCGTCTTCAAGCGCGAAGCCACAGCGCGGGCCCCAGGTACCAACAGTCGGCGTAAAGAATGGGTCGCGCGCCGACCGACACCGCCGAGGCAAGATTTTCCGCCGGGAGAATACTATCATGGAACGGGGCCGATCCAAGCCACCATCTCGCGTCCGGTTCGGAACTGATGCGGGTCGCCTATGCGGGCGACAAGCCTCTTGTAGACCCTCTCTATTCGCCCCTTCACCCTCTCCTGCTCTTTAAAAGTCTCGTGGGCCATCGCCGAAATCCTGGCGTCGCCGAGCGCGACACGGACCGTGATAAAAGGAGCGCTGCGTCCATTGTGGAATGATCAATCGCACCTCTCGACTTCTACGATGAACAACCGCCTCCAACAATGCTCAGTGGTCGCACATGCCTCCATTGCGAAAAACTTCGGATCAAACTTCCCGAACAGCGCCGGCAATCCCTGTCGGCCGAAACGCCGCGATATAACCTGCTCGTTCAAGTTGATTCCGTGCGCGTGGAATGACTGCTTCGCCAGGTCGATAGCCAGCACCTGCGTCTCACTTCCCCCTGCTTCTCACCGAAACATGTGCTCATGAGAAGGCAATAAGCGGGAGACATCCATTCGATAACGCTAAGGCGGAAAGCATCACGAAAACGCTCAAGGTCGAGGCGGTTTACTCGGTTGCGCTCGAGACTTTTCAGGATGTCCCCCCTCTTCATCCGTTCATCGACGGCGTCTGCAATCGACGCCGACTGCATTGCGCTTTGGCTATTTGCGCCCGGTCCAGTTTGAGAAACTACACGCCAGGGCCATGGTCAAATCGGCAGCCTGAAACCTGACCGACGCTGAGACGATGCCATTGATGTTTTGGTCGCAATCCGCAAGCGGTTCCCGCGGATGCAGTATATCTTCGACAACGAGGGCTACGCCGGAGCCAAGCTTGATTTGCTTGCCACAAAAGGGGGCTGGACCACCAAAATCGCTAAACGATCCGACGGGGCTACTGGCGAGGCGGTCTTGCCCCATCCGTGGGTGGTCGAACGCACTCGCTTGGCTCGACAGGTGCTATTGTCTCGCCAAAGAGTGGGAAGGCCTTATCGTCTCATCCACCGTCGGGGCACTCATCGCTTCAATTCGCATCCTCCCACAACGAACCGCAACATATTATTGAAATTGGCGAATCTACGAATCGAGCGATGAGATCAATACCTTCACTTGTCGGTCAACTATCTGATGTCTTCAAAAGCCGCGCGCCCGACAAAATCACATCGACGGTTTCTTTGATAAATATTTTCGAATTTGCCAGCATTTTATTTCGCAACTGTGGCGGCGTCGAGATTATGCGATTAGTTATTCCACCGATCAGCAAGTCCATGATGAGGCCCGGCTTCGCTTCAGCAGGTAATTCTCCCCTATCGAGCGCACGCCTAACGATGCGCCTCCCCTGCAGCACCATCAATTCTCGATAAGGTGCGGCAAATGCTTGGACCTCCTGGAACCGTCGGGCATCTGTTCGCAATTGGAGAGCCACCTCGCCATAGTTGCCGGCAAAAATATCAAACGTACGTGTCGCGAGCGTAAGTAGATCGTCCCGGATATTTCCATTGTCGATGGCGATGATCCAGTCAAAGCGCTGCACCAAAGCCGCTTCCAACAGAGACTCGCGCGATTTCCAGCGTCGATAGAGCGCGTCCTTGCTGACATTCGCACCCCGCGCCACCCCGTCCAGGTTGAACCCCTGCCACCCGACCTGCCCGTAAAGGCGCAGCGCCGCTTCCATGATCTTTATCTCGATCGCGGGGTTCCTAGGCCTCCCGCGACCAGGACGTTCAGAGGCGTCACCGGCATCTAAGGTCACTTGAACAAACCCCTCGAATCATATACCGACGATATCCGTCTGGTAATTGCAGAAGTCTGAAATAGCAGGAGAGCGGCGGCATGACCATGATTAGTCCCGAAGAACGGGCGGCTATGCGCGAAGGGTTTGGGCGACTGCTCGCCGAGAAGTGCGCTGAGGCAGATATTCGCCGCGTGATGGCCACGCAAAGCGGCAACGACCCTGCCCTGTGGACCGCCATGGCGGACATGGGAATCACCGCATTGATGGTATCGGACGACCATGGCGGCATCGGCGCGGGTATGGTCGAAATAGAAGAGATTATGGAGGAGGCTGGCGCCGCGTTGCTAGCTGGCCCCCTTCTGTCCAGCGCTTTCGTCGCGGCGAGCCTGATCGGCCTTTCGCACGATGCCGATGCCAAGGCACGGCTGTTGCCCGCCATCGCTTCAGGCGAGAAGATCGCGACGGTCGCATTTACCGGCGACAGCGGAAGCTGGGACGTAGCCGGTGTGACGGCGACGGCGCAACCGCAGGACAATCAATGGATATTGAACGGCGCGGCGTCCTTCGTTCTGTCGGCCAATCTTGCCAACGTGCTGCTCGTCTTTGCGCAGACCCCCGGCGGGCTTGGTTGTTTCGAGGTCGATTCCGCCCATGTGCAGATCGAACCGCTACAAAGCTGGGATCCGTCCTTGCGCCTTTCGAAGATCATGTTCGACCAGACGCAAGCGGTGCATATTGCAGGCGTCGACCACGCCACGTTCGAACAGACGCTCGATGTCGCGCGGGTCGCGCTGGCTGGCGAACAGGCCGGTGCGTGCCGGAGGATATTCGACATCACCGTCGATTATCTCAAGACACGCGTGCAGTTCGGCCGGCCGATCGGCGGATTTCAGGCGATCAAACATATAGCGGCAGACCTGTTGATCGAGGTGGAGTCTGCAACATCTGCCGCGCGGGCTGCCGCGCGAGCGCTCGACACCGATGCGCCGGACAAGGATGTGCTGATAAATTTGGCCGCGTTCGCCTGTGCCGATGCTTTTTCGCAGGTCGCGGCGACCGCGATCCAGATGCACGGTGGGATCGCCTTTACCTGGGAACATCCCGCCCATCTTTATCTGCGCCGGGCGCGAGCCGACGCGCAACTGTTCGGACAATCGGATACGTACCGTGAACGTTTCGTCGCGGCGATGGAGAAAGCAGCATGAATAGTGATGCAATGACCATAGGGGATGAAGTCCGCGCCTGGCTCGCCGATCATTGGGATGCTGAAAGCCGGCGCGCCAAGGCCGGCGGTTCGCTCGCGCAATGGATGGATCGGGTGGTGGAAGCCGGTTGGGCTGTGCCCAGCTGGCCGACCCAATGGTGGGGTCGCGGACTGGACAAGAAGTCCGTCAGCACCATCGTCAACGAATTTCGCAAGGTGGGCGCACCCGGCGCGGGTCAGGACAGGACGAATATCACCGCAAACAGCGTGATGCAGTTCGGCAGCGACACGCTTAAGCGCAAGATCATTCCCGAATTTCTGACGGGTCGGGCGCATCAGTGCCTGCTCTATTCGGAACCGGGCGCGGGGTCCGATCTGGCGGCGGTACGAACGCGGGCGGATTTGCAGGGCGATCATTATGTCGTCACCGGACAGAAGGTATGGACGTCGGGCGCGCAGAATGCCGACTATGGCCTGCTGATCGCACGCACCGACTGGGACGTGCCCAAACATGAAGGGCTGAGTTTCTTCATCATCGAAATGCGCCAGCCCGGCATCGAAATCCGCCCGATCAACCAGATCACTGGCGACAGCCACTTTAACGAGGTGTTCCTGGATGGGGCGACCGTACCGGCCGAAAATCGCGTTGGCGACGAAGGCCAGGGGTGGAAGGTGATGCAGACCGCGCTGGCCGTCGAACGGCTGGTGATGGGCGATGGCGCAGGCGAGCGGCGCCAGGGATCGTCCAAGAATAATGTCGTCAGCCTGATCGATATTGCCCGCGAGGCTGGCAAGATCGACGATCCGGTCGCGCGTCAGGACATCGCTCAGGCCATGGCCTATCGCCAGCTCAACGCGCTCAACATGCTCCGCGCCAAGCAGGACATGGCGCAGGGCACGGCGTCGCCCATCATGTCGCTGGGCAAGCTGGCGATGAGCCGCATCCTGCATGAGGATGCCCGCGTGATGACCAAGCTGCTGGGCGCGGCGTCGATGCTGGACGGGGCGGAACATGAGCGCGCGGCGGACATTAATTATCGCACCGCCAATGCCTATATGACCTCCATCGGCGGCGGCACGGATCAAATCCAGCGCAACATCATCGGCGAACGTGTCCTTGGCCTGCCGCGCGAAACGGAGGCCGACCGTAACCTCCCCTTCCGGGAATCCCGCGCCGTCACCGGCTGATCGGGGCGTTACGCCTGCAAGAACCAACCAATATTTCGGGGTGCGTGATATGGAAATCCAAGCCGCCGTTGCGCATGGCAACGGCCAACCTTTGATGATCGAGGCGATCGACCTGGACGAGCCGCAGGCGAACGAAATCCTGGTGCGGATCGTCGCCACCGGCATTTGCGGGACGGACCTTGGCATATTGAGCCACGCGCCGCTTCCCTGGCCCGCAGTGCTGGGCCATGAAGGGGCAGGCATCGTCGAGCATGTGGGCAGCGCCGTCACGGGCATTGCGCCGGGCGATCATGTCGTACTGACGACGACATCGTGCGGACACTGCGCAACCTGTCAACAGGGACAGCCGTCCTTCTGTATGCGTTTTCGCGCCGTCAATATGTCCGGCGGACGGCGGGCGGACGGCAGTTGCACCCATCATCAGCATGGCAAACCGGCCTTTGGCGGTTTCCTTGGCCAATCCTCCTTCGCGGCCTATGCCCTCGCGACCGAGCGCAACGCGATCAAGATCGACAAGGATCTGCCGCTCGACGTGATGGCCCCCTTCGGCTGCGGCATTCAGACCGGCGCGGCGGCGGTTCTCAACACGCTCAAGGTGCAGGCAGGCAAGAGCCTCGTAGTATTTGGTGCAGGCGCGGTCGGCCTTTCGGCCCTCATGGTGGCCAAGATCGCCGGTTGCGGACCGCTCATTGTCGTCGATACCAAGGCGGATCGCCTCGCGCTGGCCATGGAACTGGGCGCGACGCGCACGATCAATCCGCTGGAGGAAGATGCCGTAGCGTTGCTCCAGGCCGATGGTGGCGTGGATTATGCCGTCGAGGCGACGGGCATCGCGTCGGTCATGGAAAATGCGGTCAACGCGCTCGGCGTTAACGGGGTCGCCGTGCTGGTCGGCGTCGCGCCGGGGCAGAAGGTCGCGATCGATCCGACCGCTCTCCAGAGCCGCGGCCTGACCGTCATGGGAACGATCATGGCCGGGCGCGACGGTGTGCCGGCTCTGTTCGTGCGCAAACTCATCGACTTCTGGAAGGAAGGCAAGCTGCCGGTCGAAAAGCTGATCCGCTACTATGAATTTTCCGAAATCAACGAAGCGATCGCGGCGGCCAAGGACGGATCGGCGGTCAAGCCGATCCTGCGCCTGCCGATGAATGGAGAAGCAGCATGACGGTCGTCGCTTCCGACCAGCAGGCAATCGAGCGCGTCTTTGCGGCGCAGCGCGCTAATCGCGTAGCTCTCAAGCGGCGTTCGGCCGATGAACGGATCGCCCGGCTGACGGCGCTGCGCACGGCGATCGTCGCGCGCACCGATGCCATCGACCAGGCGCTTAACCTCGACCTGCGCAAGCCTCTTGCAGGCGCACGCAATGCCGAAATCGGCTCGGTGCTGGCGGAAATCGACATGGCCTGCGCCGAACTGGCCGCCTGGATGGCACCCCTGCGGATCGAGCCATCGCCACATTTCGCGGGCAACGACACCTTTATCCAATATGAGCCGCGCGGCGTCGTTTTGCTGCTAGGACCATGGAATTTTCCCTTCTCGCTGGTTTTCGCGCCGCTCGTGCCGATTATCGCGGCGGGCAACGCCTGCATCGTGAAGCCCAACGAAATGCAGCCCCATACGTCCGCGCTCACCGCGCAGATCATCGCTGACGTGTTTCCCGAAAATGAAGTGGCCTGTTTCGAAGGGGGCGTACCGCTGGCCGAAGCGCTCCAGAATTTGCCGTTCGACCATGTCTTCTTCACCGGCAGCCCCGCCATCGGCAAACGGGTGATGGCGGCAGCGGCCAAGCATCTGACCAGCGTGACGCTGGAACTGGGTGGGAAATGTCCCGCGATCCTTGACGCCGATTATCCGCTGATCGACGCCGCTGGCAAGATCGTCGCCGCCCGGTTCAACAATGCCGGGCAGCTTTGTCTGTCGGTCGACCATGTCTGGGTGCCCAGGGCGCGACGCGATGAACTGGTCGCCATGCTCGGCGCCGTTATCGACAAGATGTTCTATGTGGACGGCACGCTCCAGAAGGACCGCCTGGCCCGTATCGTCGACGAGCGCAATTTCGCGCGGGTGCAGGGCCATGTCGATGAAGCCGTCACACATGGCGCCACGGTCGCCAAGGGCGGCGCTTCCCAAATGGACGACCTTACCATCGAGCCGACGATCATCATCGATCCGCCGCTTGATGGCGGCCTGATGCAGAACGAGATTTTCGGGCCTATCCTGCCGGTCATAGCCTATGACGATGTGGACGAAATCGTCAATCAGGTGGACCGGACGGGCAAGCCTCTGGCCATCTATCTGTTCAGTCATAACGAAGCTTTTGTGGATGACATACTCGATCGAACGTCATCCGGCGGCGTGACGGTCAATCATGTGCTGATGCATTATGCCGAACATAAGCTGCCCTTTGGCGGCGTAAATGGCAGTGGCATGGGCCGATACAAGGGTATTTACGGCTTTCACGAACTGTCCAACGCACGATCGATATTCGTCCAGAAAAAGTAATCTGCGGGGAGCAGGATGATATGACGGCAGCTGACATGGCCTCGGGCGGATCGATGGCGGGCAACAGGCCATTGACGGGGGTCCGCATAATCGACGTTGTATCCGGGCCGATGGGGGCGATCGCCCGCACCTATGTCGAGCTTGGCGCGGATGTGGTGCGGATCGAGCCTGTGGCGGGCGCGGATGATCGTCGACTCGGCATGTGCGTGAATGGCACAAGCATAGATTTCGTCACGACAAATCTTGGCAAGCGGTCCGCCACGCCCGATCGCTTCGATGCGTTGGTGGCGGACGCCGACATCGTGATCGCGCCGCGTGGTGAGATCGACGTCGAGGCGCTGATGGCGGGTCATCCCGCGCTGGTCATAGTGTCCGTGTCCGATTTTGGCGACACGCCCCATTTCCGCGAATGGATCGGCTCTGGTCCCGTCTTCCATGCGCTTTCCGGGGAATTATCGCGATCGGGCATTCCGGGTCGCCCGCCCCTGCTGCCCCCCGGCGATCTGGCGATCGCTTGTGCTGCGGTGCAGGCCGCCTATGCCAGCCTGGTCGCCTATTGGCAGGCGCTGGTGACCGGGCGTGGCGATCATCTGGATTTTTCGGTGCTGGATGGCGTTACCCAGGCGCTCGATCCAGGCTATGGCATCGCGGGTAGCGCAACGGCGGGCGTGCCCGCCAGCAAATTGCCGCGTGGCCGCCCCGAAGCGCGCTTCATGTATCCGATCCTGCCTTGCGCGGATGGCTTTGTGCGCATCTGTGTGCTGGCCCCGCGCCAATGGCGGGGCATGTTCGAATGGATGGGACAGCCGGAAGAATTTGCCGACCCCGCTTTCGACAAACTGCAAAACCGCTTTGCTTCGAAAAGCTTGCTGCCCGCCATTGCGCGTTTCTTCGCGGGGAAAAGCCGTCACGAAGTGGAACAGGAAGCCGAGCGCTTCGGCGTACCCGCCGCTGCCGTGCTGGACCTGGACGAAGCGCTGGTGACTGATCAGATCATGGCGCGGCGCGCCTTCGTGCCCATAGATATCGCGCCTGGAATCGTAGCGCCCGTGCCCGATGGCGTCATTGAAATCGACGGGGTGCGGATGGGTGTCGCCGGGCCTGCGCCTGCGCTGCCGCAACCCGACATTCAATGGCATCCGCGCACGCCCCTGTCGCCCGACAAATGCGCTGGCGACCGTCCCTTTAGCGGTCTGCGGGTACTGGATTTCGGCGTGATCGTCGTGGGGGCAGAGGGGGGACGATTGCTCGCAGACCAGGGTGCCGACGTTATCAAGGTCGAAAGCTCCGCCTTTCCCGACGGTAGCCGCCAAAGCCGCGTTCCCGGCCTGATCGCGCCCACCTTCGCCACGGGACATCGCAACAAGCGCAGCCTTGGCCTCGACATGAAAGACCCGCGTGGCAAGGCGTTGTTACTCGACCTGATCCGCCAAAGCGACGTCATATTGTCCAATTTCAAGGGCGGTACGCTTGAATCGCTCGGCCTGGATTATCAATCGCTCCAGGCCATTAATCCGGGCATCATCGTGGCGGATAGTTCCGCATTCGGGCCTAGCGGTCCTTGGTCGCGCCGCATGGGCTATGGTCCTCTCGTGCGGGCATCGGCAGGATTGACGATGCAATGGCGCTATCCGGGGGAAGCGGACAGCTTTTCCGACGCCATCACCGTCTATCCCGATCATGTCGCAGGGCGGATCGGTGTGATCGGCGTAATCGCCCTTCTGATCCGGCGTCTGCGCACCGGACGAGGCGGTCAGGTGAGCGTCAGCCAGGCAGAGGTGATGCTGAGCCACATGGCCTCGAAAATCGCCGCCGAAGCAATCCAGCGTGCCGGTTTCACGATAGACGAGGACGCGTCGACATCGATGATCTATCCCTGTGCAGGGGACGATGAATGGTGCGTGGTAACGATCCGCAATGCGGCGGATGAGGCGACCGTCGCGCAGGTCACGGGCGGATTGCCTCTGGCGGACTGGCTGGCGACGCGGACGCCGCATGATGCGATGGACAGGTTACAGGCCGCCGCCATTCCTGCCGGCGCCATGTTGCGTGTGTCGGAGTTGCCGACATTCGACTATTATGGCGAACGCCGCTTCTTTCGCACCGCCGTCCACCCTCATCTGGACGAACCGTTCACAGTGGAGGACGCGCCCGTCGTGGCGGATCGCCTGCCCAAGCCGCCCGACCGGCCTGCACCTCTTTTGGGCGAGCACACCATAGAAGTGGTGCGCAAAAAGCTGGGACTTCCCGACGCAGATATCAGCGACCTTTTGAAAGCGGGAATATTGGAGCAGTTCGTACTGCCACAGGAGAAGACGATATGAGCCAGATCTTGCCCGAAGACGCCGTCATCGTCGAACGACGCGGCCATGTCATGCTGATCACGCTCAATCGGCCAGAGGCGCGCAACGCCGTCAACCATGCCCTTTGGATCGGCGTCGGCAGCGCCTTGGCGGAGGCTGAGCGCGATGTGGATGTTCGCGTGGTCGTCATTACCGGCGCGGGGGACCAGAGTTTTTGCGCGGGCGCGGATCTGAAAGCCCTGTCGCGCGGAGAGCGGATTGCGCCGGAAGACCCGGAACAACTGGGCTGGGGCTTTGCCGGCATTGTGAGCCACCCCATTTCCAAGCCGATGATCGCAGCGGTCAACGGCACTGCTTTGGGTGGCGGCACCGAAATCGCGCTGGCTTGCGACCTGGTCGTGGCGGCAGACAGCGCCAACTTCGGCCTACCCGAAGTGAAGCGCGGGATATTGGCCGGTGCAGGCGGCGCGTTCCGCCTGGTTCGACAATTGCCACACAAGATCGCGATGGAAATGCTGTTGACCGGCGACCCCATCGATGCCTCGCGCGCAATGGCGCTCGGTCTGGTGAACGCCGTGGTGCCGCGAGTGGACCTGATCGATGCAGCGATCGCGCTGGCAGAGCGAATAGCAGCGAATGCTCCGCTTTCGGTTCAGGCCAGCAAGCGGATAGCCCTGGGGATCGAGGATGGCGCAATTGCCAGCGACGACGCCCATTGGGCGGCCAACCGACGCGAAAGCGCTCTGGTGATGCGCTCCGAAGATGCGCGCGAAGGGCCCCGCGCCTTTGCCGAGAAACGTATGCCAAGTTGGAAGGGGCGCTGATATGTCAAACATGGCTCTTGATCCAGAGTTGATCCCGGTCATTGTCGGCGTCGGCCAGATCAACGATCGCCCCGTCGATCCGCAGGCGGGGCTGGATTCCTTCGGCCTGATGGCAGCAGCGCTACGCGCTGCGGATGCAGATGCGGGCGGCGGATGGTTGACGGATCTCGATTCATTGGCGGTGGTGGATCAGATTTCCTTCCGCAAACTCAATCCGATCGCCCCGTCGCTGGCCGCAGCGCTTGGCGCCTCACCAAGGCATATAGAACAGACCCCGATGGCAAGCGGCGACAGTCCCATATTGCTGTTGAACGAAGCGGCAAACAGGATCGGTGCAGGCGAGATCAGGATCGCCGCCATCGTCGGCGGCGAAGCGTTACGGACTGCCGCCCAGCGTGCCGTGCAGGAACAGGGCACGGCCGTTTCCGCGCAAAATGCCTCCCGTGCGGCATCCACCCGCAAGGTGGCTAATTTCCGCCAGCGTTACGGTCTGACCGCGCCAGTCGACGTCTATCCGCTCTACGAAAATGCCGGTCGCGCTGCCTATGGACAAAGTCTTGCCCAAGGGCAGCGGGAGTCCGCTGAGATATGGTCCCGCTTTTCAGAGGTCGCCGACGCCAATGAAGGGGCCTGGATACACAGGCCCGCATCGATCGACACGATTGAAACGCCGACGGTGGACAATCGGCCGATCGCCTTTCCCTATACCAAGCTGATGGTAGCTAATTCCTCGGTAAATCAGGGCGCTGGCTTCATCGTCACCAGCCTTGGCGAAGCGCGTCGACGCGACGTGGCCGAGGATCAGATCATTTATGTCGGCAATGGCGCTGCCGCGCATGAATGCGACGATCCACTTGGCCGTGATCGCTATGACCGATCGCCCAGCATGGACGTGTCGATCCTGCGCACGCTGGACCTCAATGACGTCACCGTCGCCGACATCGATCTGGTGGAACTCTATAGCTGCTTTCCCTGCGTGCCCAAAATGGCGCGCCGGACGTTGGACTGGCCGATCGAAAAGCCCGCGACAGTGTTCGGCGGCCTGACCTTCGGCGGCGGTCCTATCGGCAATTATATGAGCCACGCCGTCGTCAGCATGGTGCAACGATTGCGAGAGGGCGGGCGTCTGGGCCTATTATTTGCCAATGGCGGTTTTGCTACCCATAATCATACCATAATATTGGGAAGCAAGCCCATCACGGCGGCCCAGTTTCCTCGGAACTTCAACTATCAGGCGGAGGCTGACGCTCATCGTGGCGATGCGCCGCCGACGATCGAGACTTATGCTGGCCTGGCAGCGATAGAAACCTATACCGTGCTGTACAAGCGGTGCGGCACCGTGAAACACGGCGTGATCGTCGCGCGGACGACAGACGGCGCTCGCACTCTCGCGAAGGTTCCAGCAGAAGATGGCGACACTATTGCTCTTCTGATCGATGGGCAGGTTGAACCTGTCGGCAAAATTGGAGAAATTATAGCTGCAGCAAACGGCGATCAAATCTGGCGCCTCCAAAACTGAACTAGATCATTACCCATTGATATGATTGACGTAATCTGATTCAGCCTCCGCCAGGAGATTGAAGATGAGCGATCTTTATTGACTCGCGGACGAGCATTGGCTCTGCTTGAACCCTATTTCCCCGAGAGCCATGGACGACCGCGTGTTGATGATCGTTAAGTGCTCGGCGGCATCATCATCGTCAATCGTAACGGGCTGAGGTGGCGGGATGCGCCCAAGGAGTACGGCCCGTCCAAGACGCTTTACAACAGGTGGAAACGCTGCGGCGAGAAGGGTATGTTCGTCGCGATGATGGATGGGCTGCCTACAGACAGGCGTCGAACGCAAGACAATAATGATCGATGCGACCTATCTCAAAAGCGCACCGAACGGCATCTAGCCTGCGGGTAAGAAGGGGGATTCTGGACGGCCGATCGGTCACGCAAAAGGCGGCATGAAAACCAAGGCTCTCCTAAGCCTGATCGAGTAATCTTGGCAGATAGCCGTCTCAACTAAGGGAGGCGCCATATATCTCTATCGTTGGAAGGTGATGCTCTCGTCGCCTCTCTGGCACCGCTCTAGACGGCCTTGAACGAATGCGCCCAGGAACTGAACTGGACGCCGTGACCAGCTATCTGGTGCCTGCTGAATAGCTTGGAAGACGCTTTTGACAAACTACCCCTGTCGCGGCGTGTCGCCGACCATTTTGCGAATAGTGACCGATTCTGCGAATTGGTCCGGTGGGGCGACAGCCCCCTACCGATGTCGACCCATTGCGGTCCTTCATCCGCCGATTATTCGTTCCCAGATGCGGACGGACCGTTGTCCGGTGTATTTCGACTAAAATTCGCCGGTCAGTGGCAAGGTGCGAATGTCGATCTATTCCAATACACACTGCTGGACAACATCGGTATGCCAGACGGTCATAGGCGCACCAGCGTCTTCGGGCAATCGTAGCTGGCGCCTCATCTAGGTTCGATTATGAACGCCCGCTCGAAACCGCAGCGGACAAGGAACTTGATGGCTCGCAGGCGTGCCATGGCGAGCAGGCGGCGCGCTATAGACCGTCAAATACAGCTTGCATCGTTGCCGTTCAAGACATACGACTACATCTGTAGTCGGAGTAATGAATATGCGGTTTCGGAAATCGATTGGAGCGATATTGGCCTTGCCGCTTGTCGCGGCTGCACCATCTCCCGGACCCGCGAAATCGCCCCATAAGCTTGCTTCTTTGACTGTTGCGGTTCGCCCTTCGCGGTTGCCTCAGTCGGCAGTCCCAGTTCAGCGCGCCCTCCTCACCGCGAATGCCGAGGCGCGGGCGTTCATGCGCGAGCAAATGGCTACGAAGCATATTCCAGGAGCTCAAATTGCGGTAGTACAGCACGGGCACATAATACTCTTGGAAGCTTTTGGAATTGCGAACCTTGAGCATCGGGTGGCAGTTACAGCGGATACGGTGTTTCCGATCAATTCGGCAACGAAATCCTTCACGGGCGTCGCGGCGATGCAGTTGGTCGAAGCGGGAAAGCTAGACCTTGATGCGCCAATTTCGCGCTATCTCGAAGATACCCGCCACATGGCAAAACATACGTGTCCGTCAGCTTCTCGCCCACACCTCGGGCCTGCCTGACATCATAGGACGCACCGGACTAATTGGCGATGGCACCGAGGAAGGCGCTTGGACTGCGGTCAAGGCTTTGCCAATTGAATCTGCGCCCGGTACGCGTTTCGAATACAACCAGACCAACTACGCACTGCTAGCGTGGATCATCACGACTAGCGCGAAGGCGCAGGCGAGCAGCACGACGAGTCCCATCGACCAGACCTTGCTCGCCTTTATCTCGAGGCGTGACCGGCATCACCAGCAGATGCTCAATCGTGCCATGTTCACGCTCCCGGATGAGCGCGGCGCCGGTCAGCACGATCGAGAGCATCGTCACATTGTTGATGATCTCCATCACCGACCCGAACCAGCTCTGCGCGAGCGTCGGGTTAAAACGCAGGCGCAACGCGAGATCGACGGGTGGGGCAGCCACGGCCCGCGTTCCCTTCATGAACTCCGATACCTCGCCTTGGACGATCTGCTGGATATAGCCGCCGCCGGTGAAGGCCTGACTCATGACTCTGCGCGAATTGGATGGCGTTGAGCGCCTAGGCAAGCTGCGCCTGGGCTTCGGATCGCTGGGCATTGAGGACATCGACATCCATATGCGCGACCACCTGCTGTTGATTTCCACTGAGAAGTGACCCGGGTAGGGCGTAAATTTCCACTAAGAATTGACCCATGTTGAACTCGTCCCTGGCTTTGGCAAGCGAGGGTATATGGAGTGTTGGACATGGCGTTATTGAGCGTTATCCGGCGCTGGCATTTTCGCGATCATCTACCGATCCGGGAGATAGCGCGGCGCACCGGACTATCACGCAACACGATCCGCAAATATTTGCGGTCCGAGACGATCGATCCGCGATTCAAGGTGCCTGATCGACCAAGCAAACTGGATCCATTTGCTGAGCATCTGGCGGCCTGGCTGCGGCGCGAGATGGGCCGATCGCGCAAGCAGAAGCGCACGATCAAGCAGTTTCACGCCGATCTGGTGAGCCTGGGTTATGAAGGATCCTACAACCGGGTTGCCGCTTTTGCTCGGGACTGGCGCGAAGATTATCGGCGCCAGCAACAGATTGGCGGGCGTGGGACATTCGTGCCCCTGTCGTTCGCGCCGGGGGAAGCTTTCCAGTTTGATTGGAGTGAGGACTGGGCAATCATTGCCGGGGTTCGGACCAAGCTGCAGGTCGCGCACTTCAAGCTCAGTTACAGCCGGGCATTCATCGTGCGCGCCTACCTTCTGCAAACCCATGAGATGCTGTTCGACGCCCATAATCACGCCTTCCGCGTGCTGGGCGGCGTGCCGCGCCGGGGTATCTATGACAATATGCGCACGGCCGTCGACAAGGTCGGGCGTGGCAAGGAACGCACCGTCAACGCACGCTTTCTGACGATGGTCAGCCACTATCTGTTCGAAGCCGAGTTCTGTAACCCGGCTGCGGGATGGGAAAAGGGGCAGGTCGAGAAGAATGTCCAGGATGCGCGGCACCGTCTGTGGCAACCCACGCCGCAGGCCGAGAGCCTTGATGCGCTGAACCTGTGGCTGGAGGAGCGCTGCAAGGCGTTATGGGAGGACATCTCTCACGGGATCGAACCCGGGTCGGTTGCCAATGCCTGGGCCGATGAATCTGAGTGTCTGATGGTTGCGGGCAGGCCCTTCGATGGTTTTGTGGAATATCGCAAACGGGTATCGCCGACCTGCCTCATCCACTTTGAGCGCAATCGCTACAGCGTACCGGCCTCTTTCGCCAATCGCACTGTCAGCCTGCGCGTCTATCCTGATCGCTTCCAGGTCGTCGCCGAGGGGCAGCCAATCTGCGCACATCAGCGCATCATCAACCGCTCTCACGACGGTCCAGGTCATACGGTTTATGACTGGCGCCATTATCTGGCGGTCGTGCAGCGCAAACCCGGCGCCCTGCGCAACGGAGCGCCCTTCCTTGAGCTACCCGATGCGTTCCAGCGTCTGCAGCGACATCTGTTGCGCAATCCCGGCGGCGACAGGGAAATGGTCGAAATACTGGCGCTGGTTCTTCATCATGATGAGCAACTGGTGCTGACGGCGGTCACCATGGCGCTGGAGGCTGGCGTTCCGACCAAGACCCATATCCTCAATCTGCTCTATAGGCTGGTCGACGGAAAACCGATCTCCACGCCGCCGGTGACGGCGCCCCAGGCGCTCAAACTGGTCAGCGAGCCGATGGCCAATGTCGAACGCTATGATGATCTGCGCAAGGAGAAGCGTCATGCGTCATGACCCTGCCAGCGGCGCCATCGTCGTCATGCTCCGCAGCCTCAAGATGCATGGCATGGCGCAGGCCGTCACCGATCTCATGGAACAGGGATCTCCAGCCTTCGAAGCCGCCATCCCGATCCTCTCCCAGTTGCTCAAAGCCGAGACAGCAGAACGGGAGGTTCGGTCTGTGGCCTATCAGCTCAAGATCGCGCGCTTCCCTGTCTATCGCGATCTGGCCGGCTTCGACTTTACCAGTAGCGAGGTCAATGAAGCTCTAGTGCGTCAGTTGCATCGCTGCGACTTCATCGACATCGCCGACAATATCGTGCTGGTCGGCGGTCCTGGCACCGGCAAGAGCCATGTGGCAACGGCGCTGGGCATCCAGGCCATCGAACATCATCGAAAGCGCGTCCGCTTCTTCTCGACGGTCGAACTGGTCAATGCGCTCGAGCAGGAAAAAGCACAGGGCAAGGCCGGTCAGATCGCCAATCGCCTCCTGCACTCCGATCTCGTTATCCTGGATGAGCTTGGATATCTGCCGTTCAGTGCTTCAGGTGGCGCGCTGCTCTTCCATCTACTGAGCAAACTCTACGAGCGCACCAGCGTCATCATCACCACAAACCTGAGCTTCAGCGAATGGGCCACCGTGTTCGGCGACGCCAAAATGACCACGGCGCTTCTCGATCGGCTTACCCATCACTGCCACATCCTGGAGACCGGCAACGATAGCTTCCGCTTCAAAAACAGCTCTGCCAAGCAGGCCAGAACCCAAAGGAGAAAACCACGGGTTGACCCACCCATGACACCCGAAACATAATCCGCAGACGGGTCACTTCTCGATGGAAAACCCGGGTCACTTCTCAGTGGAAATCAACAAATGTGGCTTAAAGGGGTGGCCGAAGAGCATGACGGCATTGTGACAGGTTGCAATCCCGGCATTTCGCTTCCTGACGATATCGAGGTGACTCAGATCAAGGCCGATCATCTCGGCCAGCCTGCGCCATGCCTCTTCGGCCCAGTAATCGGGCCCGCTATGTTCCCCAATAGCTTTGAACAGCTTGGAAAGGACAAAGCCATTCACCGCCGAGAGGCGCGAGATCAGGCTGATTGCGCTTTCGCCATCGAGCGGCCGCACGACCATCGGGAACGGTGTCATGCCGCTTCCCGGTGCCCGGATTTACGGACTCGGCGACTGGTCGTACCCAAGATCGGCTTTTCGAAGGGATTGAAGACTGCGCGACGCTCGGAGCCTTGAGATTCAGCACTGATGAGGTTCGCCTGGAGTAGGCCGTGGCGATCTTCCATGGCGTCATGAAGATGGGGTTCCCGGATCCGGTCGCTGCCATCGAGAATGGCCAGTTCGGCTGCCCCAGTGATCAGGACGGCTACCTGGCGAAGGAGTCCGAAGGTTGCGATATGCAGTTTGTCGGCGAGTGCAGCCCTTCCAAGGTCGCTGAATTCGTCGAATGGCAGCTCCTGATCCAGGTCATCGAGGAAATCCCGAAACTCGGCAATCTCGGCCTTGGTGCGATAGCGATACCTGTCGACCGCCAGATCATAGGGCGTAATGCTGGCAAGTTCCGGATTCTCGGTCGGTTCGACGATCCGAAGGACCCGCTCAGTGCCAACCATAGCAAAGGGGATATTCTCTTCCGGCTGACCATCGGGCAGCAGACCGGTCCTGATTTTCGCCTTCGAAAGATCCTTCACCCAGGCAGCAATGCGGTTGGCTTTGACGGCACCATTGTCCGTCACGGTGTTGTGAAATTCGTCCATGATCACGAGCTCGACATTCTGCCCGACCAGTTGGACTTTAAGGCGCTGGGTGAGTTCAGCTGTCGCACCGAAGCAATAGCCCTCCTCCACCCCAAGGCTGCGGAGCATCGATCTGGCAACGGACTTCGGAGTGGAAGAATGACGAACATCGACATAAAGCACCGGGCGCCTGATGCAGCCGTTCTCACGCCTGTATTCCGGATTTGCCGCGAGATAGCGTTTCATGATGTCGGTCTTGCCGACACCTGTTTCACCGTGAACGACGACATTACGAGGTTCCGGATATATGGTGCGGGCGCGGCGGGTTGCGTCCAACACCTTGTGGATGCGGGCTTCGATCGCGCGGGAGACAAACAACCGACCGAGCTGGACCAGACGAATGTCGGTCTCCACGCCAGACCAGGGGATTTCACCCTGGTCTCCGACCACCTGCGTTCCAGATGCCGCAAGCATTTTCGCCGTGGGCATATCACCAGATGGCGGCGGCGTTTCCGCATGCGCAAAGCTCATGGTCTGTAACCCCGCTTCGCCCTGCGCGCCGGAAGGGTCGTATCAGCGGATGAGAGCGCGTCCGGATCGGCGAGAGCATCTGCGAATTCAGGCTCATCGGGTGCGTCTGCTTTCTCGATGTTCGGGGCCGTGGAGCATTCTCCATCATTTGCGGCCCCTGGGCTCATGTCATTGCGACGATATCGGCGGTCATGCGCGTCGCAGCCGGCGACGGTCGAGGAGGCATCCGTTCCTGCGCGGGCCATTCGATTGATACCCTCCATACGGGCGATTTTCTTGGCATAGCCGAGGCCCCGGCGCCTGCCCCTCGCCTTGCCGCGCATGACCTCGATCAGATCGAGCTTGCAGAGGAGGAGTTGGTCGGCGTCGTTAGCATCGCGCGCCTGCGCAGCCGCATATTCCCGAATCTTGCGATGATGCCACAGCGAGAGACCGGTCGCATATTTCGTCCACCTTGGCGCGACCGGAACGGTTATGATCTTCTCGACATGGGGAAGGCGCACATGAATCCGGCCGAGATCCGCCGGGTTTAGATGGAATTCCACCTTGCCGTCGGGCATGGCCTTTGTGAACGTGGAATTGGACAGCAGGCCAACCAGTTCGCGGGAGGCATACTGCATGTTCGCGAACGAAATGCCTGCCCGTGTGGGCTTGGCGAACTCGGTGCGTCCATAGAGGTGAGCGACATCCTCGATGGAGCCCACGCTTTCGACAGGGTATCGACGTGTCAGCTCACGCCACACGTCGATGGCGCGGCGATTGGATAGGCTGCGCCGCGGCTCCCGCGGATAGATATCGACAAAATATTTGTGCAGGCCTTCGTCGAGATCCTCGATTGTACAGACCGCGTCCTTGTCAGGCTTATAGCCCATACGCTCGAGAACATTGTGAAAGGTCGTGCCTCTGGCGGGATGGAGCAGCGCCTCCGACATGGTCTTGATGACGCGTTCGACCGCTCCCTTCAGCCATGGCTTCTTTCCGCCGAGAAGAACGACGCGATTGACGCCCGCCCGGACCGCGAAATGGGCGACCTGCACGGATATGTTTTCACGAGCACGGTCCAGCACGAGGGTTCGCGGGATGCCGAAGGTTTCCGCCTCGTGACGGATGTTCCATCCATGGAGAGCGTTCATCTCGGCGATGTAGTCTTTCGACAGCATCGCGTTGCGCAAACATTGCATGAGCGCATGAACGCTCGGCTTCTCGAAGGTCACGAACCAACCCAGCACCATGCGCGTGCATCGGTCGATACACACAATGATCTCCGGCCGTCCGATCGGCAGGCCGGTCTCCGCGTCGATCACGAAGAGGTCCGCAGGCGTTGAATCCAGCTCGACGCGATCCAGCGGGGCCTTGGGATCGGGCTGGGCAATGGCGGATCCATATTTCAGGAAGGCCGCCATGTCGCCATGACGGGCACGCAGAACCTGGTCCTGCGGCAGCACGTCGATCGACGACTGAAGCGCGCTGAGGCCGGGAAAAGGCAATGGAGGAAGACCTTCCGCGCGGCGTTTTGGATTCTCTTCCTCAACCCGCCCGTGAATGCGGACCTTCAGGTCTTCAAGGGTGATGGCCGGCCGCGCAAGGTAGAATTCGTCGATCATTTCCCCGATCAGATTGCGCAGGTCTGTCGGAAGGCGATCGTCATAATTTCCCTTGTGACGGTGGCGCGGGATCAGATTATTGATTGTCGGACGAGGCCCCGCTTCAGCCACCCAGCGGCGCACCGATCTCAGGGACGGCTTGGAACAAGGCTCGCCGACGCGCCTGCCTCGAAGCCTGGTCCACAGATGTTGCTGGCTTGTCCAAATATTGTCGATGACCGCCTGCCAGTCGTCAGGCGTCGCACCCAAGCGCAGCAAATCATTGTCATGCACCGCGACGACGAAGACGAGCTTTCTCTCCGCTTCGGCGCGGTCGGCAGATGTGGGACCACGCTGCCCGTGGATTTTCGAGCTTTTGGGAGCCGAGCGTGGCTCGCGCACACCCCCGTTCCACAAGCGAACATTTCCGAGCCGTATCTCCTTCTGGAGTTCCGCGTCGGTGAACGCGAAATGTTCGAAATTGCTCGCGCGCCACTCCGTGATGTGATCCTGACGACGTTCGTACCGGCAGGATCTGCCGAGATATTCGATGCGGGCGCCGGGGAGGATATTGCTGTAGCTCATATCGCCTCTCCGGGCTGGAGGTCACTAGCAGGATGGCGTCTCGGCAGAAGGCTGCGCGGCAATGCCGCTGGGTCTGGATATCGATTGATCGAGGCCGGGCCGATTGGAGCCTCATAGTCGATGAAGACGCGCTTGTTGGCCGCCAACGACAGTATCTGTTCGAACGTGGGAGCGTCCGCGCCCATACTGCTTCTCAGACGATGCAGCGTGTCGGCGATGGATACTTCTGCGGTGCCAACTGCATCGATAACCGCGATCTCGTGGAGCCTGTCGAAATTCGGGCGGAACCGGCGCCAGACGTCCTGCACCCGCTCGAAACGAGGATCATTGAGGATATCGCCCGTGATCGCGACATTGTATTTCCAGCCGGATCCTTCGACATGGCGCGCTGTCGCAGCCAGCCGCCTTCGGACCTTGGTTTTTGCATAGGCTCGGTCGGCCTTGCCCTCGTGGATCTCGCCCTTGCCGTTTACCAGGACGGCGAAATCCGGCGTCGCCTTGAAGAGATCCCCGTCGAGATCGATCCACATGGTAACTGGTTGCGCCGCCACGGCGGTGACATTGGGGTCCAGTTCGGCGAGCATGAGAAAGAGGAGTTCCGCCGTGGATTCCCCGGCGATGAAACCGGGTCTGCCACCAGGATGGAGATTGGTTCGATTGTAGCCGTTCGAGATGGCGGATGATCGATGGATGGTTCGAACTGGAACCGGTGAGATCTCAATGCCAGGAGGCCATGCAAATCCCATTCTGTCGGCTTTCGCCGTTTAGAACATATGAAATACATACATAGATCATAACAAGATCACAAGGAATCTATTCGGATGTCTGCTCGCGGGTAAGGTCGAAGAACGAACTGGATAGCCGCCGCCGCGCCACAGGCCGCCTGGGCCGAACCTTTGTGCATCCGTGTGCGATTGAAAGTTGTCCCCCAAAAATGCTCGGAAACTCGTAGGTTATCTAGTTTTGGAGACAACTTTTGACCCTGCTCCGGACAACTTGTGGGGGGGTTCTGGAAATCTTTTGCGCATGTGCGCAGCTACAGAAGCAGTGTATCGTCGTTGTCTCCACATTATAGGACTATGATACAGGCCCACCGCTTTCCAATAATCATCTGTGGCCCGCAAAGCCGACAGGAACACCCAGCTAGCCGCCTCCGCGTTGAAGCAGGCATCAAATTGCAGCCAATGCCGCACATGGGCTGTGGGCTTCCCGACCTGAGCTGCGATTCTTGGAACCCACCAACTGTTTACCTGCATCGGCCCGAGATCGTGGCTCCCATTGGTGTTTGCGACCTCTGCGCCGATCCAGCCCGCCTCCTGGTCGCGCAGTCCCCAGAGGGTCTTTTCCAGCCAGGGCCGCCCGAGTGATGCACGGTGGATACATGCTGCAATGACACGCTCGTCCTGCGCGTCGCTCGTTTTCGCCCAGGCGAGTTGCGGTACAAGAATTCCTACAACTATGGCCGGCCACAAGCGTTTGGCTATGCCCCGCATTATATGCGCCTCCCACTCTGCGATATTGGTCGGCGCAACCTCTGCGGGACCGCCAGATCAGGCAGTGGACCACCGGTCAGGAGAGACAGCAGCGAGCGACCGGAAACGATTGCGACACGGGCGTTCCCCGTGACCAAGACGCGGCTTTGCGGACCTGTCCGGCCGGTATGGATAAACAGGCCCCGCCGGCCTTTCGCACGGCACAGTGCTTCGAAGGCTGCGACATGCTCCGGACGGATAGCGTCAGCATAGCGTTTGGCCTGGATCAGCCAGATCTCGCCCTCGATCATGACCTGACCATCAATCCCGCCATCGCCCGTGTAGCGGCGGTTTCTAACAACCCCATGCCCGCGCCGCTCGAAACATTCGAGCAGCAGCTCCTCGAATGCCAGGGGATCCATGGCACGCAGGCGCGCATAGAGAAGCTGGGGTGGCTGCAGACGGCCTCGGCCGCTCAGTTGAAGCGCCATGGCCCTCGCCTGTCGACGACGCCAGCGATGGCGTATCGGCACGCGGGCGCGGTGGAGCAACAGAGCCAGCAAGGCGACGACAATAGCGGAAAGGGCAAGCAGCATGGTGGCAACCTTATCGTTCGGGCCCATGGGCAGGTTCGGAATGAGGCTGTAGTGATCGCGGTTGCTCTGCCACCGGGGCCGGCGCCTCGATATGAGGTGCATCGTGCTGTGCACGCGCATGATCGAGGATGCCGCCCAGAAACCGGTCAAGTACCTGCGCGATACTTCGGGCGCCTTCGGCGAGATGTTCGGCTGTCCCTCGCGGCGGCGCATCCCGACGGTTGAGGTAACGTTCGAGCGCACGATCGCGACGCTGCGGGCGCATCTGTTCCTGTTCGGTCTTGAGCGTTGCGAGGCGTCCTTCATGGCGCGCACCGAAAGCAACGACCTGATTTTGCTTCATACGCCCCAGCCCTTCGGCGGAAGAGGTCTTCTCCCCCGACTGGCGTTCCAGCTTGGCGATCAATTCCTTGACGTCATTGGTCCATAGCCGCACGCCGTACATCGCGCGGGTAATGGCGGTGTAGAAATTCTGGGCGTTGACCAGCGGCGAATCGACGGGTGCCAGAACGAAAACGCGCGGATAGGTCTTCGATTGGGAGGAATAGACGGTCTCGGCATAGCCATGATCCCAGGTTCGGTGTTCAGACAGATTGACTTGCTGGACACGCCCGCCGCGATCCCAGCGGATTGTGGCCATCTCTCCGTCCAGCTTCTCCACCGTGCCGCGCTCGGCGTTGCGCAGATCGAGATCGCGATTGACGAGACGCCATTGGATGCGGTCGCCTTGTGCCAGTTCCCGTTCTTCTGGATTGAACACATTGATATGCCGCGCCTTGGTGGTTTGCGGATCCCATTTGATGGTGCGTCCCTGCTCATCGACAAGACGGACGACCTGGCGGCCGTTGCCGTCCCGCCCTAGTCCGATCACACGATAGTCCGCGCTGCGCGCTACACCCAGGCTGGCAATGTCGCGGTCGAACCGTACGACCTGCCCTGCTCCGTAGAAGCGGGCCATATGCTTCTCGATGTCGGTAAGGCCGGCAGGGGCGAGGATGGAGAGCCGGCTATCCTCGGCAGCGAGCGCGCTTTCATTTCTCAGCGCCTCGCGGATCTTGCTGTTGACGATCAGCCGCGTTGCGTTGTCGAGAACCAGGATGTTCGTTCCGGTCCGTGTTTCTGCCTTGAGGCGAACCCAGGCGCTAACGACCTGGGTGGCCATCTCTTCGTTGTCGCCGGCCGTGTTGACGCTGTCGAGTTTGCCCAGGGCGACTGCGAAATTGCCTGCGCGGGCCGCCGTCACGGCCGATTTGATGGTCCTGGTTTCCTGTCGCACCGCCTCCGTCAGTTCGACGGTCGGGAGCCCGAGGCGACGCATCAGCCAGAAGGGTTTGCCCTGCTCGATGGCTCCGGTCTGCTTTTCGTCTCCCAGCAGCAACAGCCGCGCGCCTGTCGCCCTGCTGATCTCCAGCAGACGGCGGGCCTGACGGTTACCCAATTGGCCCGCCTCGTCGAGCACCAGCACATGACGGTCGGTGATCCCCTGCCCGCCACGGGCAACGAAACTCGCAACGGTATGGGAAGCGATGTTCGCCTTGGTCCCCAGTTCCGCCGCCGCCGAGGATGTGGGCGCGAGCGCGATCAGGGTCGTACCCGGTTCGGCCGCCTCGCCGAGAATCTTCACCAGCGTCGATTTGCCGGAACCCGCGACGCCGTGGATACCGGTGATCCGGTCACGCGTCAGCGCCGTTTCGACAAGCGCGCGTTGCTGTTCCTGATTCAATATGGTGTCGTCGAGGGCACGCAGAACACGGTCGCTCGATGCGATGGGCCGGGCATCGCCAAGGCCAAGGGCGATATGCTGGGTCAGGGCCAGTTCAAGCCGCCAGGACTTGCGGCTGGTCCGCCCGCGCGTAAGTATCTTGTCACCGGTCTGCTCGTGCGTCGGCAACAGTTTGCGGATCGCTTCGTGGTTTTCGATCCGCGGCCGCACATCCTCCAGCCGAACCTCTCCGACATGGGCGGCAAGACCGGTACGCAAGATATCGCCCAGGTTGTTGACCGCTTCGGTGGTTTCCAGTTGCCGCAGCCCGAAGAGCGCTGCACGGGACGCTTCCCTGTCCGTGGGAGACAGGTGCTCGCCTTCGCGCTCCCTGCCGGCGGCAACGATCTTCTCCAGCACGTCGAGCAGTTCGCCGGTGCGCTGGTGCCACTGGACAAGGAGTTCTTCATGGCCGATCTTCACCTTGGCCTTGCGTGTCGCATAGAAGGAGGCGCGCTGTGCCTTCTGGCCAACCAGGCCATGCTCGCGCGCATGCTCCTCGATGTCATCGGCGCGCTGTGAGAATTTTTCGATCAGGGATTGGGGAACGCCGCGTATCTCGAACAGGCCGGAGCGCGGATCAAAATCGACCTGATGCCCTGCTTCGCGCAAGGCGAAGGCCAGCGCATTGCGGTAGATCTGTCCGGCAACGCGCTGTTCGCCATACATGACCCTGCTTTCCAGGCTCGCCATCGGTTCGCCATCCTGGCGGTTGGTCATGTTGAGGACGACGACATGGGTGTGGAGATGCGGGTCGAGTTCGCGGCTGCCATGTTCGGTGAACCGAGCGACGAGAATGCGCCCGGTCGTTTCGTGGACGATCTTGCCCTCGTCACGGCGGCGCAGTTGCGCCTGTTCCTCCAGATAGCCGATCGCTACCGTCACCGCCTGTTCATGAGCTGCCAGCACACGCTCATCGCCGGCGACCAGTGCCATGATAGAAACGGACTTGGGCGCATTGACCGCGAAGTCCCAGCCCGGGTGATGCTGGATTGTTCCGTCGGCGCGGTAACGGCCCAGTTGTTGGTCGCCGACCTTGCCGGCCAGGAGCTCGCGGAACATTTTGGGATCGACCGGCCCGGAGAGACCGAGATCGGCGGCGAGTTTTCCGCCCCATTCGGAAGGCTCATCGCCGCCCTTGGTGTAATAGTCCCCGACCGTATAGTAGCGGGCGATATTGGCAGGCTTGCCGTACAGGCGCTGAGGCTGGATCATGCCGGCTTCGCGGGTTCACGTGGCCCATCATCGCGGCCATGCTGGACAAGATCGGAGCGAATCTCCCCCTGTTTGCCGGCGAGGATGGTCCAGGCCTCGCGTGGCGGGACTGGCAAGTCATCACCTTCCCTGGCGTGCAGGATGTCTTCCACGAGCTTCGGATCGACCTTCGCCTTCGGCGGATTGAACAGGTCAGGTTGCCGTGGTGGCGTTCGGGGAGCCTTCGACGACGGCGCCGACTTCTCCGGCACGTCCGCAGCCGCTTGCGGATGTGTCGAAGGTGGCGGATTCTGTGCGCTTTCTCGCTCGATGGCTTCCCTCACCCGGGCTTCGGCATGGGCGATACGAACCAGATCCTTTGCCTTGTCGACCAGCGCCGGTGGATCAGTGCGTTCAAGAAAGGCCGGTCCTAGCGACGCGATAGCGTTGAAGGCGCTGTCGAAACGCACCACCGGAAGGTTGCGGCCAAAGCGAAGGAAGCCGACAAGATTGGGAAGATTGGTGACCTCGGTCGGCATGACCAGCGGCCGGGTCACCTGCATGCGTGACAGGTTGACGCCGTCCCGCATGTCGTTGACGCCATAGGACATGCCCTCGTTCGCCTCGACCTGTTCGACCTGGCCGAGATTTTCCGAGACATGTTTTGCTGTCGCTGTGTCGTTGGCTCGCAACGCGACCCAGGTCGAGCAGTAGCCGGTGATGGCGGCAGCATCCTGGATGCCATAGGTTGCTTCGAGTTGCGGGTAGGACTGGAAGCCCAATATGCCGCACCCGCCATATTTACGGGCACGGGCGAGGAAGTCCGAGAGTGATGGCAACTTCTGCAACGTCGGCAATTCATCGATCACGCAATAGAGGCGGCGGTCGCGATCGGGGGTCAGGCTCATGATCGCGCTGATCGCGATATCGAGCCAGACGGTGATGAGCGGGCGCAGCGAGGGAAGCTGATCGGCTTTGACCGTGATGAAGAGCCAGCTTCCCTCCTCTCCCTTCTCGACCCAATCGCGGATGGAGAAGCCGTCGTCGGTATCGTCAAGATAGCCGAAACTGCGCATCACCGAGGCGAGTTCGGCCTGGATGCCCGCGGATGTCCGTTCACCTTCGGTGCTGATGAAGGCGGCGGCATCGGTACCGCTGACAAAGGCCGCAAGGTCCTTGAGCTTCGAGCGAAGCAGCCTGTCGAGCAGGACGGAGACATAGGTGTGCTTCTGGCGGGCGAGCTTGCGCATCACCGCGACCAGCGTTCCTCTGGCCGCCTTCGCCCAGAAGGGATCGCCATGCTTGTCGGGAATGGTGGATTCGGCGATCTGGTCATAGTGATAGTCGCGCGGCACATCGACCCAGGGTGACCAGCGCGCCGTACGGTGATCGAGCGGGTTGAGCAGCATATCGGTGCCCTGCCGGTAGAACTTCTCGACGAAGGTGCCGGCGGTGTCGTAGACGATAGCGCGCCGGCCCGATTTGCGGATGCCCTCGAGCATGCCGACGATGAGATTAGTCTTTCCCGTGCCAGGCGCGCCGCACAAGAGGATATGTTCGGGCTCATAGGCTTCCGGCACCGGCACTTTGCCGATCAGGAGCGGCCCCTTGGCCTGGCGCCAGAGTGCGTGCTTGACCTGTCGGATCGTGCCGAAGCGCGCCCCGCGCAGATATTCATTGGAGCCAAGCCCCCTGCCCGTTCGGGTGAAATAGAACCAGGCCCAGGCGAGCATGACGAGGCTGAACAGTCCCGAGATCAGCGCTCCGTGGAGCAGATAGACCTCGAACGCGTGCAAGGTCTTTTTGGCCAGGCTGGACGCGACGAGCCAGTCCGCCGAAGTCCAGTAGGCCTGGCCTTCGGGCGTGCGGAACTGGACGGGATCGTTGGTACCGGCTGCCGCGTCGACCTTGATCATCGCCTCGGCGAGCTTCACGAGGACGAAACGTTCATACTCTGTCGACTTCTCGAACGCGTACCAGAGGGTGCCGATGATCCAGATGATGAAGCCGGCCAACAGGGTCTGGTAGAAGACCTGCGTCGTCATTCGGACGTTATGGACGATGGCCTGTCCGCCGCGTGTCCATGAGCCCAGCGTGTCGTTGCGGAAAATGCTCATCGTACACCCTCCCCGCCCAGCAACCCGCGCTCGGCAAGGATGGCGCGCGCCTGCGCCATGCCCTGCTCGAGTGCTGCGGGTGATTGCTGACCGACAGACGTCGCGACGATCGAGAGGATTTGGATCGAGGTGGCGAGTATCTCGTCCTGAGAGGAGAAGACATAGCGCTTGCGCTCATCGACGGCCTGCTCAAGCACCTGGCGGATGAAGACCGACAAGGGCAGGTTCGCGCCGCGAGCGCGGCGCATTAGAGCAAGACGCAGCGCCTCGTCGAGACGGAAATTGAGCTTGGGCAAGCGAAGGGTCTCCTTATCCGGAGACCTTCCCAACTGTCATGAAGCGCAGCTACATTACTGGAAGGGCGACTGCCGCGCAAGTAGTGTTCATACTTGCAATTTCAGGTCGCTCGATTCGATGATAAGCGGCCGATTCTTACAGCGTGATGCGTGAAAATTGAATCGGTCGATTCCCAAGGTGCGAGATTTATGATTCTCTCGGGCTGGAGGTGGCCGATGGGAAAATCGCATTCGATGGATCTTCGCAAGCGCGTGTATGGAGGCATCGAGACGGAAGGGTCGGCACGCGCTGCGGCGCGCCGTTTTGGCGTCAGCGCGAGCACGGGTGTGCGTCTGGCCCAACGCATGGCGAGGACAGGGTCGCTGGAGCCGGGTCGGCAAGGCCGTCCTGCGGGCGGGGGCAAGCTTGCGGCCTGGCGTGACCGGCTGAGTGGCTGGTCAAAGTGGAACCGGACATCACCATGCCTGAACTGGTTGCGAAACTGCAGGCGAACGGTGGCCCTGCAGTCCACCCCAGCACGCTGTCGCGTTTGCTGTGCGCGGCGGGCTATTCTTACAAAAAACGGCGCTGATAGCGACAGAGGCCACCCGCCAGGAGGTGGCTACGAAACGGCGGGACGGGCGTCAGCCGCGCTGCGCGAACAAGCGCACAAGCTGGTGTTTATCGACGAGACGGCAACCGCGACCAATATGACGCGGCAACGTGGTCGCGCCCCGAAGGGGAAGAGGTTGCGCGCGCATGCCCCCTTTGGAAATCGCAACACCCGCACTTTCATCGCGGCTCTGCGGCACGATGGGTTGACTGCACCGTGGGTCATCAACGGCGCCATGAACCGCGATCTGTTCGAAGCCTATGTCGAAACGCAGCTCGCCCCCACGCTGGAACCCGGTGACGTGGTGATCCTCGACAATCTCTCGAGCCACAAGAGCGAAAAGGCCAAGGCAATCGTCAAGGAGCGCGGCGCGTGGTTCGTCTTCTTGCCGCCCTACAGCCCTGACCTCAATCCAATCGAATTGGCGTTCTCAAAACTCAAGGCGCATCTGCGCCGGATCAAGGCCCGCACCATCGACGACCTCGTCCGCGCCGTGGGCGATATATGCTCCTTGTACACACCCGAGGAATGCATGAACTATTTCAAGCATGCCGGATATGCTTCAGATTAAATGCACGGTGCTGTAAAGCCCGCCCCGAGAGTTGTTGAGCAATACCTGCATGTTGTAATTCACGCCGTACTGCGAGAGATGGAGTGATGATGGCATGGACTGGTATTGCCCGACAGGAGCATAGCCGAAATGGATTGCGCTATTCCAGCGATATGACGAACCCGAGATCTGGCGCACCGTCGACATGCAGCTCACCGGCAGCCTCAGGATGCTGCACGATGTAATCCAGGCTGCGATGGGCTGGCAGGAATGTCACCTGTGGCAGTTCGAGGCCGGCGATCGGCTCTACGACGCTACCGATCCCCATTGGCTCGACTATGATCTCGCCGCCGTCCAGCGACGTCAGGTTTAGTGCACTGATCGAGCGCGGGATCCGCGACCTGACCTACACCTATGTAATGGGGGGACGACCGGCGCTGCACCGTCACTGTCGAGAACGTCGGCCCAGGCAATCCCGACATCCATTACCCGCGTTTCGTGACGGGCGAACACCCCCGCCAGCCCGAAGATATTGGTGGCTTCCCGGGCTTCGAGATGTTCCTCGACGCTATGGTGGACCCGTCGCACGAAGAGCATATGCCCTTCCGCTTGGCCTCGCCCATGCTTAGCGGAGCTTTTCCATGCCAGTTCGCGCCACGCGCAAAACACGCCCCGAGAAGACCGGGCGATGGTGCATGACCATTCCACACCTTGGCGTTGTGGAGGCGTCCAATAATCAGTCGATTAAAATCGTACGTCGTTTCTCTTCTTCCTTTGCACGATCGGATGCTGAACACGTGCCGGGCGAACGCTTCGAAGCCCCCCATCAGTCCGGTGGTGTGTCGCGCGCAGACCGCCGCAATATCTGTGAGCCCAAAATGCGCGAGCGACCGCCTGCCGGCTCCGGGCAGCACGTGTTGGAATTGATGAAAATACTGGTCGAAATTGATCCCGCCCGACTGAATTTGCGCATAAACTAGCGAAACCACCGCGGCAGCAAGCAGGATGGGCGAGAGAATCCAGCCGAAGGCCAGCGAGACAAGCAAAAAGACGACGAAAAAGCTCCTGTCCTCATAAACATCCGTCCCACGTCCGTGGCGGGACAGGTTCATCGGACATGAGCGGGTTATCCGGCAGTCGCCCAGGCGGAAACGGATGGGCCGATGAGGGTGAGCGCCGATCACTGCCCTTCCTCACTGGAAATCACGGTCAACTGCTCGCCCGCGCTACCGCTTGCGAGGCTGTCGGGAGTTACGATTGCCACAGTACCAGGCGTCAGGATTGCGCGCATCTTCTGCTGGAAGGCTGCGGGCAACCTGAGGCGCGCCCGCTCCTCCTGGCTCACCGCGCTTTGCGCTCCGGCTGGCTGATTGGGCAGCGCCAGGCGGACCCAGCGAAACTGGTCGCCCTCAATGCCCGTGAGCGAATAAGCGGCGGGCTCGGTCACAGCCCCCTCTATCCGCACCCGCGCCGCGCCGATCCGCACGCCGTTGCGCAAGACAAGGATGCGCTGGTCTGCAGCACTGATGACGATCGAAAGAGGTCCGCTCGGCGCTGCCTGCGGAGTCCATATCTCGCCAGCGTCTTCCTCCCTGCCGGCGGCATCGCCGCGCAGAAAGTCCGGCGTTGGCGCCAGTCGCGGAACGGGCTGATCCTGGGCGATGAACACGGTCATGCCCAGCCGGCTCACGCCGAACAGAAGGCGCGCAAACGCCAGCGGGAGCCGGATGCAGCCATGCGAGGCGGGATAACCTGGGACATTGCCCGCATGGAGCGCCACTCCGTCCCAGGTAAGGCGCTGCATGAACGGCATGGGTGCGTCGTCGTAAAGATTGGACTTGTGATCGACATGCTTCTGCAGGATCGTAAAAATCCCTGTCGGCGTCTCGTAGCCTGCCTTTCCCGATGAAATGGTCGTCACCCCGATCGGCACGCCGTTGCGATAAACATATGCGCGCTGCGCCTTGAGGCTCACGACTAGAAGGACGGGCCCAGCGGGCGCGACCTCTGGGAACCAGAGATATTTCCCTGGCTTCAGTTCCTGGATCGCCTGCGCCATCGACGGTGCTTCGATGTCCTGTGCCAGAGCGCGCGCCGCTCCGAACAAAATCGGCGTTCCCAGCAAAAGGATCCTGCATAAGGTCGAGCGGCGGCTGACCAGCCGGGCTGCAAAATGGCGTGTTGGTCCTGCGGTGCGGTGGTTTGGTGTCATGCCATCGCCCCGATGGTCTTGCGGAACCGCGAGAGCGCAATGGCGAAGAAGGTCGCACCGATGGCGATGATCGCCAGGAACTGGGGCCAGACGACATCCAGGCCGGCGCCACGATACAGGATCGCCTGGGCCATCTTGACGAAGTGCGTCGTCGGTGCCGCCAGCATCAGCGTCTGGACGATCTCGGGCATACTCTCGCGGGGGGTCATGCCGCCCGACAGCAGTTGGAGCGGCAGCAGGACCAACATCAGCAGCAGACCAAATTGCGGCATCGAGCGCGCGATTGTTCCCATGAATATACCGATCGACGTCGTCGCGAACAGATGGAGGGCGGCCCCCAGCAAGAACAGCGAGACTGACCCTTCGATCGGCACTTTGAGGATGCCCTGGATCATTATGAGCAACGCGAAGGCACAAGAGGCCAGCACGACAAGGCCCATCGCCCAGACTTTGCTGGCCATGATCTCGAACGGGGTGACCGGCATCACCAGCAGATGCTCGATCGTGCCGTGCTCGCGCTCGCGGATCAGCGCTGCGCCGGTCAGCACGATCGAGAGCATCGTCACATTGTTGATGATCTCCATCACCGACCCGAACCAGCTTTGGGCGAGCGTCGGATTGAAACGCGCTCGCAGGGCCAGATCGACGGGCGCGGCGGCTGTCGCGCGGGTGCCCTTCATGAACTCGGACACCTCTCCCTGGACGATCTGCTGGATATAGCCGCCCCCGGTGAAGGCCTGGCTCATCCGCGTCGCGTCGATGTTGAGTTGCACCCCGGGCTTTCGTCCCGCCAGTACGTCGCGCTGGAAATCGGGCGGGATGTTGAGCGCGAAGGTATAGCGGCCAGCATCCATGCCCTTGTCGACCTCATCGAGCCCGACGATCGAGGGCTGGGAAAAATGGGGCGGGTAGAAGGCCCCGGTGATCCGGTTCGAGAGGGGTGACTGATCCTCGTCGATGATCGCGATCGGCGCCATGTGAAGCGATTCGGGCATTGCGCTCGCGGCGACATAGATGCCGAGCGAAAAGGCGTAGACGATCAGCACCAGCATCATCGGATCGCGCCACAGGCTGCGCAGTTCCTTGATGCCGAGGCGATAGATGTTGGCAGCGTGCTGCATGGCTCAGTTTTCCTGCTTCTTGAGCAACACGACGCACAGGCCCAGAATCACCGGGAAGGCCACGGCCAGCGCTAGCAGCGGTTGGGCAAGGTCGCCGAAGCCGAGGCCCTTCGAGAACACACCGCGACAGATCGTCACGAATTGGGTAGTCGGGAAGAGATTGCCGATGAAGGCTCCCGCTCCTTCGAGCGACGAAACCGGATTGATCAGACCGGAGAACTGCACCGCCGGCAGGATCGTGCCGATGGCGGTCGAGAACAAAGCTGCGATCTGGCTGCGCATGAAGATGGAGAAAAGTAAGCCGATCGCGGTGGCGGAGAGGGTGTAGAGGAAGGCGCCCAGCGTCATTGCCAGGATATTGCCGGTGATGGGCACCCGGAAGACCAGCCATGCCAGGAGCACCAGGAGCACATAGTTCGCCATAGCCAGGGCCACATAGGGTAGCTGTTTGCCCAGCAGAAACTCAAAGCGGCCGATCGGCGTCACATAGAAATTGATGATCGATCCCAACTCCTTCTCGCGCACGACGCTGAGCGCGGTCAGCATCGCGGGGAACAGCAGGAGAAGCACAGGGATGACGGCCGGCGCGATTGCGACAAGACTCTTGACGTCGGGATTGTAGCGATAGCGCATCTCGACATCGATCAGGCCGCTCGACGGCCGCGCGCCCAGTTCCTGCACGGCCATTTCGCTCAGCCACTGCGCGTGCATCGCCTGGATATAGCCCTGCACGGTCTCGGCCCGCTGCGGCATCGCGCCATCCATCCACACACCGATCTGAACGGGGGTGCCACGCCGGATATCGCGCGCGAAATTGGGCGGGATCTCGATGGCGAGACTGAGCTCTCCGGAGCGCATGCGCCGGTCGAGCTGGGCATAGTCGCTGATTTGCGGCCGCTCGATAAAATAACGGGAACCCGCAAGGTTGAGCGCGTAATTCTCGCTCGTTGTTGTCGCATCCCGGTCGAGCACCGCGAACGGCAAATTCTCGACATCCATGCTGATGCCATAGCCCATAATGAACATGAGCAGCACGCTCCCGAGCAGAGCCAGCGTTGCGCGGATCGGATCGCGGTTCAACTCCAGCGCCTCGCGGCGGGCATAGCTCATCACCCGGCGGCGACTGAAGACGCGCGAAGAGGAGCCGGGTGCGCGATCGTGAGTATCCGCCTGCGGTGCAGCGACGGCGCCAGTCGGTGCATCGCTCCCTGTCCCTGCGGCGTCCTCCAGATAAGCTATAAATGCGTCTTCGAGATTGGCGCTGCCGCGCTTTTCGATGATGGCTGTCGGTGTGTCGCTGATCAGCACCTTGCCCGCGTGCATCAGCGAGATGCGGTCGCAGCGCTCGGCCTCGTTCATGAAGTGGGTCGAGATGAAGATCGTTACCTTGTCGTTCCGCGACAGGTCGATCATCATCTGCCAGAACTGGTCGCGCGCGATCGGATCGACGCCCGAGGTCGGCTCGTCGAGGATCAGCATCTCAGGCTTGTGGATCATCGCAACGGCGAGGCTGAGCCGCTGCCGCTGCCCGAGCGGCAGCGCATCGGGCAGTGCCTCCATGATATCGCGTAGACCGAAGCGGTCGGCGATCTCTGTCACCCGCCCGGGAATCTCGGCCGATGGTACATGGAAAAGCTCGGCGTGGAGCACGAGATTCTGGCGGACGGAGAGTTCTGAATAAAGCGAGAAGGCCTGACTCATATAGCCGACCCTTTTGCGCGTCGCCATGTCGTCACTCTCGACCTCGCGGCCAAACAGCCAGGCCTGCCCTTCGGTCGCCTTGAGCAGGCCGGTCAGCATCTTCATCGTCGTCGACTTGCCGCAGCCGTTCGAGCCCAGGAAGCCGAATATCTCACCGCGCTCGATCCGAAAATCGACATGATCGACGGCGGTGAATTCGCCAAAGCGCATCGTCAGGCCCTTCGCCTCGATCGCGACGTCCTCGGCGCCGGTATCGCGCGGCGGGATCGTCACGGGCTTGTGGCCGCGCCGGCGCTCCTCGGGCAGCAGTGCGATGAACGCTTCCTCAAGGGCCTTCGTGCCGGTGCGCTCGTAGAATTCCTCCGCCGTACCGGTGGCGAGGACCTTTCCCGCGTCCATCGCGATCAGCCAGTCGAAGCGAGCGGCTTCCTCCATATAGGCGGTGGCGACCAGCACGCTCATCTGTGGCCGGTCGGCGCGGATACTATCGATCAGATCCCAGAATTGCGCGCGCGACAGCGGATCGACGCCCGTGGTCGGCTCATCGAGCAGCAGAAAATCGGGATCGTGGATGAGCGCGCAGCACAGGCCCAGCTTCTGCTTCATGCCGCCCGACAGCTTGCCTGCGGGACGCTTGCGAAATGGTTCAAGGCCGGTGCTTTGGGTCAGCTGTGCTATCCGCCGCTCCCGCTCCCGCGCGCCCTGACCGAACAGTCGCCCAAAAAATTCGAGATTCTCGTCGATCGAGAGCGTCGGGTAGAGATTCTTGCCCAGGCCCTGCGGCATATAGGCGATGCGCGGGCAGACGGCTTCGCGATGATGCCCGTCGGCCATGTTGCCGCCCAGCACCTCCACCAGACCGTCCTGAATCGCGCGGGCACCGGCGATCAGCGAGAACAGGCTGGATTTGCCGACGCCATCGGGACCGATGAGCGCAACCATCTTGCCGGGCGGAATCTCGATATCCACGCCATCGAGCGCCAATGTCTTGCCATAGCGCAGGCTGACACCGGCGAGACGTGCCGCTGGCCCGGCGTCCAGGCTCGGCTCGTTTGCGTTGCCCGTCACCGGATCGCTCAACGAACGGTCCGGATCGCGAGCTTCTCCGGCCACGCCACGCCTGGATCGATGCGCACATAAGCCATGCCCGGCAGCCCCGTCTTGACCTGGCTGATGTGTTTTTCGAGCAGCGCGGGATCAATCCGCGCCTTGACCCGGAACATCAGCTTCTGGCGCTCGCTCTCCGTCTCGACCGTCTTGGGCGTGAACTGCGCCACGTCGGCGACGAACGAGACCTTGGCCGGGATCACGAAGTCGGACGCGGCATCGAGCACGATGCGGACGTCGGTGCCAAGCGCGACCCGGCCTGCAACCGTTTCGGGCAGGAAGAAGGTCATGTAGACGTCGCCCAGATTGACGAGGTTGAGCACCCGCCCGCCGCCGGCGACGATCTCGCCCGGCTGGGCCACGCGATACTGAACGCGCCCGCCGGTGGGCGCGCGCAGGTCGCTGTCGCGGATATCGGCATCGATCCGCTCGATCGTCGCCTTCACCGCATCGACATTGGAGCGTGCGCCGATGACCTGACTGCGCGCCGTACCGATCGCGGCATCGACCGCGGCAAGCTGGGCCCTGGCCGCTTCGACCGCCGCAGCGGCGCCGTCTACCCGCGCCTGATCATCGTCGCGCTCCTGCACCGCGGTCGCGCCTTCGCGCGCCAGCGTCTCTGAACGCCCGAACCGCTTGCGCGCGGCATTGAGTTCAGCCTCACGCTGGCGGACGCTGGCAAGGGCTGCCGCGCGCTCACTCTGCCGCTGCGACACCTGGCTTTGTGCTGTCTGAATGGCGTTGAGCGCCTGGGCGAGTTGCGCCTGCGCTTCGGACCGCTGAGCGCTCAGGACATCGACGTCCATATGCGCAACCACTTGCCCCGCCTTCACGAAGTCGCCTTCATCGGCAACGATGTCGCGGATCCGGCCGGGCGACTTTGCCGCGACGTCGATCTCGATCGCCTCGATCCGGCCATTGCCGCTGACGATGCCTTCCGGCAACCCCGCGGGCTTGAGCATTTGCCAGAGCAACAGACCGGCGGCGACCACCGCCACGAGGATGCCGCCCCGGATAATCCATGTTTTTTTCGGGGTCGTCATCGTGCCAGGTTCCCGGTTTGAGGTGCGTTGATATCGAAGGCGGGGTTCGCGACGAACCCGCCGCCCAGTGCAGCGTAGAGGGCGATCGCGCTCGCAAGCTCGGCGCGACGCAGTTGTACCAGCGCCTGCTCGGTATCGAACAGGTCGCGCTGCGCATCGAGCACCTCGAGATAGGCCGATCGACCACTGTCGAAGCGCAATTGCGCCAGCCGGGCCCGCTCCCGCAGCGCGTCGAGCATCGTCCGCATGCTGTCGATCTGCAGCCCCAGCTGGCGACGGCGGACAAGCGCGTCGGAGACGTCACGGAACGCTGACTGGACAGTGCGCTCATAATCGGCGACCGCAATGTCTCGCCGCGCCCTGGCGACGTCGAGATTGCCCTTCAACTGACCGGCGTTGAAGATCGGCAGGCTGATCGTCGGGGTGAAGCTCCACGCGCGGCTGCCGTCCTTGAACAGGCCATCGAGTTCGCTGCTGGCCGTGCCGAATGCGCCCGTGAGGCTGATATTGGGCAGGAAGGCCGCCCGCGCCGCACCGATATTCGCGTTGGCGGCGCGCAGCGCATATTCGGCGGCGACGATATCGGGCCGGTTGACCAGCATATCGGAAGGCAGGCCGGCAGGCAGCACGACATCGGGCGCTGCCTGGATCAGGCCCAGGGGACCGGGCACAATCTCGACCGGATGCCCGACCAGCAGCGCCAGCGCGTTGCGGTTGATTTCGCGATCCTGATCGAGTGCCTGCAACGTCGTTCGTGCCTGGGCTAGCAATGTCTGCGCTTGCGTCATCTCGAGTTTGGAGCCCGAGCCGACCTCGTAGCGCCGCCGCATGATCCGCAGCGACTCTTCACGCGTCGTAATGGTGCGGGTCGCGATGGCGACGCGCTCTTCATATTCGCGCTCGAGCAGATAGCCGTTGGCGACCTGCGCGATGAGATCGGTCGCAACCGCGCGCCGCGCCTCCTCGGTCGCCAGATATTGCGCTCGCGCCGCCTCGCGCAGGTTGCGCAGGCGACCCCAGAAATCGATCTCCCAGCCCGCGCTCAACTGGGCGTAGATCTGATTGCCTGTGATCGGCCGCCCGATGAGGGACAGATCGGCCGGCGTCCGGCTCCGGGTTCCCGTCGCCACCGCGTCGAGCTGGGGATAGAGCGCCGATCCCTCAATTCGCCAAGCCGCCCGCGCCTCCGCGACACGCCCCGTCGCGATGCGGATGTCGCGATTATGAACCAGCGCCTCGCCGATCAACGCCTGAAGTTGCGGCTCCCTGAAAAAGTCGTGCCAGCCGATGCGCGCGATCACGGGGGCCTCGCTCTCCTGCGCGGCATAAGTGTCGGGCACAGGCAAGGCCGGGCGGACATGCTCTGGCGCGAACGAACAGCCGCTGACGAGGAGGAGAAGCGATGCCGAGAATATTGGCACGCATCTGGAGCAAAAATGATGCCCGCTTATGCCGGAATCTTCCATACGCCCCATATGCACCCTGCTGCTTTTCGAAAAGGTTGGGGTTCACCTTCACTCGCATGTGAAGGTGAACCTCGTTGTGCGTAAGGCTTTCAGGCTTGCGGCGGCGCTTTCTGGGCAGGCTTGGGCGGTGTCACGGGTGCCGGAGCCGGCGTCGCCGCGGAGAACAGGCCGGACCAGGACTGAAACAGGCTCTGGGGCTGAAACAGGCTCTGGAACTTATCGGTCAGTTCCTTCGGCGCCGAAGTGTCGGAGACGACATCCTTCCAGGTGGATTGCCACTCCTCGACCGCGCCCTTGACCTTGGAGAGCGTTTCCTCGCGGCTCTTCTCAAGATCCGACAGAATGGCGGTGCCTGCCTCGCTCTTGAACCCAGGGAACTGCCCGGGCTTGATATCCTGGATCTGGCCGGCAAAGCCGCTGGCCGCCTTGCCGCCGATCTGCAGATATTCCTCGCCGCTGGTTCGTGCGATTTCGGCGAGCTTGAATGCGAGCTGGCCATTGGCCTTTAGCAAATTGACGATCTGATCAACCGGATAGGTCATGAGAAGAAACTTTCTGACAAAGTGGGGGGAGAGAAATTTGCCGGTGTTTGTTGCGGCGCAATATCGGGGATTTCCGAAAGGCCCGCAGCGAGTGCCACGACGTTTCACCCGTTGGCGATATATTGGCCGCCGTTGATGGAGAGGACTGCGCCGGTACAGAAGCCGGCTTTTCGCGAGGCCAGATAACAGACGGCTTCGGCAATCTCATCGGGTGCACCGAGACGCCCGACCGGAATACCCGCGATAATCCCGTCGCGGACCTCCTGCTTGACGGAGGCGACCATCTCGGTGTCGACATAGCCAGGACATACCGCGTTGACGGTGATGCCACGCGACGCATTTTCCTGGGCCAACGCCTTCGTGAAGCCGATCACGCCGGCCTTGGCAGCGGAATAATTGACCTGTCCCACCTGACCCTTCTGCCCGTTGATCGAGGAAATATTGACGATCCGGCCATAGCGCCTCTCGCGCATGCCCTCGATGATCGCGCGGGTCATGGTGAACATCGAGTCGAGATTGGTGCCAAGCACCGCACGCCATTGCTCCCAGCTCATCCGGTGAAACATGCCGTCGCGCGTGATCCCGGCATTGTTGACCAGCAGATTGACCGTTCCAAGCTCGGCCTCGACGCGGCGCACACCTTCCAGACATTCTGCCTCGTCCGCGACATCCCATTTAAAGACAGAAATACCCGTCTCCTGCATGAACCGCTCTGCCGCCTGGTCGTTTCCATGATAGATCGCAGCAACTGCATAGCCCTCGGCTTTCAGGCTTTTCGATATGGCTGCGCCGATGCCACGCGTTCCACCAGTGACCAGTGCGAGTCCAGACATTGTCCTATGTTTCCCGTTCCTGTTTTCCGTCCTCTCCGGCAATGATGAACGATCCCCCGGATCGCCATTCGTATGTATACTTAGTAGTTTTATTATCGGCTCGTTCTCCGGCCCTGACAAGTCAAATATCATGGAATTTGACGCAGACGTCGCTAGGGTTGGCATCATGAAGCAACAAACGCCGAAGGGTCGCGATATTCCGCTTCCACCGCGCAACCCAAAAGGCGGCCGGCCGACGCAGGAGGTCGCTGCGCAACTTGGCGCCCATATTCTTGATGTGGCGCTCGAGGAGTTCATCAACCGTGGCGCTGACGGCGCGAGCATGGAATCCATCGCCGCCAGCGCCAACGTCTCCAAGCGCACTCTCTATTCGCGCTTTGGCTCCAAGACAGAACTTTTGCGCGCGGCTGTAGAGCACGGCTTGTGCCGCCATCTCCGACCGATCGCCTCCACGATCCCGAAGGGGCTACTTCGCGACCGGCTGTTGTTTGTCGGCAGGAAGATGCTTGATTTGTCGCTGAAGCGGGAGGTGATCGGCCTGGAAGCACTGATCCTCTGGCTGTTGGACCATGAATCTTCTCCAACGGCTGCACCAACGCTTGGTGCGTCCGAAGGCATCAGAATTGTTCGATCGATCCTGGAAAGCTCTGAGTGGAACCACAGCATGGACGAGGACGCGCTGCAGTTCTTTGCGCGCCATATATTCGACACACTCGTTATGGTACCCCGCCACCTTATCCTCGTCCGGCGCGAGTTTCCAAATACACCCACTGCCAAGCGCGCATACCTTACTCAGGCGCTCGACATCCTGCTCTGGAAACGAGACACCACCTGATCGGACTGCCAAGCGGGACGTCACGGGAGGAAGTTCTCGCCTAAATATAGGCGCCTGACTTCAGGATCACGCAGCACGGCCTGCGGAACACCCTCGAAGAGAACCTTGCCCTCATGGATGACATAAACACGGTCGATCAGTTCGAGCATTTCATGGACGTTGTGGTCGGTGATCAGGACCCCGACATCGCGATGCTTGAGGTCGCGCACCATGAGTTTGATATCGACGATCGACAGCGGGTCGATGCCGGCGAACGGTTCATCAAGCGACATGATCGCGGGTCCGGCCGCCATCGCCGGGGCGATCTCGCAGCGCCGACGCTCGCCGCCCGACAGCGCCATGGCAGGGGTGTCGCGAACATGGACAATGTTGAACTCGGCCAGAAGCTGTTCGAGATTCTCATGGGCAGAGGCGCCATCTTCGGTAGTCGCCTCCAGCACCGCCATGATGTTCTGCGCCACGGTCATGCCCCGGAAGATCGATGCTTCCTGAGGAAGATATCCAAGCCCCCGCCGCGCACGGCGATCCATTGTCATGGCGGTTATATCTTCCCCGTTCAGCAGCACGCTGCCCGCGTCGATCGGCGTCAGACCGACAATGGCGTAGAAGCACACGGTCTTGCCAGCGCCATTGGGGCCCAGGAGGCCGACGATCTCGCCAGCACCCACCGTCAGCGAAATGCCCTGGATGACCTTGCGTTTGCCATAGGACTTCTCGATGCCAACGATGGCCAGGCGTTGATGCGCGGAGGGACCGGCGCCTGGATTATCCATCGCGCCGGACACCTGCGCCGACATTGTCATCGCATGCGAATCGGCGTAGTTCAGGACACGCTCTCGAGGAGAAGCGCAACCCCCTGCCCGCCGCCGATGCAGAGCGTCACCAGGCCACGCTTCAGTCCGTCGCGACGCATCGACTGCAGCAGGCGCGTCGTCAGCACCGTGCCCGTCGCGCCGATCGGATGGCCATGGGCGATGGCGCCGCCTTCGACATTGACGATGTCCTCGGGGAGGCCAAGTTCCCGGGTGACGGCGATCGCAATGGCCGCAAACGCCTCATTGATCTCGACCCGCTCGAGATCGGCCACCGCCCAACCCGCACGATCGAGCGCCTGACGGACAGCCGGCACCGGGCCAAGGCCGAACATCCCAGGTTCGACAGCGCCGACACCAAAGGCGACCAGACGCCCGAGCGGCGTGACCCCATGCTGCTGCGCCCATTGCTCGCTGGCGACGACCATCGCCGCCGCGCCGCTGTTGAGACCGGGCGCATTACCCGCGGTAATGCTGCCTTCAGGGCGGAAGGCCGGTTTCAGCCGTGCGAGGCTCTCCAACGTCGTGTCCGCGCGGTTCTGCTCGTCGCGCGCGAAGATCGTCGGTCCTTTGCGACCAGCTATCTCCACCGCCACAATCTCGGCGTCGAATTTACCTTCGGCCTGGGCAACGCTAAAGCGCTGCTGGGACCGCATCGCCCAGGCATCCTGCGCCTCGCGCGTGATCTGGAACCTGTCGACAAGATCTTCGGTGACCCAGCCGGAATGCTGGTTGCAGAAGGCGTCGTTGAGACCGTCGTGTAGCATCGCGTCATGGAGCTTGCCATCGCCCATGCGGTAGCCCCAGCGGCCCTTCTCGATCAGGTAGGGCGCTTGGTCCATATTCTCCATCCCGCCGGCAATCGCAGCACTGGACAGCCCGAGCATGATTTCCTGCGCGGCAGTCGCGATGGCCTGGGCGCCCGAGCCGCAGACCCGGTTGACGGTCATCGCCGGCACATTGTCCGGAATGCCGGCACCGATGGCCGCCTGCCTAGCCGGGTTCATCTTTGCGCCAGCTTGCACGACCTGTCCCAGAACGACAGTATCGATGGTGTCACCGCCCACGCCCGCGCGTGCCAGTGTCTCGCGAACGGCTATGCTCCCAAGGGCAGGCGCAGCCATATCCTTAAGGGTGCCACCATAGGCGCCGATCGCGGTACGGACCGGCGCACAAAGAACGATATTGGATGCCATGATTAGTGTCCTTCCAGTGCAGGCCGTTCAGGCCATATATTTGCCGCCATTGATCGAAAGGGTGGCGCCGGTGATGAACCCCGCCTCGTCCGCCACCAGGTAGAGAACCCCGCGCGCGATCTCCTCGGGATGGCCGAGCCGACCGATCGGCACGCCCGAGAGAATGCCCTGCATTGCCTGCTCGGGCACTGCGGCGACCATTTCGGTATCGGTATAGCCTGGCGCGATCGCGTTGACCGTGATGTTTCGCGCGGCGCCCTCAAGCGCCAGCGCCTTGGAGAAGCCGATAACGCCGGCCTTGGCTGCGGCATAGTTGGTCTGTCCAAACTGTCCGGAGAGACCGTTGACCGAGCTGATGTTGACGATACGGCCAAAGCGGCGCTCGCGCATCCCCTCGATAACTGCCCGGCACATGTTGAAACAGCCACTCAGGTCGACATCGATGACGCTGCGCCATTGTTCCTCGGTCATCTTGTGCAGCGTGCCGTCGCGGGTGATACCGGCATTGTTGATGAGCACATCGACCGGACCGAAATCGGCGACGACCTGCGCGACACCGGCCTGGCTGGCGGCGAAGTCGGCAACGTTCCAGCTGTAGACAGGGATACCGGTTTCTTTTGAAAAGGCTTTCGCCTCTTCGTCATTGCCGAAATAATTGGCGGCGACGGTAAAACCCGACTTTTGAAGCAGCGTCGATGTAGCGGCGCCGATGCCGCTGACGCCACCGGTGACAAGAGCGATGCGAGACATGAGTATTCCTTTCTGACATCAGAATTCGTTCTGAGCGAAAACGCGCGCGGGCGCGGTCTTGGGCGCGCCGCCACCCGATCAGGCGAAGACCCTATTGGGCCAGATAGCCTCCATCGACGGGGTAGTAGCCACCAGTCATGAACGACGCCCGGCCGGACAGCAGAAAAGCGACGAGAGCTGCCACTTCCTCGGGCTGCCCGAGCCGTCCGAGCGGATGCCGCTCGACGAGTTCGGCCGCGGGTTCGCCCTGCGCGCGGATCAGGGGGGTATCGATCACGGCAGGGCCGACAGCGTTGATCCGGATGCCCTGCCGCGCATAGTCCATCGCGGCGGTCCGGGTCATGCCGACCACTGCGTGCTTGGCCGCGGTATAGGCGATCGTGCCCGGCAGGCCGATCATCCCGCAGATCGAACTCATGTTGACAATGGCGCCGCCGCCCGAGCGCAGCATCGCAGGGATCTGGTAGCGCATGCCGAAAAAGACACTGTCGAGATCCACGCTCATCACGCGCCGCCACTCGTCGAGAGCATATTCCCCGGCAGGCGCAGAGGCGCCGCCCACGCCGGCATTGTTTACGGCGAAGTCCAGCTTGCCGAAGTTTTCCAGAGCGAAGGCAACCATGGCTTCGACCGCCGCCGCGTCCGAGACATCGACCCTGATGGCGATTGCCTGTTCGCGACCGATTTCCGCCGCGAGAGCATCTGCACGGTCCATGTCGAGATCACCCAGCACCAGCCTAACGCCGGATACGGCAAGCTCGCGAGCAATTGCCGCGCCCAAACCCATCGCGGCCCCGGTTACGATTGCCACCCCTCCTTCGAAGTCTGTCATGCGTCCTCCTTGTCCGATCAAGAATGCTGAACGTGCCAACGTCCGCCAGAACGATGCTGCCGACGATCGGCCGGAAGCTGTAGACGGGCCTGCTCCCCGAGGGCCAACGCCGCCATTGGTAACTATACCTATGCGTTTCGTATTGGCGCAGGGTTCGGAGCTGTGCTTCTGAGCGAAACTTGGACCAAAGCGGCCATACCGCACCGGCTCGTCCAACGAGTCGGCCCTTATGCCGCGCCAATGTTTACGCCATCGGAATCCGCCTGCGGCGGTTCAGCTGCATTGCTAAAACCGGTTCTGGCCTAAATGGCACTTGCCAATATCTATCCTACACAGTACCGTTATCGAGCCGGGCGGGAGACTGGGTTTGGGGTGGGCGCGAGCTTTCGCTCTCGAACCAGTTGATGGCGGCCTGGCGAAGCAACGCAGTTTGGCAAAAAGGTAAACCGGAGGGGATAATTACGTAATGCGAGCTTTCGTGTGACGCCTCACAGGGGAGATCATCCCCAACTGGAGTACAAGTTCATGGTCGCTGCGGATGCTCACCCATCGCCAGATCCCCTTGATGGCATCGCCGAAACCCTGGATCGCGCGGCTGTCGCCGCGATCGCGCAAGCCACCTTCGGCCTTTCACCGGCCACGCTCATCCAGGCTTTCTCAGAATGGGCGCTCCATCTCTCCATCTCTCCCGGCAAGCAGCTGCAACTGGGCGCCAAGGTGGCGCGCAAATATGCCCGGCTGTTCGACTATGCCTTGCGCAGCGCCAGCGATGCCGATGCCGCGCCCGCCATCGAACCGCTGCCGCAGGACCGGCGCTTCCGGGACCCGGCATGGAAGCAGCCGCCGTTCAACATCCTCTCGCAGGCTTTCCTGCTGAACCAGCAATGGTGGTACGCGGCGACGACCGGGATCGGCGGCGTCTCGAAGCATCATCAGGAGATGGTGGAATTCGGCGCACGACAGATGCTCGACATGCTGGCGCCGACCAACTTCCTGGCGACCAACCCGGTCCTGCAGCGCAAGATCGTCGAGACCGGCGGGAAATGCCTCATCGAGGGTTTCCAGCATCTGCTGGAGGACATGCAGCATAGCGTGCGCGGCCTGCCGCCGGTCGGAACCGAGAATTTCAAGGTGGGCGAAAATGTCGCCACTGCGAAGGGCAAAATCGTCTTCCGCAACCGGCTGATGGAACTGATCCAGTATGAGCCGACGACCGAGACGGTGCGTCCCGAGCCGATCCTGATCGTGCCCGCCTGGATCATGAAATATTACATCCTCGACCTGTCGCCTGAGAACTCGCTGGTCAAATGGCTGACCGGCCAAGGCTATACCGTGTTCATGGTGTCCTGGCACAATCCGGGCAGCGAAGATCGCGATCTCGATATGGAGGCCTATCGCCAGTTGGGGCCAATGGCGGCGCTCGACGCGGTGAACGCCATCACCGGCGCGCCCACCGTTCACGCGGTCGGCTATTGCCTGGGCGGCACGTTGCTCTCGATCGCGGCGGCTGCGATGGCGCGCGATGGCGACGATCGGATGGCCAGTATCACGATGTTCGCAGCCCAGACCGAATTCAGCGAGCCCGGCGAGCTCGGCCTGTTCATCGACGAGTCGCAATTGAACGTGCTCGAGAACATGATGTGGAGCCGTGGCTATCTCGACAGCAGCCAGATGGGCGGCGCGTTCCAGATCCTCAAGTCCAACGATCTTGTCTGGTCGCGCATCCTGGGCGAATATCTGATGGGCGAGCGCCCGCCGATGAACGATCTGATGGCCTGGAATGCCGACGGCACCCGTATGCCCTATGCGATGCACAGCCAGTATCTGCGTCGCCTGTTCCTCGACGACGATCTCGCCGAGGGCCGATACAAGGTCGATAGCAAGACCATCAGCCTGTCGGCCATCCGCACACCATTGTTCGTAGTCGGCACCGAACGCGATCATGTGGCACCCTGGCATTCGGTCCACAAAATCCATTTGCTCATCAGCGCCGAGACTACCTTCGTGCTGACCAGCGGCGGGCATAATGCCGGGATCGTCTCGGAACCGGGCCATCGCGGCCGTCGCTACCATGTGATGACCCGCGAACTCGACGGTCCTTCCTATGATCCCGAGGACTGGCTGGCACGCGCAACGCCGAAGGACGGCTCCTGGTGGCTCGAATGGGGCGCCTGGCTGGATGCGCGCTCGGGTAAAGCTATTGCCCCGCCGCCGATGGGCAATGCCGACAAGGGCTATGCGCCGATCGGCGATGCTCCGGGCCATTATGTGCTGGAGCATTGAGCGATGAGCGACGAACCGATGATTGAAAACTACACCTATGACGAGATCGAGGTCGGGCAGACGGCGAGCGTCACGCGCACGCTGTGCGAACAGGATATACAGCTCTTCGCGCTTGTCTCGGGCGATGTGAACCCGGCGCACCTCGATACCAGCTATGCCGCAACCGACATATTTCACCGCGTGATCGCGCATGGCATGTGGGGCGGCGGCCTGATCTCGGCGGTGCTGGGCACCGAACTTCCGGGACCCGGCGCCATTTATCTCAACCAGTCGCTTCGCTTCACGCGGCCGGTCGGTCTGGGCGACACGATCACGACGTCGGTGACTGTCGCGGAGAAGCGCGATCACCACAATATCCTGTTCGATTGCCGCTGCGTCAATCAGGACGGCGACGACGTGATCACCGGCCAGGCCGAGGTCAGGGCACCGACCGAGAAGGTCCGCCGGCCGCGTATCGCCCTGCCCGACGTGCACCTTCGCGACCATGACGGCTATCGCCGGCTGATCGAGCGCACGGAAGGCCAGGGGGCGGTGGCTACCGCTGTGGCGCATCCATGTAGCGCGGCGGCAATTACCGCCGCAATCGAAGCCGCCGAAGCCGGATTGATCGTTCCGATCCTGATCGGTCCCGAAACCAGGGTCCGCAAGGCTGCCGAGGAAGCTGGCAAGGATATCTCGGGCTTCCAGCTGATCGACGCCGCCCACAGCCATGATGCCGCGGCCAAAGCCGTCGCGCTCATTCGCTCCGGCGAGGCGAAACTGCTGATGAAAGGATCGCTTCACACCGACGAACTCATGGGCGCGGTGGTGGCATCCGCCACCGGCCTGCGAACCGAGCGCAGGATCAGCCACGCCTATGTGATGGACGTGCCCGATCACCCGACGCCGTTGATCATCACGGACGCCGCGATCAACATCGCGCCGACGCTGGAAGGAAAAGCGGACATCATCCGCAACGCGATCGACCTCGCGCATGTCATCGGCATCGAACAACCTCGCGTCGCGATCCTCGCGGCCGTCGAGACCGTCAATCCTGCCATGCAGTCAACGCTGGACGCCGCCGCGCTGTGCAAGATGGCCGATCGCGGACAGATTACAGGCGGGGTCCTCGATGGCCCCCTCGCCTTCGACAATGCGATCAGCGAGGCCGCAGCGAAAGAAAAAGGCATTATCTCATCCGTCGCCGGCAAAGCCGAGATCCTCGTCGTGCCCAATCTGGAAGCGGGCAATATGCTCGCCAAGCAGCTCACCTTCCTCGGCGACGCCGATGCGGCCGGAGTGGTGCTGGGCGCCCGCGTGCCGATCATCCTCACCAGCCGGGCAGACAGCCTGCGCACCCGGCTCGCTTCCTGCGCGGTCGCGGTTCTGCTCGCTCGTGCCGCGACGAAGGCTGCCCCGGGGTTGCTGGAGTCGCAAGGCGCATGAAGGCAGTCGTCAGCCTCAATTCGGGATCGTCGAGTATAAAATTCTCGCTGTTCGTGCTCGAAGGCGATGGTGCGCTGCAGCTATCCGCCGGCGGCAAGATCGAGAAGATCGGCATCGCTCCGACAATGATTGTGCGTTCCGTCGAAGGCGGCGTGCTGCTCGAACGCGACTGGCAGGATGGCGCAGCGCTCACCCATGCGGACCTGCTCGCTCATTTGTTCGCCTGGGCGGCCGATCATCCGCTGAAAGGGCGCGAGATCATCGCGATCGGTCACCGGGTGGTGCATGGCGGAACCGAATTCGCGGCTCCGCGCCTGATCGATGCGGCGCTGCTCGACAAGCTGGAGGCGTTGTGCCCGCTGGCCCCGCTCCACCAACCCCACAACCTCGCGGCCATCCGCGCAATTGCAGCACTACGGCCCAACCTGCCGCAGGTGGCCTGCTTCGACACCGCTTTCCATCATGACAAGCCGGAGATCGCTTCGCGCTTCGCGATCCCCCGTGCGCTGCATGACCAGGGCATCCGCCGCTACGGGTTCCATGGCCTGTCCTACGAATATATCGCCCGGCGCCTCGCGCAAATCGATCCCGTGCTGGCCGGGGCCCGGGTGATCGCCGCGCATCTGGGCAATGGCGCGAGCCTATGCGCGATGCAGGCCGGCAAGAGCATCGACACCACCATGGGCTTCACTGCGCTCGACGGCCTGATGATGGGTACGCGCTGCGGCAGCATCGATCCAGGTGTCGTCCTCCACCTCCAGACCCAGCTTGGCATGAGCCCGGCTGAGATCGAGGATCTATTCTACAAGAAATCCGGGCTGCTCGGTGTCTCGGGTATTTCCAGCGATATGCGCACGCTCGCGGCCAGCAAGGCGCCTGAAGCGACCGAAGCGATCGACTTGTTCGCCTGGCGTGTCGCCCGCGAAATCGCTGCCCTCGCCGCCTCGCTCGGCGGGATCGACGGTCTCATCTTTACGGCCGGGATCGGCGAGAATGACGCCGATATCCGCAGCAATATCTGCCGCCGGCTCGCATGGCTCGGCGTGCAGATCGATGAATTGGCAAATGCGGGCAATGGCCCCCGGATCAGCATGCCAGACAGTCCGGTCGCCGTGCTGGTCATTCCAACCGATGAGGAACGTATGATCGCTCACCATAGCCTCAATGTCATCGGCACCGGCGTATGAGCCCGCTCGTCGATCTCACCGGCAAGCGCGGCCTCGTCGTCGGCATCGCCAATGACAAGAGCATCGCGGCCGGGTGCGCCAATGCGTTCGTGCGATGTGGCGCCAGACTCGCGGCGACCTATCTGAACGAAAAGGGCAAGGCCTGGGTCGAACCGGTCGCCGAGCAGCTGGGCGTGGAATGGATGGCCCCTTGCGATGTGCGCTTGCCGGGCCAACTCGAAACGCTGTTCGCGCAGGTCAAAGAACAATGGGGCGGCCTCGACTTCCTGCTGCACTCGATCGCCTTCGCGCCCAAGGAGGATTTGCACGGCCGGGTGGTCGATAGCTCGGCCGAAGGTTTTGCCATGGCGATGGACGTGTCCTGCCACAGCTTCCTGCGAATGGCCAAGCTCGCCGAGCCACTGATGAGCGAGGGAGGCTGCCTGCTTTGCGTCACCTTTTACGGCTCTGAGCGTGTGGTTGAGCATTATAATCTGATGGGGCCGGTGAAGGCGGCGCTGGAAAGCGCCACTCGCTATGTTGCCGCCGAGCTGGCTCCCAAAGGCATCCGCGCCCATGCCATTTCGCCTGGTCCTATCGCGACGCGCGCCGCCAGCGGCATCGACCGGTTCGACGAACTGCTCGCCCGCGCAGCAGCCGAAATACCAGGGCATCAGCCGGTCGACATCGAGGATGTCGGGGCGCTGGCGGCCTTTCTGGTCAGTGACGCGGCGAAGCGGATCACCGGCACGATCATCCCCGTCGATAGCGGCCAGCATCTACGCGCATGATGGGGCGCTCCCTCCCTTGGCTGCTGGCGGGCGCTGCCACCGCTCTGGCACCGGCTGCACATGCAACCTCTCCGGTGGAAATCCTGATCGGCGACGCGGGACAGCGAGATGCCGATGGGGCAGTGCTGGTCGAAGTGCGCTTTCTCAATGGAGGAACCGAACCGCAGACGGTCCCCCTGCCCGACCGGATCGAAGCGCAGCTTACAGCCAACGGCGCACGCCGTACCCTCTGGCTGGAGCGGACGGCGGACATGCCGGCCGATCTGATTGTCCCGCCCGATGGTTTCAGGCGCGCCCGCTATCGCCTGCCGGATGCGGACGAACTTCCGCTGGATGGCGCGGTCTTTTCCATACCGGCCTGGAGCGCGCAGCAGACCGCCATCGCCTTGCGGCCCGCGCCGATGACGCAATCGGCGCAGGCCGAACTCGCCCCCGCGCAGGCTGCAGCCCGCGCAGCATCCGAGCCGGCGGCGCCCCCATCGGACCGATCGGCGGGCAATCCTTTTCTCGCCAACCTTTCCGCCTATGAGCCGATCTATGCCGTCTATGGCCCCGGCACGAACAGCGAGGCGCGGATCCAGATCAGCTTCAAATATCAATTGTTCGGCACAAGGCGCGCCGAGGGCCTACCGCGTTCCTGGCGTGATGGTCTCCATTTCGCCTTCTCGCAGCGCATGTTCTGGGACCTGGGCGGCGACTCCTCCCCGTTTCGGAATATCGATTATCAGCCCGAGCTGTTCTACCTGACACCGTCGGCGACGCTGTCGAGCGGCGTTTCGCTCAGCGCGCAGGGCGGCATCCGCCACGAATCCAACGGCCGCGACGGGACAGCCTCACGCAGCATCAATAGTGTCTATATCGCGCCGATGGCGGCGATCCCACTGGGGGGCGGCTATCGTTTCTCGGTCGCGCCTCGCCTGTCGCTGTTTGTCGGCGACAAGTCCGACAATCCCGATATCCGCCGGTATCGCGGCAATACCGCTCTGTTTATGGAGGTCGGGGAGGATAAAGGATTGCGCCTCTCCACCTCCACCCGGTTTAATTTCGGCAGCGGCAAGGGTGCCTTCAGCGCCGATATCTCCTATCCCCTCCCCCGCCTGCTGGGTGGCGGACCAGACTTCTATCTCTTCGGCCAGAGCTTTGTCGGTTATGGCGAAAATCTGCTCGACTATGATCGGCGGATGACCCGCTTCCGGATCGGCGTGGCGCTCGTGCGATGAACGAGCAATCCGTCAGCCCGGCCGCGGTCGCCCTATATCCCTATGATCTGGACGGCGAGCGAAGGGAACACATTGCCGAGCGCGATGGCGACAAGATTTGGAACGTGGTCTGCGACCATGCGCCCAACATGAACGACAAGCCAATCGACCGCTATATCGAGCCGCCGCTCGAGATCGAGCGCCTGACCGGGCTGTTTCAAGGCGATGGGACCCATCTCGAGTTTGGCATGGCCCAGATGTTTACGTTCCGGCCGCCGCCAGAGATTTCGGGCAATAAGGGTCCGGTGGACGGCACCTGCCTCACGGGCGCCAGCACCGACCCGGGCGGAGGCGTCTGGAGTGCCGGCGGGCGTGGTGCTGCCAAGGTCATGCTGAAGGTGCTGCGATGAGCGCCGGATCCATGACCTTGGCACAATATAGCCTTGAGGACCCCGAGGATGGGGTTGCGCTACATCTCCAGGGCGACTGGACCGCATTAGCCCTGGGTGATGCGTCGCGCCGCCTCGATGTGGATCTCGACGGGCGCAAGGCCAGGACGGTGGATATCACGGCGCTTGGCCGCCTCGACACGGCCGGGGCCCTGGTTCTGCTGCGGGCCATGGAAGAGAACGCGACTGTCGCCGGCGGTGAGCGCGAGGACTTCGCGCAATTGACGACGCTGGTACGGCCCGCACTCGAGCAACCATCACCCGAAAAGGTGCGCCGCACCGGTCTGCCGGCCTTCTTCCACCGGTTCGGGCGGCAAATCGTCGGGATTGCGCGCGATGGCTACGAAATGCTCGTGTTCACCGGCGAAATGATGACAGCGCTCGGGCGCAGCCTCATCCACCCGTCGCGCCTGCGCGTGACGCCGCTGGTCGCGACGATGCAGGAGGCCGGGATCAACTCGCTTCCCATCGTCTTCATGATGACCTTCTTCATCGGCGCCGTAATTGCCCTGGTCGGCACCAATCTTCTGACGACGCTCGGAGTCGGGGTCTTCACCGTGCAACTGGTCGGTGTGGCGATCCTTCGCGAATTCGGTGTGGTCATCGCCGCCATCCTGCTTGCCGGTCGATCCGCCTCGTCGTTCGCCGCCCAGATCGGCTCGATGCGGATGAACCAGGAAACCGATGCGATGCAGGTCATGGGGGTCGACCGGTTCGACGCGCTGGTCGTGCCCCGCATTCTCGCCGCCTTGCTGATGATACCGCTGATGACTTTTGCCGCCGATATCGGCGGCATCATTGGTGGTCTGCTGGTCAGTTGGGTGACGATGGATATCCATCCGATCTTCTTCGTGCAGCGCATGCTCGATACGGTCAGCATTACCCACTTCTGGATCGGCATGAGCAAGGCCCCGTTCCTGGCGCTGGTGATCGCCGCCGCTGGTTGCCGACATGGCCTGATGGTCGGCGGCGACGTCCAGAGCCTTGGGCGGCAGGTCACGTCCGCCGTGGTGCAGTCGGTATTCCTCGTCATCATGTTCGATGCGATCTTCGCGGTGATTTTCATGGCGCTCGATCTGTGAGCCGCCCGGGCACCGAACCGGAGACGCCGCCGATCCGCGTGACGGGGCTCCACACTGCCTTTGGAGATAAGGTCATCCACGAAGGTCTGCACCTTGAGGTCCGACCTGGCGAGATTCTGGGTGTCGTGGGCGGTTCAGGCTCAGGAAAATCTGTTCTGCTCAACTCGATTCTCGGCCTTAGGCAACCCGATGGCGGCTCGGTCGAGCTCTTCGGCCGCGACATCGGCGAGCCATCCGCGCTTTCCGAGGCGGAACGGCGCATCGGCGTAATGTTCCAGCAGGGTGCGCTTTTCTCGTTCCTGACCGTCCAGGAAAATGTCGAAGCGCCGTTCCTGGAGCATAGCAGGCTGCCCCCGCAACTTATCGGGGACCTTGCCAGGCTCAAGATCAAGCTCGCCGGTCTGCCCGACAATGCCGGTGCGCTGCGCCCATCGGAATTGTCGGGCGGCATGCGCAAGCGCGCTGGCGTAGCCCGCGCGATCGCGCTCGATCCAGACATCCTGTTTCTCGACGAACCCACAGCTGGCCTAGACCCGATCGGCGCCAGCGAGTTCGACGATCTCATCCGCAGCTTGCGCGATGCGCTCGGCCTTACCGTGTTCATGATCACCCATGATCTCGACACGCTTTACGCCATCTGTGACCGAGTCGCTGTAATTGCCGACCGCAAGGTCGTCGCCGTGGCCCCGGTCGCCGAACTCGAAAAGTCGGACCACCCCTGGATCAAAAGCTATTTCCTGGGGCCGCGCGGACGCGCCGCCGCCGGGGCGAAGGACCGCTGATGGAACGCCATGCCAATTATGCCCTCGTCGGGATCATCTCGATCATTCTCCTGATCGCCGGACTCGTATTCGTGGTGTGGCTTGGCGGCACGCGGTTCGGGCAGGAAAATGATGAGTATCGCGTTATTTTCCGCGGGCCCGTACGCGGGCTCAGTGTCGGCGGCGAAGTCCAGTTCAACGGCATCAAGATGGGCCAGATCCAGCGGATCACACTCGACGAGAACGACCCCAACCGGGTCCTGACTGATATAGAGATCACGCACAAGACACCGGTGCGGATCGATTCGGTCGCCTCGACCGAAACGCAGGGCATATCGGGTGTGAGCGTCGTGCAGATCAGCGCCGGGACACCGAGCAAGGAACTGCTTCGGAGGGCCAATCGGGGCAGGCGTCCAGTCATTTCCAGCAAACCCAATGCCCTGTCATCGCTCCTTCAAGGCGGCGGCCAGATGGTGGAGAGCGCGACATCGGCGCTGCAACGGGTCAACAAGGCTTTGTCGGATCAGAACATCCAGAATCTCGGCGCCACTCTTCGCGATATCCGGCTGACCACCGGGGCGATCGCCGACAACCGGGCGATGTTCGCCAATGCGGCGTCCGCGCTCGGTAAGCTGGATCGGGCAGCCGAGGATATCCAGCATGCGGCCGCCTCGGTGCGTGACATCGCCGACACCGATGGCCGCAAGGCCTTTGCCGACATCTCGGACACGGCGGCCGAACTCAAACTCGCTATCGGCGAGGCGCGCGGCGCTTTGGCCAACGTCAACAAGCAAAGCGCGACGATCGGCGCGACAACATTGCCGGCAATCAACGCCAGTATGAGCAGCCTGCGTGAAACTGCCGATTCACTCGACGGGCTGATCCGCCAGATCCGTCAGAATCCCCGGCAGGCCTTGGGTAAAGACAGCGGTCTGGAACTGGAGCTCCCCGAATGACTCTCGTTAAGCCTTACAGATACCTTCTGACCGTTTCCGCGCTGCTCCTGCTTGGTGGCTGCGGCGGCCTTTTAGGGAGCAGCGGCAAGCGCGACACCTTGTTTCGCTTCGGGATTGCCGAACAAAATAACGCGACGGTCGCGGAACGCCCTGCCGCGGGCCGACCGCTCACCCTGGCCCGTATCCGCTTCGCGCCCGAGATCGAGGGCGACCGCATATTGACCGCCCGTGGCTCCAGCGTTTTGTACGTCAAAGACGCACGCTGGGTCGCACCGGCACCGGATTTGTTCGCCCAGGCCATGACCCGCCAGTTCGATCAGCGGGCTTCCAATATCCGGATGGTATCCTGGCGGGGCGGGGGCGCCGGAGCGGTCGCGCTCCAACTGAACCTCGACCGCTTCGAGGCCCGTTATGCGCCCGAAAGCGACAAGCAAAGTCCACCGACGATCCTCATATCGGGCGATGCCACCCTCACCGCGCTAACCGATCGGCAGATGAAGGCTTCTCACCGCTTCCTTGAAGAAGAACCCGCCCGCCAAAACAGCAAGGCCGAAATCGCGGCGGCATTCGATCGTGCGACAGCGCGCTTCACGGCCGCCGTGGTCGACTGGACGAGCCAGACGCTAACAGACTAGTCGGTTCCACTCGAATGCATCAGATCGGCTGCTCCAGTTCTTTGTTTTGCCGCATTTTCTTCGACGGCAGGCTTTCTACCTGCTGACCGAGAAGACTCTCTGGCCGGCCCCACAAGCCAAAGCAGGGTGAATGATAATCGATGAAAATGAACGATGATGCTGTACATTGATGCCCTGACCACCTCGACCATTGCGATCCTTTTGCTATTCGCGGGAAAGGCCCTCGTCAGCCGTTTCGATCTTTTCAAGCGCTACAGCATTCCCGAACCGGTCATAGGGGGAATAGTCTGCGCTGCTGTGGTCAGCGGCATTTATCTTCTGCACGGCAGCAAGATAGAGTTTGACATCGGTATCCGCGACACCTTGCTGCTCTATTTCTTCGCAGCCATCGGGCTCAATTCCGACGTCCGGACGATCCGAAGCGGCGGATGGGCGCTCATAATCCTCACCGCGCTCGCAAGTCTCTTCATTTTGCTGCAGAATTTGCTTGCCATGACGATCGCCAGCGCGTTCGGTCTGGATCCGCGCGCCGGACTGATGGTCGGGTCGATTTCGTTGACCGGCGGGATCGGCACTACGCTGGCTTGGGCACCGCATTTCGTGGAAACGCTGGGGATCGCCAACGCCGCGGAAATCGGAACAGCGGGCAATATGTTCGGCCTGATAGCCGCCTGCCTGATCGGTGGCCCTGTAGCCGGCTATCTCATTCGCGCACGCAATATCCCAGTTTCAGGGGCCTCTATGCTCGAGATCGGTACGCTGCACGAGCCGCAGCGGACGCTCCTCGACTATTATGGTGCCCTCCTCGCGCTCTTCTGGCTCAATGTCACGCTCCTGCTTGGTCAATCCTTGACTTTGGCAATCAAGAGCAGTGGCCTCAATCTTCCTGATTTTGTCGGCTGCCTCCTGGCGGGCATTATCCTTCGCGGCGTCACCCCTCATCTAACCACGCGAAAACGCAGGTTATGGGATTGGCCACGCATGCAACGCGGCGTCGCGTTGATCTCTGAGATCAGCCTGGGCATCTTCATCACCATGGCATTGATGAGCCTGCAGCTATGGGCTCTCGATGGCATGGTCGCATTTCTCGCCGTTGCCCTGTGCTTGCAGATAACAATGGCCATCGCTTTCATGATCTTCATTCTCTTCCCCTGCCTTGGGCGCGACTATGAAGCAGCCGTCATGAGCGCAGGGTTCGGGGGAATAGGGCTTGGATCGACCGCGACAGCGATTGCGAATATGAGCGCCGTCACACGGCAATATGGTGCGGCACCCAAGGCTTTTATCGTCGTGCCCCTGGTCTGCGGCTTCTTCATCGATCTCGCCAATGCCATCCTGGTGGGCATCATGATCTAAAAACACACACAATCATCATCATGTGAGCGTTCACTCCAGGTCAAACGTCGCGAAAAACATCAAGGGGCTGGCGGCTGACCGGGATATCGCAAAAAATGGCACGAACTTCCCATTCCTGGGCAGTCCTAGGCGGCCGTCTGATCCAGCCCCAAATGTGAGGAAGACTATTGGAAACCATCACGATCATCCTGCTGCTGCTGCTTGCCGTCATCCTGAGCGGCATTTTCTCGCGCATGGTTCCCCTGCCCCTGCCACGACCTCTGTTTCAGATCGCCCTGGGCGCAATGATCGGGCTGGCCGCTGACTGGCGCGTCACGCTCGATCCGGAGATTTTCTTTCTCCTGCTCCTGCCGCCGTTGCTGTTCCTCGATGGCTGGCGCATTCCCCGCGAAGAGCTGTTCAAGGACGGCAAGACCATCGTCGAGCTCGCCCTTGGCCTGGTCGTCGCTACGGTCGTCGGCATGGGCTTTTTCATCCACTGGATGGTCCCGGCGATGCCGTTGGCTGTCGCGTTCGGTCTCGCCGCCGTCGTCTCCCCCACCGACCCGATCGCGGTGTCCGCGATCGCCCAGCGCGTCTCCATCCCCAAGCGCATGATGCATATTCTCGAAGGGGAATCGCTCTTGAACGATGCCTCCGGACTCGTCTGCCTGCGCTTTGCAATCGCCGCAGCGTTAACCGGAGCATTCTCAGTCCAGGACGCAGCGCTCAATTTCCTGTGGGTCGCGTTCGGGGGCATCGCGATCGGTGCCGGCTTCACCTGGATTGTGTCGCGCGCGAAAAGCTGGGTCTCACGGCATTATGGAGAGGAGGGCGGCGCGCAGATTCTCATAAGCCTGCTCATCCCATTTGGCGCCTATCTCCTTGCCGAGCATCTCCATTGCTCCGGCATTCTGGCCGCAGTCGCCGCCGGCCTCACCATGGGCTTTGTCGAAAGCACTGGCGAACTGGAGGGCTCCACACGCATACGCCGCAACACAGTGTGGGATATGATCCAGTTCAGCGCCAACGGGGTCATCTTCGTGCTGCTCGGCGAGCAGCTGCCCGCCATTCTCGCCAGCTCGGCCGAAACCGTTCGCGCGACCGGCCATCAGGAACCTTGGTGGCTGGCAATATATGTCATCGCAATCAACCTTGGGCTCGCCGCCCTTCGCTTCCTGTGGGTCTGGGCATCCCTTCGTCTCACCTTCTTTCGCGAAGGGGACTGGCGTTCCACGCCCAATTGGCGGATCGTCGCCGCGATCTCCTTTGCCGGCGTTCGCGGCGCCATCACGCTCGCCGGTGTCTTGACACTGCCTCTGGCAATGAACGATGGCTCGCCCTTTCCGGCAAGAGATCTGGCTATTTTTCTGGCGATGGGCGTCATCATCGTGTCGTTGCTAGCTGCCAGCCTGGGGCTACCCCTTCTGCTCAAAGGTCTCGAGATGCCGGCCGAACATGACCATAAGGCGGCCGAGGATGCGGCCCGCGTCAAGGCGGCAGAAGCTGCGATCGCGGAGATCGAGAAGGTCCAGCATGCGCTGGCAGAGGGCCGAAGCGACGCGGATCTCTATGTCTCGACCGCATCCCGCATTATGGATGGTTACCGGCAAAGGATCGAGAGCCGGGTTGGTAGCCCGGAAAACAATGCGCTGGGGCGGCGAGCAGAAGAGATTGAGCGCCGCCTTCGTCTGGCAGCGCTGAAGGCCGAACGCGCGCAAATTTTCCGGATGGTGCGCAAGCGCGAACTGGACAGCGAGCCCGCACGCAAGCTTATCCGAGAGCTTGATCTGCTCGAAGCACGCTATACCGTCGCGGCTTAACCCAGGAGAAAAGCGATCAGAGAGGTTGGCAAGCTGTACCGGCTTGAAGGCGTACTTGCCGGCAATGGTCATGGACTCGCATTCAGGCGCCCCTACCAGCCGGGGTCCGGCAGTGCGAAGGCGCCCATCATTGATGACATTCCCCAGTGAGCCCGAGCACCCGACCGTTCAATGCCGATTTCATCAGCCACTTGGAAAAGGGTCATTTGCTCAAGCGCGTGAGCCTTCGCAAGCGCTCCGGATATGTGATCGTTGCGTTGCTACTGCCGCGTGCGACGTGGCCAGAGGCGAAAGGCCGGTACGTAGATAGCAATGCAGCATGAAAGCGCGATGAACACCAGCGCGATTACCATCGCCACCACCCAGTATCGGGGGTCCTCTTTAGAGACGAACCATCCGGCGATCAGCGCCGGCACAAACAGCATTATCCTCGCGAGCCACGCCATATTCCGACCTTCATCGTAAGAGAGCAACTGCCATCACTCCCGACCGTCGTGATGCCATAGCGCCTTCATTACGATTATCTGTCCCGACACATAGCAAGTATACGTAACAGTACCAATCACGGTCGGGGGAAGGCGCATGTTCCAGTCTCCCCCGTCGCCGTTACTGCTGAAGCGCAATCAGATGTCGTCAAAGGCTCGCATGGACCGTACTTGGGATCCGGACACGTGCGCGTAACGCCAATGCGTCGAACTATCTCAGCTTTCGCGGCAACTCTTCTCGCCTTCCAGCACGACAAAAAGCGGCAAGCCGAGGCCGGTGATCTCGGCGCCAACAGGCATGTTTATGACCATTGCCCGGACTGTCTGGGCATCGCCCCATGCCCAGAGCATGCAAAAAGTCGCCGAGGACAAGGCCCACCTACAAGCCGGACGCGAGCAGAATCAGTTATAAAAGAAAATGGACAGCAGCGGCGCATTGGCCGCGCGTGGCCGCCGCACCATGATGCTGACCCCGATGGCTCAAATACGAGCACGAAACGCAGGATCGCTATCAAGCGGTCAGTCGAGACCACATAAGCAATGTGCGAGTTGGGCCAGTTAGCGGATACGCAACAGCGTCGTAACCGCCGGATCGAAATGGATGCAGCGTATCGCGGGCGCTCCCGCTTCGGCTGGCACCACATGGCCTGTTCGACGCCCGGGCGTCTTTCGAGCGAGCCGATGAGCCTGTCGACACAAGCATCTGCCGCGTCCGGCACGTCAGGGAGAAGAACGGGAATGTCGAGACGGAGTTTTGGATCATGGCTTGTACCTTCGCGGTGCAAGATCTCATAGTGAAGTCGGAAGCGCCCTTCAGGAAGGCAGCTGCGACGATCAACCCTCAGCCAGTCGATCGATGATCGGGCAATCCGACCGTTCGTCTCCGGTACAGCTGTTGGCTAGTTCCATCAGCGCCCGGCGCATACCGTCCAGCGCAGCCGCCTTGCGGCCAAGCTCGTCGGCTCGGGAAAGTGCCAGCGCCTTCACCTCAGCGCTCGATCGGCAACGGTCCTGCCAGAGGTCCAGAAGCGAACGGATTTCCTCGATCGGGAAACCAAGGTCGCGCGCGTTTGCGACGAACCGGAGGCGGTGAACATCGGCGTCCGAATAGTCCCGATAGCCGCTGCCGCGCCTTGACGGTGTCGGGATCAGCGTGATCTTCTCATAGTGGCGGATCATACGCTGCGACACGCTGCTTGCAGCGGCGGCCTGACCGATATTCATGGCTTGCGCGCTTCCAGTCGTACAGCGTTCAAGCGGAGCGCGTTGACGACGACGGTGAATGACGACAGCGCCATCGCGGCCCCTGCGAACATGGGCGACAGCAGGATGCCGGTCACCGGATAGAGCACACCCGCCGCAATAGGTATGCCCACGCCGTTGAACAGGAAGGAGAAGAACAGGTTCTGCCGTATGTTGGCCATAGTGGCACGCGCTAGCCGCCGCGCACGTACCATCGCCGAAAGGTCGCCCTTTGTGAGCGTCAGCCCAGCACTCTCGATCGCCACGTCCGTCCCCGTTCCCATCGCCACGCCGACATCGGCGGCCGCGAGCGCCGGGGCATCGTTGATACCGTCGCCCGCCATAGCGACCCGAGCGCCGTTCGCCTTGAGGTCGACGACGATCCGCGCCTTGTCCTCCGGCTTGAGATCGGAATGGACCTCGTCGATCCCGCCGATCGCCCGAGCGACGGCCTCTGCCGTGCCGCGGCTGTCGCCGGTCAGCATGACGATGCGCAGCCCCTCGGCGTGAAGCGCAGCGATCGCGCCGCGCGATGACGCCTTGACAGGGTCGGCGACGGCGATCAGCCCGGCCGCTTCACCATCAACGGCAACCAGCATGACGCCGCCGCCTTCAGCGCGATGCCGCGAGGCCGATGCCTCTAGCGCTGTGGCATCCGCTCCGGCACTCCGCATCTGCGCGGCATTGCCGATCACGACCCTCCGACCGTCGACCCGGCCGCTTATGCCCATGCCGGTCTGCGAGTCGAAGTCCTCGACCGCCGAGACGGTCAGCCCGCGTTCTCTGGCGCCGGTAACAATCGCGACCGCCAGCGGATGCTCGGAGCGAGCCTCGACCGCTGCCGCCAGCGCCAGCACCCGATCAGCGTTGAACCCTTCAGTTGGCTCGACCGCCACGAGCTTGGGCTTGCCTTCGGTCAGCGTCCCGGTCTTGTCGATCACCAGTGTATCGACCTTGTCGAGCGCCTGCAGCGCCTCGGCATTCTTGACGAGCACGCCGGCCTGAGCCCCGCGTCCCGTCCCGACCATGATCGACATCGGTGTGGCAAGCCCGAGCGCGCACGGACAGGCGATGATCAGGACCGCGATGGCGTTGAGCAAGGCATGGCCGAAGCGCGGCTCGGGGCCGACAAGGTTCCAGACGGCAAAGGTCAGCAGTGCGATCAGCACCACCAACGGCACGAACCAGCCGGAAATACGATCCGCCACGGCCTGGATCGGCGCACGGCTGCGCTGCGCCTCCGCGACCATCGCGACGATGCGCGCCAGCATCGTGTCGGCGCCAACCGCCTGCGCCTCAATGACCAGGCTACCAGTGCCGTTGACGGTGCCGCCGGTAAGCGCGGCGCCCGGCACCTTGAGCACCGGCGCCGGCTCGCCGGTCAGCATCGACTCGTCGACCGACGAGCGGCCGTCGATCACGGTCCCGTCGACCGGGACCGCCTCGCCGGGACGCACGCGCAGACGATCGCCGGCCGTGACCTTGCCGAGATCGACTTCCTGCTCCTCGCCGTCCGGACCGATCCGCCGCGCGGTCTTGGGCGCAAGGTTCAGGAGAGCGCGGATCGCACGTCCGGTCGCGGCGCGCGCGCGCAGTTCCAGCACCTGCCCGAGTAGCACCAGCGCAACGACCACGCCGGCCGCCTCGTAATAGACGGGCACCATGGCGCCATGGTCGCGGAAGCTTGCCGGAAACACCCCGGGCGCGACTGTCGCCACCACGCTGTAGAGGAAGGCCGCGCCGACCCCGATCGCGATCAGCGTAAACATGTTATAGTGGCGCGACTTGAGCGACGCCCAGCCTCGCTCGAAAAACGGCCAGCCTGCCCACAGCACGATCGGCGCAGTCAGCGCGAATTGCACCCAGGGCGACCAGCGCATCGGCACGAGGTGCAGACCCGCCATCTCGGCGCCCATCGAAATCAGCAGCAGGGGCACGGCAAGCATCGCGCTCACCCAGAAGCGGCGAGTGAAATCGACCAGTTCCGGGTTTGCTCCCTCGTCGGCGCTCGGCTCCGCCGGCTCCAGCGCCATGCCGCAAATCGGGCAGATGCCCGGGCTAGGGCGCCGGATCTCGGGATGCATCGGGCAAGTCCACACCGATAGCGAGGACGGGGGCGCTGCCGTTAAAGTATCGGCCTCGCCATTTGTGAACCTGGCCGGATCTACGACGAACTTTGCACGGCAGCCGACGCTGCAGAAGTGATATGTCACACCGCCATGCTCGGCATGATGCGCGCTCGTCGCCGGATCTACCGTCATCCCGCACACGGGGTCCTTGATGGCGGCGGGCGCAGTGGACGGTTTCGAACAGCAATGGCCGCCATGTGCATGAGGATCGTTCATCGTCTTGCTCCTTCGCACTGGCAGATAGGGTCTGACATCATGTCAGGGTCAAGGTCTTTCGACTTTGACCGGTATCAAGGCGCTGAGACCGCTCGACCCTGACATGATGTCAAGCGACAGGCCCGCCCTGACTCGCGCTGTTGCGATGGAAATTGGACAGGTGAGACACGTCGATCGACCGTCGTGGCGTGTTGCGCGGTGCTGCGGTCGTCGGCCGCGGCACGCCTGGCCTGGCACCGCTGCCGGCGCTCGCGGGTGAGACATTACCCTCACCATCGCTCGGCAGATATCGGAAGCGGGGCGGCGATTGTCGGAGCCGTCGTGCTCGCGCGCGATCGACGGCTCCGCATTTTGAATGCATTACCAGTGAGTCCAGAGCAAACAACTGTGCCTACCCGCCGAAGTTGGATCACAGGGATGCACTGGATACGTATTGTTCCCGATAGCCCGAATATATCCGTCTTATAACTTGGTTGCGACCTGCTATCGAGGAGCCGGAAAATGCAATTTCTCAATCGCCTGCGCGGCAACGTGGATGTGGCTTTCCTGACTGCTCTGACCTTCGGACTTTTGGCTTTGATTCTCTGGATGATTGACGCAAAGCTTCCATGACGGGACTGGCTCAATGCCAGTCAGCGATGTTTTGCCAGTCCAGTCGTTTTAAAATCCCAGGTCCATCATGCCAGTTCGCGCTCCAATCGCCTGATCTCGGCATTCTTGGTTACATCGTCTGACGCGGCCCTTGCCAGCGGTTGCCCAAGAACAGAGCGAATGCTGGCTGACCCTGAGCCGCTATGAAATTTCCGCTATCGGGTAACACCGCTACCCGATCCGCGACACAGCATTGCGCTTGAACTCGTCGCTGCAATTCCCCTCACCCATCATCGCCTCCTATCCTCAAAATTAGGATCGAAGGCGTCCAGAAGCCCGAGGGCTATTCACTGGCCCTTGCCCGGCCGATAGTGAACGACGAGCAGGTCACCCTCGAGACTCTCGATCAGGCTCTGTGCGGTGCTGCCGATCAGCGCGTCGAACAGCACGCCGCGGCCATGGCTGCCGATTACGGTGAGGTCGGCATGCTCGTTTTCGACATAGTCAGCAAGAAGCCGTCCGGGCGTTCCATGCTCGATGATGACATCAGCGCTAGCCCTCACGGCTGTATCGACGCGCTCGTCGCTGAGGAATTTCGCACCCAATTCCTTCTCCATTGTGCGCAGGTTACGGACATAGTCCCTTTCATCGAGCAGGCCCGAGAACGGGACGTCATAGGCATGGAACAGCGTCAGGTCGCGCCCTGGAAACAGCGCAGAGGTCGTCAGGAGTGCCTGCAGCGAGGCTTCGGAAAAATCCGTCGCCACGACAATGCTCCTGTAGGCGCCAAGGGCGCGATCATGGACGATGAGGACGGGCACCGGTGAACCGCGTACAAGCCGGTTGACGGTATTGCCCAGGATCATCCGTCCCAGCGTCTCGTCGCGCGCGATCCCGGTCACGATAAGATCACAGCCTTCTCGCGCCGCGATCGAGAGGAGAGTCTCGCCAGGCGGCCCCTCCTCGACGATCACCCGGATGAACTCGGCCGAGGTGCCGAGATCGCGCTTGAGGCGCCAGCGCATCCGTTCAACGGGGCTCGGCAACCGCCTCCAGGAGGCAGGCGTCCGATCGAACCGGTATTGACGGCTTTGATCGGGATCGACGACATAGGCTGCGATCAGCTCCGCCTGCCACTCCTTGGCAAGCTGGACCGCCCGGTCGAGCGCGCGGTCACAGCGGCAGCTGAGGTCCGTGGCGAGCAGGATCTTGTGGGGCGGCGCCAGGCGGGGATGGGTCATCGGATGTCCTTTCACATTTTCCTGAAGAAGATCGGCACTGGTCACGCGAGTTCCTCAAACCAGCCCAGGCGCCGCATCAGCAGCTTTTCCGCCTCGAGGCAGAGGAAGAGGAGGACTCCCAGGCCCACGATCAGCATGGCGTCGGCAAGCGCGAGCGGCCGGCTCTCGAAGATCGCGTGCATGACGGGCGCGTAGGTGTAGAAAAGCTGCGCGCCGATCACGACCGCGATCGCGGCAAGCACGGCTGGTGTTCCCAGCACGCCGCGCCAGGTGAGCGAGCGCATATGCAGATAGCGCACGTTGAAGAGATAGAAGATCTCGGCGACAACGAGCATGTTGACGACCAGGGTACGCGCCGTCTCCAGATCGCGCCCCTGCCCCTTGGCGTGAAAGAATATCCCGAGCGCCAGCGCGGCCATCAGCCCGGAGACCAGGAACACGCGCCACAGCAGGAACGGCGAGAGGAGCGGCGCATCGACGTGCCGAGGCTGCCGCGCCATGGTTCCAGGTTCGCTCGGCTCGAAAGCCAGGACAAGACCCAGCGTCACGGCGAGGACCAGATTGATCCAGAGGATCTGCGTCGCCGTCATCGGCAGCGTGAAACCCACCAGGATTGCCAGAACGACCGCGACCGTCTCGCCGCCATTGGTCGGCAGGGTCCAGGCGATCACCTTGCGGATATTATCGTAAACCGTGCGGCCTTCGCGCACCGCCGCCACGATCGACGCGAAATTGTCATCCAGCAGCACCATCTCGGCGGCCTCCTTAGCCGCCTCGGTGCCCTTGTGTCCCATGGCCGTGCCGACGTCGGCCTGCTTGAGCGAGGGCGCGTCATTGACGCCATCACCGGTCATGGCGACGATCAGGCGATGCGCCTGCAGCGCACGGACGATCCGAAGCTTGTGCTCCGGACTGGAGCGCGCGAAGACATCGACCTCCAGCACTTTGTCAAACAGCTCCCGGTCGGATATCCGTTCGAGCTCGGCTCCGATCATTCCGCGAGGCGCATCGCTCAGCGCAAGCTGGCGCGCGATGCTGAGCGCTGTGGCCAGATGGTCTCCAGTGATCATCTTGACCGCGATCCCGGCGGAGCGACACTCGGCGATCGCTGCCTTCGCCTCCTCGCGCGGCGGGTCGATGAACCCCATCAGTCCAAGAAATTCTATTCCGTGATCCAGATCAGAGAAGGTGAGCCGATCGTCACGAGCCTGGAGCCGCTTGATGGCGAACCCGAGCAGCCGTTCGCCCTGATCGGCAGCAACAGCGAGGCGCGGCTCCCAACTCCGGGGATCGGCGCCTGCCATGGCGATGACGGCCTCCGGCGCGCCCTTGATGAAGATCAAGCCTTCCCCGCCTGGGCCATGATGGAGCGTCGCCATAAAGCGATAGGCCGCGTCGAACGGGATCTCGTCGATCCGCTTCCATTCGCCGCGCAGATGGTCGGGATTGAGACCTGATTTCATCGCGAGCGCGACTAGCGCCCCCTCCATGGGGTCGCCGTCTACATGCCAGCGGCCTGCGTCACTGCGCAGCGCCGCATCATTGCACAGCAATCCGCATCGGATGATCGCCGCCGACGCCGCGATGGCGGCCGCGTCGTCATCCGCGCCCTCGCTGGTGAGCCCGCCCTCCGGCGCATAGCCAGATCCGCCGACCATCAGTTCTTCGCTCGGCAGAAGGATACGGCGCACCATCATCTCGTTGCGCGTGAGCGTACCGGTCTTGTCCGAACAGATGACCGAGGTCGCGCCGAGCGTCTCGACGGCCGGCAGGCGACGGATAACGGCATTGCGCGCCGCCATGCGCTGGACGCCAATCGCCAGCGTGATCGTGATGACGGCGGGAAGGCCTTCGGGAATGATGCCGACGGCGAGTGCCACCACGGCGATCAACGCGTCGATCCAGTGGAACTCGCGAGCGAGCACGGCAAAAGCAAACAGCGCGATCGCACCAACGAGAACGAAGGCGGTGAAGCGCGTGCCGAAGGCGTTGATCTGGCGCAGTAATGGCGTGCTGACCGTCTCCACAGCCTGCATGAGCTTGCTGATCCGGCCGATCTGGGTGCGCGTTCCTGTTTCTACGGCCATGCCGCTGGCCTGACCAGATGCGACCAGCGTTCCGGAGAAGAGCATGCACTGGCGATCAGCGATGGCCGCGTCTTCACCGACCGCCGCCTCCTGCTTCTCCGCTGCGACGGATTCCCCGGTCAGCGCGGCTTCATCGACAAGCAGGCCGCGGGCGCGCAGGATGCGCATATCCGCTGGCACGCGGTCCCCCGCCTCGATCAGCACGATATCGCCGGGGACGATGTCCGGAACTTCTATGGTGCGCCGCGCGCCATCGCGCAGAACCGTTGCATGGGGCGCTATCATATCGCGAATGGCGCCCAGCGCCCTCTCCGCCTTACCCTCCTGGAGAAATCCTACGATGGCGTTGATGAGGACGACGACCGTGATGACCGACGCATCGACGAGATGCCCCAGCAGTGCGGCGGCGAAGGCAGCGGCAAGCAGAAAATAGATCAGAGCGCTATTGAACTGCGCCAGAAACCGGAGAATCGGATGGACTGTCGTCCCGACCGGCAAGGCATTGACGCCGTATACAGCGAGACGACGCTCCGCTTCTACCTGGCTCAGGCCGGCACTGGAGCATTGAAGCACGCCCAGCACCTCTTCGATAGGCATCGCGTGCCACTCGAGCACGACCGGTGTCTCTGCCATTGCCACTCCTCATAGTTGCATCGATCGAGCCTAGGTGGCGGGCGGCCGGACCTGTATAAGGGATGCTACTAAGGCGGGCAGTAACACACCCCATCGGATGGGCTGACGGGCCGTCTGCATCGCGAATCGGCTCGAACAAGGCTACGCACGCTCAAGCCGCAGCGATGACGTCAAGAGCCGTTACGGGACATCCCGTAGAGCAGTTGTCGCCTATCGGCGATATTTCGGCCCGCAACTGTCGTGAGAAATCTGAGGGAGCGGACGTATGGCCCAGAAAATGAAGGCTGCCATTTTCATCGAGCCTGGGCGGATCATCCTGGGCGAAAAGCCAGTCCCCGAAATAGGCCCGCTCGACGCGCTGATCCGGGTGACCCTGACGACGATCTGTGGCACCGACGTCCATATCCTCAAGGGCGAGTATCCCGTCGCGGCGGGGCTGACGATCGGTCATGAACCGGTCGGCATCATTGAGAAGCTCGGTTCGGCCGTTCAGGGGTATCGCGAAGGCCAGCGCGTGGTCGCCGGCGCGATCACGCCGTCAGGCACGTCCTATGCGTGCCTGTCCGGACTGCATTCCCAGTGCGGTGCCGCCCATGGCCATGGCTGGAAGTCGATGGGGGGATGGCGGTTCGGCAACACGATCGACGGCGCGCAGGCTGAATATCTGCTTGTGCCCGATGCGATGGCCAATCTCGCGCCGGTCCCCGAGGGCCTGAGCGATGAGCAGGTTCTCATGTGCCCCGACATTCTTTCTACCGGGATCAGCGGCGCGGAAGCGGGCAAGGTGAAGATCGGCGATACAGTCGCCATCTTCGCTCAGGGGCCGATCGGCCTGTGCGCGACCATCGGCGCCAGAATGATGGGCGCGACCTCGATCATCGCGGTCGATGCCCTATCCGAACGGCTCGAGATCGCGCAACGCATGGGCGCCGATCACCTGGTCGATATGGGCAAGGTCGATCCGGTGGACGAGATCCGGCGCATCACGGACGGGCGCGGCGTCGACGTCGCGATCGAGGCTCTGGGTCGACAGACGACCTTCGAGGCGGCGCTTCGGGTGCTGCGACCGGGCGGGACATTGTCATCGCTGGGGGTCTATTCCGAAGACCTCAGGATTCCGCTGGATGCATTCGCCGCGGGGCTTGGCGATCATCGCATCGTCACAACGCTGTGCCCCGGCGGCAAGGAGCGCATGCGGCGATTGATGGATGTGATCGGGTCAGGACGCGCCGATACCGCTCCGCTCGTCACGCACAGATATGGGCTCGACGATATCGAGACCGCTTACGAGCTCTTCTCGCATCAGCGCGACGGCGTTCTGAAGGTAGCGATCCGGCCCTAACCCCATGTGTTTTCTGGTGTGGGAGAGGCAATTCCTGTCTCGCGCAGATCCAACAGCCTAAGACGGACTTGTGGGGACAGACGGCGACCGGCCACAAGGGAGATTCTGCGTTTAATGCGCGAACAGGATCGGAACCGGCGCGCCGTCGAGCAGATCGTGGGTGACGCCGCCCAGGAACAACTCGCGTAATTTCGAATGCGCCGACGCGCCCAGGACGAGCATGTCGGCCTGCTGGCGGCGGGCCATGCCCTCGAGCACTTCAGCCTCACTGTTTCCATCGGACGCCAGCGCGTGAACCGTCACGGCAAAGCCGTGTCGAGAGAGGTTTCGCGCGATATCCGCACCGGGATCGGAGCCATGGCCTCGGGTCGAAGGGTCGCCATCGACGATCACGATCTCGATCCGTGCGCCAGGAGACGCGAGCATCTGTGCCTCGCTCACGGCCCGGGTCGCTTCGCGGGTCGCGTTCCAGCCAACCAGCAGATGCTTGAACGCGCGCGGCTGCCAGGCATCTGGCAGGACCAGCAACGGCCGTCCCGAGGACAGAGCCACATTTTCAACGAGCCGCCGCCGCAGCCGCTGATTGGCATAGGCAGCGGCCGGGCCGAACAGCACCAGATCGGCATAGCGCGCCTGAACCGGCGCCTTGTCCAGCAGGATCGCCGGATCGTCGCTCAATATACGGACCTCGACACCCTCGCCCCCGACCAGCTTTTCCACGCGCGCCTGCTTCTCTTCCGACGCCTTCAGGAAATCGGCGAGTACGATATAGGGCGGCCCGAAGGCGATGGCGTAATCGGGCGTCGGGATGGCTGACAGGATCGCGATCGAGAGATGGGCTTCATGAAGGCGAGCGAAGGCGAGCACTTCCTTGAGGAACTGTTCGTCGGCTTCGCCTGTATCTACGATCGCCAGAATATCCTTGAGCATGTCCCACTTCCTCCCGATAGGACGAAGGTCGCTGAAAGGGCTGCACCAGGCATTTCGGGAATATACGTAGCTGCGGTGTCAGGTGCGGCCGGTCGCCCGATCCACGGACGCGATCAGGCGCCGCTCGATCGCGGGCTTCTCGAATATGTCGATGAATATCTCCTCGCCCTTAGCCGCGACGAGATAGTCATCGCGATAGGCCGTGACGAGGATAGCCGGGCGGGTCCAGCCTCCCGCGCGCAGGCCGCGCACCAGCGCGATCCCGTCCATGCCCTGCATGAGAAACTCCGTGACCAGGCAAAGGGCATCCCCGATGGCAGGGTCCCTGAGTGCGTGCAGGGGGCTCGAATGCGCACGCACGTCGTAGCCGCATGCCTCAAGCGCCAGCAAGCTCGCGCGGCGCACTGCCGCGTCATCATCGACCACACATATCCTGGGACGCGCGGACAGCGCCGGATCAACCATATCGTGCATCCTCGCACCTGCCGGATCATGCCGACCTGTTTCTGCTATGTGTCTTTATAAGGACGCGCGTCGCTACGTAAGTTCCCGAAGTCAGGCGAGACCAGGGTTGGGTGAGGCGCCATCCCTTATCGAGGCAGGAGGACTCATGTGCCGCACGATCTTGAGGGTGCGTCCGCCGAGCTGCTCCATCTGCAACAGATCGAGGGCAACCTCGACCTCACCGAGCATCTGCAGCTTCCAGGCCAGCGAATGCGAACGAGAATACCCCAACCGCAGGGGGCTCATGAAAGTCTCGTCGTCCGAGGGATGGTAGCCCACCGGAAGTTCACCGAGCGTTGGTCATGCCATGTCCCTTGCCCGCTTTTGCGCTTCATTGATCGCTGTGCGTCGCTCGGTTTCTTCGGCGGCGCGGGCCATCTCTTCCCAGCGTTCTGCGGACCGTTCGCGCTGTTGCCGGCGCTTCGGCAGGCTCTCCTGTCGCGCCGCGCTCCGTTCGCTCAACGTTGCGCTGCGCAGCGGCGAACAAGCACAAGTGCCAACCGTCCCGTGCCAAAGGACCGCAACTCACCATCCTTCGCGCCAGGAAGAACTTGCCGACATCCCGCGCACCAGCAACGATGACGGAATGACTTATCTAGAGGAACATTGGGGCGCATTCTATCTGGCGATCGAGTGGATCATCCGGCTGGCGATGGTCTTGCTCGTTCCGCTCCGCCGGTCTCCCGAAGCGGCCCGGAGCTGGTTGTTGCTCCTCTTCTTCCTGCCGATTCCCGGCCTCATCCTTTATATCGCTATCGGCCGCCCCCGATTTCCCAAATGGCGAAGGCAGCGTTTTGCCGGCAACCCAAGATCCGGACAGGCCGATGCGGCACTCGTTGCGGCAGCGACAGGATTTCCCGCCAACATTGACTGGGGGCGTCGTCCTGTCGCGCAACTCGTCACGAACCTGGGCGGAATGAAAGCGGTTGGTGGCAATGACCTTCAACTGCTTTACGAATATGATGACACCGTCGAGAGCCTTTGCCGGGACATTGGCGACGCGCGCGATCATGTTCATCTGCTGGTCTATATCTTCGCCGACGACGAGGTCGGAACGCAGGTCGTCGAAGCGCTGGGCCGCGCGGCCGGGCGCGGCGTCTCCTGCAGGGTAATGATCGATGCGCTGGGCTCGCGGCCCTGGCGCTCACGCGTGATTGCAGCCATGCAGGCACGGGGCATCGATGCAAGGGAGGTCCTGCCGGTCAGGCCATTACGATGGCGGCCGGCGCGAGCCGACCTTCGCAATCACCGCAAACTCACTATCATCGACGGACAGATCGGCTATATCGGCTCCCAGAATATCGTCGCCGCCGATTTCCGGCCCGGCATCCGCAATCAGGAACTGGTGGCGCGCGCGACGGGGCCGATCGTCGCGCAATTGCAGTCGGTATTCCTGTCGGACTGGTATCTCGAAACCGAACAGCAATTGGCAGGCGATGCTCTGTTCCCCGCTGCGAGGCAAGGCGGAGACGTACCACTGCAGCTGCTGCCCAGCGGACCCGATTATCCGGTGTCTGGAAGCGAACGCCTCACCGTCGAGCTCATTTATGGCGCGCGCGAGCGTGTCGTTATCACCACCCCCTATTTCATTCCCGACGAAGGATTGATCGAAGCCATCCAGTCCGCCGTCCTGCGCGGTGTGGATGTGCGCCTCATCGTCTCACTCGTGCAGGATCAGCTGCTGGTTGGCCTCGCTCAGCGCTCCTTCTACGCGGAAATGCTGCGTGCTGGCGTGCGTCTGTTCCTTTATGAGGACAGGCTGCTCCACGCCAAGCACATCACCGTCGACGATGACCTCGCCACAGTCGGCTCGAGCAACGTCGATATCCGGTCGTTCACACTCAATGCAGAGGCCAATCTGGTCATATACGCCCCCGGCGAAGTCCGCCGCATTCGAGCCGTGGAGGAGCGCTATTTCGCCGGCAGCAGGGAACTGACGCCCGAGGATTGGGCCGGTCGACCGTTCATGCGGAAAATCGCCGAGAATCTGGCGCGCCTGATTAGTCCTCTCCTCTGATGGGGCTGTAAGACGGATTGGCATCCACGTTCGAGCCTTGTGCGCAGAGGCGATTCCGCCGCCGTTGACGGAGTTGCTGCCACGTTGGGATGGCCCTGAAGTTCGTTCCTGCTGGAGTTCCCCGCTAAACGATCCGTACCAACCCTGAACGCAGGCGCTTGGTTATCAAGGGTTCATCGGAGGAGGCTAGGGGAAGTCCAATCCGGCCTCAAAGACATGGGAATTGTGACAGGCATCCAGATCAGGGCATTTGCGTAGTGCGCTCGGCCGGGATGACAGCCACAGCGATTTCGCCAGTGCAGAAGACTCTTGTTCGCCTCCCGTTTCGACAGAATGCCCACGCCGAGATTGGCGGCAAGATCATTCTCCCGGCAGCAACCAAAGGCCGCCTGCACAAACGAATGGGACCTGTCATGAAGATCAATGAAAAACCCGTCCAACTGACGACCCGATCGGGTCTGGAACTGAAGGTCAGACGGGCACGCCCGGACGACGCAGCGGCGCTCACCGACCTGTTCCGCTCGATCACGCAGGAAGATTTGCGTTTCCGCTTCCTCAGCGGGTTGAACGTCATCGGTGCAGATCAAATCAAGGCCATGACTTCGAGCGATAGCAGCAATATCGAGAGTTATCTGGTATTTCTGGCGGATGGGACGGTCGTTGCTACGGGCATGCTCGCCTGCGATGCGGCGGGTGAGCGCGGTGAAGTCGCGATTTCGGTCCATGGCGAACATCATGATGAAGGGATCGGCTGGACCCTGTTGGCCTTCCTTGCCAAGCGCGCCACAGACCGGGGACTTTCCGTGATCGAATCCATCGAGAACCGTGGCAACCGCGCTGCGATCCAGGTCGAGAGGGATTCGGGATTTGTGGTGCAGCCCCTGCCCGGTGACGCCACGCTGGTTCTGGTTCGCAAGATGCTCAAGCCGGCTTAGGTGATCCATTCTAAAATCGCTGCGTATAATTACGAATGCGGCGAGCCCGATCCTGGTTCTAGCCTGGCTCCCGGTTTCATAATGAAAGTAACATCGATGCCGTATTCCCCGTTGGCTCCCCAGACCGGCAGCAGTTTCTGCACGCCGACTTTGCCATCGAGCACATCCCGGTCCGAGCGCGATGAACAGAGGTTGCGGATCACGATCGGTATCAGCTTGCTCGTTGGTATCATGACAGTCCCGCTCGCCATGACGGCAATCGCGGGCTGACGTGTCCGGCCATGTAGCACGACTGGCCCGCTCGACCGTACGGAGTTCATATTTGGCGCTGGCTCATCGCTTTGGGCATCGACACCGCGGTCGGCATCTTCTGTCTCGCCGCCGTTTACGGCGCCGCGCTTGTCTTTGGGGTGATAGCGCGGGCATCGCCCGGCAGTCCTGTCGGGAACCTGCAGGCGACGGCGCTGGCCTCATTGGTTGAAATTTTACGATGGCGCGCGTCACAGAGCGAAAGTGTCGATTGTCCCTATCGATCAATCCTCCGGCGGGACCGATTGTTCGGCTTTTGAAATGGCCAGCATTTCCGTCATGCGCCGCAGTGCCGCCTCGCGACCTTGCGCGGTTGGGATTTCCCGAAGTTTGGCCTGAAGATTGACGAGGAGATCAGCGTAGCTATTGCGCCAGTCCGAACCGATCGCAGCGCCGGCCTCGGGAAGGGCCGCGCCCTCGAGGCTCGCCGGCACCGCTGGAGCCAGGGCATAGCGCTCACCCATCTGCGGAATTATGATCGAACGCGCCAAGCCACCCTCGGTAATCCGGGCGCTGAGCATATCGAGTGCTTTCGCTTCCCCGTGGGTAAGGAACAGACTTCCAGAAATAGGCGCCCGATCCGCGAGCCAGGCGATAAGCCCATCTTGATCCGCATGGGCCGCATAGCTTTCGAGCCGCCGGATCGATGCCTGGACCGGTATCGTGCGGCCCGACATTCGCACGCGTTTGGCACCCTCCAGGATCGCGCGGCCCAGCGTGCCCGCCGACTGGAACCCCACGAACAGGATCGTTGAGTCCGGGCGGGGCAGATTGTGCCGAAGATGATGACGAATGCGCCCGCCCTCGCACATTCCGGACGCAGCAAGGATGATCCCACCCGACACGTCGTTGAGCGCCATCGACTCATCTGCGGTCTCGACAAAATGAAAGGCCGGGTGATCGAAAACCCTGCCCCGCCCCAAATCTTCCAGCGCTTCGGCATGTCTGGCAAATATCTGTGTGGTCTGACCCGCCAGAGGTGAATCGATGTAAACCGGCACCCTGGCGATCCTGCCGGCATTGATCAGGCTGGCAATGTCGAGCAGCAACTCCTGTGTGCGTTCGAGCGCGAACACCGGAATGACGAGATTGCCGCCCCGTGCGAGTGCCTGCCTGATCTCCTGCTGGAGCAGCGTACGGCGTTGCCGGATCGTGGGCTGCGCAAATGTCCGATCACCATAGGTGCTCTCGCACATCACATGATCGAACCCGGCGGGTGCTTCGGGATCGGGATAGAAAGCCTTGTTTTCCGGACCCAGATCGCCGGAAAAGAGCAGGCGCAGACCACCGATGGAAAGCTCGATAGAGGCGGATCCGAGAATATGCGCCGCGTTCCAGAGCCGTGCCCGGATACCGGGTGCGGGCTCAAACCATTGCTGCAAAGCAATGCCGCGCGCCAGGCGTGCTGCGCGCTCACCGTCGCTAACGGTGTAGATGGGCTGTAACGGCCGCTCGGTCGCCCGGTCGGCGCGCCGATTTCGGCGCGCGATATCGCTCTCCTGAAGTCGGCCTGCGTCGGGCAGCACGACGTCGAGAAGATCTCGCGTCTGCGGCGTGCACCAGACCGGACCGTCATAGCCGGCGGCAACAAGCGTCGGTAGCAAACCGCAATGATCGATATGCGCATGGGTCATAAGCACCGCATCGATCCTGTCCGGGTCGAAAGCGAAGGTGCGATAGTTCAAGGTCTCCAGGCTTCGCGATCCCTGGAAGAGCCCGCAATCGATCAGGATGCGACTTTCACCGGAGGCGATTTCCATGCAGGATCCGGTCACTGTGCGGTCCGCGCCGTGGAAAGTAATCGTGACCGGCAGCTGTTCGTCCATGCCTATTCTTCCGACTCCTCGCGAAGGCCTTTCGCGGCAGGGTATTCGTCATGGCCCCGACATTGAAGACCGTACAGGGCAAGCTGGAGACGAGGAACACATGGACTGACTTCAGGGCAACGAAACAGCAGCCTTTTCACCCTTGCCGATGAGCCGGGAGACGGTCTCGCTGAGGAGATGTTCTCGCAGCGGCTTTTCCAGGACGCTCGCAAATCCCTGCCGTTTCGCCTGTTCGATGAGGCGCGGGGAATAATAGGCCGAAACCAGGATAGCAGGCCCGTTCCAGCCGCGCTCGCGCAGCGCGTCGAGCACTGCGATCCCGTCGATCTCGGGCATGAGATAGTCGGTGACAAGACAGGCGGCATCCAGCACCTGCGCGTCTGCCAGCATGGCCGCGCTCGAGGCGTAGGAGCGGACGTCATAGCCGCGTGAGCGGAGAAGGAGCTGAACCGAACGGCGGACACCCGGATCGTCGTCTACAAGGGCGATGACCGGGTGAGGCGCCGGGTCTGCTGCAGTGTTCGTGTTCATATCCATCCTGAAATACCCGCCAATGGGGGCCGGGTCGGACAGATGACACGCTCGCAAGACAATCGTCCTTACGTATTGGTCCGCGGTCACGCGAACCTGCAATGTGGAAGATACTCGGCCACGGGAAGTGGTTCGCTTAGTCGAGTGGAATTTGGACGACCCAATCCGCCTGTGAAACACCAGGATGATGTATGGTCAGCATGACGATCTTCGGATCATTCGAGATTTCCGGGGCGCGCTTTGCGAAGCACCGCGACGAGTTCGCGAACCTGTCCGCGTAGCGCGGCGATGGCCGCCTCGTCGATGGCCAGCCCAGCCGACAACATCGCCGGTACCTTCTCTGCATCCGAACGAAGGGAGCGGCCCTTTCCTGTAAGGCCGATCAATACGCGACGTTCGTCCTCAACGTCACGGATACGGCTGATCAGCCCGGCGAGTTCCATGCGCTTTAGGAGCGGCGTCAACGTCCCGCTGTCCAGGTGCAGCATATCCCCGAGCGATCCCACCGTTTGGGGCGTGTGCTTCCAGAGCACAAGCATCACCAGATATTGCGGATAGGTGAGCCCCAGTTCCCCAAGGATTGGACGGTACAGCCGATTGAGCAAGTTGGAGGCCGCATAGAGCGGGAAGCAGACCTGCCGATCGAGGTCCAACGGATCTTCGTAATGCGGCAGGTCCACCATTCTCATCCTCAGTTGACCGACACCGCGATCGCGACGTCGATATTCCCCTTTACCGCATTCGAATAAGGGCAGACCGCATGGGCCTTGGCAACGATGTCTTCGGCGGCGGCCTGATCGAGACCCGTAATCGCGACGTTGAGTGCCACGGTCAGCGCAAAACCGCCCGCGCCGTTCGGTAGCAACCCGACGTCGGCCACGACGATGATGTCATCGTCCCTGACTTTGTCGGCCGCTGTGCGGGCCACGTGGATCACGGCATTCTCGAAGCACGCCGCATAGCCAGCGGCGAACAGCTGCTCCGGATTGGTGGCGCCTCCCTTTCCGCCAAGTGCCTTGGGAAGTGCCAAGGAGAGATCGAGCAGGCCGTCATCGCTCTTCACCGTTCCTGCACGGCCACCGACTGCTGTGACCTTCGTATTATATAGCGCGCTCATCGTCAGCTCCATCCAATTAACATGGCACAATTATATTGTGCACAATGTTACATGTCAAGGCGGTGCGGGCACTATCAAGCTGAGCCGCGGAACTTGGTGATATCCTGTCTTCGCGCGACCGTTCGGATACGATCTGGGGGAGGCCTGCGCAGGCTATCGCTCCACCCAAGCGCGTCGCGCAGTTCGCCCAAGCCTGGCGGCCTATCGATTCGGCGCAACACTTGATCGGTGGTAAGACCGTTCCAGCGCGGACCGGATCTGGCCCGGGATGTGACCAGTGCACCGGAAAAGCCCCGCTTGGGATCACGAAGATCGTCTGTTCAAGCGGCTTAAGACTGCGCGTCTCCGAGATTGGCTGCAAAGGCAATGCGCAAGGCATCGGACAGGCTCCTCACGCCCAGCTTGGTCATGAGGTTTGCGCGGTGGACCTCAACGGTCCGCGGCGAAATCCCAAGATCAAAGGCAATCGTCTTGTTGGGCAGGCCATCGGCCAGCCCCTTGAGAACATCCTGCTCACGGCTTGTGAGACCGGCAATAAGCACTGCGGCTTCCAAGGCTTTCTCAGAGCGGCGTCCCAGCCCATCGAGCCTGTCGAACCCGGCGGTTATCGCCGCGAGCAGCGTCGCCTTCTCGAACGGCTTCTCGATGAATTCGACGGCGCCCGCCTTCATCGCGCGCACGGCGATCGAAATATCGCCATGGCCGGTAAGGATGATGACCGGCATAGCGATCCCCCGCTCCAGCAGCGTCTGCTGGACTTCGAGGCCGTCCATCTCGGGCATGCGCACGTCGAGCAGGATGCAGCCCTCCTCGACGTGGCGCACTTCCCGCAGGAAGGCGACCCCCGAAGCATAGGTCGCGACGGCATATCCGGAAGTCTTGAGCATGAAACCGGCCGAGCGCCGAATCGCGTCCTCATCGTCGACAATATGGATCATCCGTCTATCCGTCATCGATCGTCTCCGGGTCGGTTGCGACCACCGTGAAGTGAAATTGCGATCCGCCCCCCTCGCGCGGCTCCAGATAAATGCGCCCGCCATTGGCCTCGACGATCGTCCGGCAGATCGAAAGCCCCAACCCCATGCCTTCGCTTTTGGTCGTGACGAACGCGGTGAAAAGCTGGTCGGCGACATGCGCCGGGACGCCAGGCCCCGTGTCGGCGACGGTCACCCGGATCATTCCCTTACCATCGCGGCGCGTCGAGACCCAGATCCGGCGCTCCACTTCACTCGCCATCGCCTCGACGGCGTTGCGAATGAGATTGATCAGAACCTGCTGAATCTGGACTTTATCGACGAGGACCTGGCTCGCGCCGGGGTCGAACTCGAAATGGGACTGAATCCCTCTTTCCCTAGCGCCGATCAGGCCTAGAGCCGCCGCCTCGGTGATCAGCTCGGGCAGATTCTCGACCGTCTTCTCGACTTCGCCCCGCTCCACGAAATCGCGCAATCGCCGCACGATCTGACCGGCACGGATCGCCTCTCCCGCCGCATCATTCAGCGCCTCGGTAATCATCGGCATATCATCGGGATTGCCTTCGGCGAGCAGGTCCCTGACCGCTTCGACATAGTTGGCGACGGCCGTGATCGGCTGGTTGAGCTCGTGCGCCAGTGTGGAGGCCATCGTCCCCATGGCGCTGACCCGGGCCACGTGAATGAGGTCGGACTGAAGCTCCTCCAAGCGCTCCTGCGTCGCATGCTGCTCAGAGAGGTCACGAATGAACCCGGTGAATACCCGTTGCTTGCCGCTAACCGCCTCGCCGACGGACAGTTCCATTGGAAAGGTCGAGCCGTCCCGGCGACAGGCGAGTACCATCCGGCCGATGCCGATGATCCGCCGCTCGCCGGTCTCAAGATAGCGCCTAAGATAGCCATCATGCCGGTCCTTGTCGGGTGACGGCATCAACCGGCTGACGTTGGAGCCCGTAACTTCGGCTTCGGCATATCCGAACAGCTTCTCGGCGGCGGCGCTGAAGGAGATGATGCTGCCTTCTTCATCGATGACGATCATGGCGTCCGGGACCGTCGCCAGAATCGAACGAAGATGCATGGCATTGGCCTTGAGCGCGCTCTCGGCTGCGCGCTCCTCGGTTGCGTCGCGCACGACCTTGCCGAACCCGCGGAGTGTTCCATCCTCGTTGCGCAGAGCCGTGATCGAAACATGGGCAAGGAACTCCGAGCCGTCCTTGCGCACGCGCCAGTCGTCCTCCTCGAACTTGCCGAGATCCTGCGCCCGAGCCAGATCCTGCGCCGGCTTGCCGGCATCGACAGCGTCCGTTGGATAAAAGATCGCGCAATGCACGCCCACCACCTCAACCTCGCTCCAGCCCTTCAGGCGCTCGGCTCCCTCGTTCCAGATCGTAACAACGCCTTCCGGATCGAGCATGTAGATCGCATATCCCTGCGCGCCGTCGATCAGCAGGCCGAGTTCCTCAGCGGCTGCTGCCCCCGCTTGCAAGCGGGTAGCCACACGCTCATTCTCCTTACGGGATTTGCGCTGCCAGGGAGCATTGCCGGCAGCGAAAAGGATGATCCCTCCAGCCAGGACGAGCGCGGTCGCTACACTGATCGGATCGAATATCGTCGAGGGCTCCGTGATTTCGAAGCCAATCCCCGCAACGATCGATAGCAGCGCCGCGATCAGCGCCTGGCGCGGCCCGCCGGCAATCGCAGCGACCAGAACAGCAAGGCAGAACAGGAAATAGGGCTCTCCCGCGACGAGCCAGGGCTTGAGCGTATAGCGGGCGAGAATTGCGACTAGGACGATCGCCACCGTGATCGAGGCGAGGAGCCAGGCGCGCTGGGCCTGTGTCGGGCGCCTGACCATCATCCCCGTGCCAACTCCCCAGGAGTTGGCATGCAGAATCGCTTAAGGGTGGTGAAGCCGCATACGACTTCATTGCCGTGTCGTCGGCACGTCATGACCTTTGCGGAAGATTCCGCGGATAGCTTGTTCGGTCGCCAGATCATGACGCACTCCGATGGCCCGCCCCGCCAGCCGGGACGGTTGATCGCGCGCAAACATAGGAAAACGCGCCCTGCGTATTTCCCGAAGGTATTGCATTCCGCAGGCCGCCCGACCGAAAGTCGAGAGCCTATGTTCAACGCGCCAATTGCGTGCCTTTCCTCACGATCAAGATCGGAAAATGCACGCCTTGGCTAGGATATTTGGCGGCGCGTGTCCACAGGATACGGTGAAACCAGTCGAGATCAAATGAACCCGGACGACTCACGATAGCCGGAGCCGTACGAGCACGAACTACGTAACCTTACAGATATTCCAGTCCCAAGCGGCATGCGAGCCTGGCGTTACGCAAAGGAGCGACACCGTTGGCCGAACCCTTTCTCGAAATCCGGAATCTCCATGCCGCAGTTGGGACCACTCGCGTGCTGCATGGCGTGAATCTCGTGATCCCGGCAGGGGAAACCCATATATTATTCGGACCCAATGGATCGGGCAAATCCTCACTGCTCGCCACAATCATGGGTTTGCCGCCGTACCGGGTCACAAGCGGCCATATCTTGTTCAAGGGACGGCCGGTCGAGGCTGTGCCCGTCGATGAACGCGCGCGACTTGGTTTCGGCATGACCTTCCAGCGCCCGCCGGGCCTCGACGGCGTCACCGTCGAGGCGTTCACCGCCGCGATCGGATCGGCCGACATGCTGAAAGAGGAGGCGGCAGCGCTCGACTTCCGGGGGTTCGAGGAGCGGGACGTCATTGTCGGCTTCTCGGGCGGCGAGATCAAACGCTGGGAAATCCTGAAGCTCTTTCTCAAGCGGTCGGCCTTGTGCTTGTTCGATGAACCGGAAAGCGGCGTCGATCTCGAGCATATCGCGGCCGTAGGCGGGGCAATCGACCCGCTGCTGGGCGCGAACGCGCCTAAGAGCCTGCCCCGAACGTTGTTGGGCAATACCAGCACGTTGTGATTCACGCCTCTTTGCAAAGAGATGGAGTGAACCATGGCATGGACTGGTATTGCCCGGGAGGAGCATAGGCGAAAAGGATTGCGCTATTCCAGCGATATGACCGACCGGGAGTGGGCGCTGGCGGCGCCGTTCATCCCTGTTGCCAAGCGGGGCGGTCGGCGCCGAACAACGGACATGCGCGAAGTGCTGAACGCCTTGCTTTACATCGCGGCGAGCGGTTGCGCCTGGCGGCTTCTGCCCCAAATGCTTCCCGCCGGTCTCGACGGTCCAGCGCTATTTCTACGCCTGGCGCAACGCTGGGCTGCTCGAGGCGATGAACACAGTGCTGGTCATGAACCTGCGCGAGATCGAGGGAAGCGAAGCAAGTCCAAGTGCCGGTGTGATCGACAGTCAGTCGGTCAAAACGACCGAAAGCGGCAGCCCTTGGGGCTATGATGCGGGCAAAAAGATCAAAGGCCGCAAGCGCCACATCCTGACGGACACCTGCGGTTTCCTCATCTTCATCCTCGTGCACACCGCCGATATTCAGGACCGCGATGGTGCGGTCGATGTCCTCAAGGCCGCGCGGCCGCGCTTCCCTTGGCTGCGCCATGTCTTTGCCGATGGCGGCTATGCTGGCGACAAACTCCGCGATGCCATCGCCGGTGCAGGACATTGGACGATCGAGATCATCAAGCGGTCGGACAAGGCCTATGATGCGCGCGGGCGGGCAGGTTCCACATGATGGCTTCCAAGGTTGGTGTCGCAACCGCTCGGAATCACATCAAAACTCGATTGTCCACCGTTACGATAGCGTTCTGACACATGGGGTAATCGCGGGAGCGAGTCGCCGAGATGCCTGTGCAAAGGAATTGAACAGGAGGTGGCTGCTCTCCGATAAGATGAAAGTACGGGCTCACGACTGGACGCCGGGCCCAAGCATTTAACGGAGAACAGCCATGGAACAGTATATCGGACTCGACGTTTCGATGAAAGAGACCGCCGTTTCTATCCGTCGTGAGGGCAAGCGGATTTGGCGCGGCAAGTGCGCGTCAAATCCCGCAGCTTTGGTAAAACTTGTTCGCAAGCGGGCGCCCCATGCGAAGCGAGTTGTATTTGAGACCGGGCCGCTGTCGGTTTGGTTTTTCCATGCCTTAAAGTCCGAAGGGCTGCCGGCGATCTGCATCGATGCACGGCACGCCAAGGCGGCCCTCGACATGGCGCCGAACAAGACCGATGCAAATGATGCCGACGGACTGGCACATCTGGCCGAAATCGGTTTCTTCCGAGAAGTGCGTGTGAAGGGCTTCGAGAGTATGATTTCACGCACGCGTGTGGCCGCACGCAACAGGCTGGTAAGGATTTCGGTGGAGCTTTCCAACCAGATCCGAGGGCTGATGAAGACCTTTGGCTTGATCATCCCTTCAGCAAAGGGAGGCAAGTTCGATGAACATGTCTGCCGTTCACTGGATGGACGCAATGATCTTGCGCCCATTATGATGCCGATCCTCGAGGCGTGGCGCAGCATCCGGATACGAGCAGCAGAACTGGGACGTCAGCTTCTTGCTGATGCGCGGCAAAGCCAAGCGTGCCAACTCCTTATGTCGATACCAGGCGTCGGCGCTATCACAGCGACAGCGTTCACAAGCGCCATTGAGGATCCCGCTAACCTCAAAAAATCACGATCGGTTGGTGCCTGGATCGGTCTTACGACCAGACGTTACCAATCGGGCGAAATCGATTACGATGGCCATATCTCCCGACGCGGTGATGCTCACCTGCGCGGCCTACTCTATGAAGAGGCAACGGTCATCATGACTAGAGCTGCGGCAGAAAGTGATCTGCGATCTTGGGGACTCAAATTGCGCGAGAAAATCGGCTTCAAACGTGCTGCTGTCGCCGTCGCGCGTAAACTCGCTGTTAGAAGTGGCTCGGTTTGTCTGAACAGCCTTTGACGTTTGATAAGTGGATCGTCTGCGGGTTGGTTGTTCAAGCTGCCGCCTGCGGGGCGTCATGGAGGTCGGGCGTAGCCCGGCCGGAGTGACGCCCCGCAAGTCGCGGCCAATTCACGCTGCCACGGCCCGTGGTAGATTGTCAAAGTAGGTTTGATCAGGCGTACGCCCACCGAGGCTCGAATGAGGTCTCCGGGCATTGTAGAAGCCCAGATATCGGGCGATCGAACTGCGCGCTTCGCTGACAGAGGCGTAGGCGTGCAGGTAGACTTCCTCGTACTTTACCGAGCGCCACAGCCGCTCGACTACGACATTGTCGCGCCAGGCGCCGCGCCCGTCCATGCTTATGGCAATTCCCTCGCGCCGGAGCACGCCGGTGAAGGCCTGGCTGGTGAATTGGCTGCCCTGATCCGTATTGAAGATTTCCGGATTGCCATAGCGCGCCAGGGCTTCCTCGAGTGCTTCCACGCAGAAGTCGGCTTCCAGCGTGATCGAAATCCGGTGGCTGAGGACCTTGCGGCTGAACCAATCGACGATGGCGACGAGATAGACGAAGCCCCGGGCCATGGGGATGTAGCTGATATCCGTAGCCCAGACCTGGTTGGGCCTCACGATCGGCAGTTTGCGCAGGAGATAGGGGTAGATCTTGTGCCCTGGCGCCGGCTTGGAAGTGCTGGGACGGCGATAGACCGCCTCGATCGCCATCTTCTTCATCAGGCTCGCGACATGGCAGCGGCCGATCTCGATGCCCTCCTGGCGCAGAAAATCGCGTAGCATTCGGCTCCCTGCGAACGGAAACTCCAGGTGCAACGCGTCCATGCGCCGCATGATCGCAAGGTCTTCCGGCGAAACCGGCCGGGGCAGATAATAGACACTACCCCGGCTGATCCCCAGTTCCTTCGCCTGCCGCTTCACGGGCAAGGTGTGCGAGCGGTCGATCATCGTTTTGCGCTCGGCAACAGACCTGCCTTGCCGAGCGCGCCTTCCAAAAAATCGTTCGCCAGCGTCAGCTCGCCGATCTTGGCGTGCAGCGTCTTCACGTCGATCGCGGGCTCGTCCGAGGCCTTCTCCGAGCCAAACACGCCGGCCGCCCCTTCAAGCAACTGCATGCGCCAGGTCGTGATCTGGTTGGGATGCAGGTCATAATCCTGTGCCAGCTCGGCCAGCGTCTTCTCGCCCTTGATCGCGGCAAGCGCTACCTTCGCCTTGAAAGCCGGGCTGTGGTTGCGCCGGGGTCGTCTGCTCATTCTCTGCTCCTGTCTCGCAGCCCTTCTGGCCGCTCTCAGGCAGAATATCCAATTATCTCAGTGTGCAGATTCTCCAGGCCACCTCTTCATCTTCTGGCTCAATCAATGAGTCCTGAGCCTAGGTCTTGCAATCTGGGCCGCTATTAGACGACAGCCTCTCAGACAGCAAAAGCGTGAGCATCTGGCAGACTTCGGCCGAGCCGATATAGAGGATGTCACCCTCCCCCACGAAGGGGATTGTTGCCTTCCCGCCGACACTTCACAGATGGCTTTGACGACCGCCCGACGAAGGTCGTTGATATACTCCTGGTTCAGCTCAGCCACGGGTGTTCTCCTTCGTCCAAAAGCGAAGAGACCATGATCTCGGTCAAGATTCCACCGTTTCCGCCGAGCCGGTAGTCGGTATGATCCCGATCTGGAATCTGGAGCAGCGTAGGACGTGTCTCACGAAATTACCGGTTTAGTTGCAATGAGATATGCCGCACGATAGACGTCTGGTGGTTCGCGTACTACAGCCGACCGGTGTGGCGTGAGACGTGCAGTACAGCCTCATCTCTTTGTTTTCAGAACAGAATGGTGTCGCAGCACCCGTGCGTAGGGTCCATTACAAAACGGCCTCGCGCCGTGCGTCCCGCCTTACGCAGCGCGCTCGCGCTGCGCAGCCTCGTACCGGCAGGGGCGGGGCACCCTTGCTGCAGTTGCGCGGTGGTGCGTGGCGAGGAGGTTTGAGGGATGGCGTTCATGGGTGGGATCTCCCCGAAAGCAAAAAACGTATGGCCCGCCCCGTTTGCAAGTAGGATTTTACGGTGTTCTGATCAGTCTGCGTCAACGTATGCGGTCTCACGGGAGCATCCCGTGGCCAAGATGGACATCCGCACGTCTGGAGCCACAATAAGGGAACCGGCAACAGGTGCCATTTTTTTGCCCGGGCTTTCCAGACGCCGATCGACTGTCAGGCCATCTTCACGATCCTTCCTGCAAACATCGTTGGGCTACGCGCGCAGAAGCACGCAGCCGATCCGTTATGCCGCTGCTGGATAGCCGCGTTCGAAGCTCACTTCTTTGCGAAGGGCTGCCCAAGCGATCCGCGCCAGTTTATTAGCCAATGCGACGACGATTGCGTTGCGATGAACTCCTCGCTCGATCATTCCTGTCAACCAACGTCCCAGCGGGGTTTCGCTGCGCGCCAGTGACGGTAATGCTGCCCGGGCGCCATGGATGAGCAAAGTGCGCAAATAGGTGTTGCCACGCTTGGAGATGCCGAGCAGCCGGGGCTTGCCGCCGGTAGTATGTTGCCTGGGTACCAAGCCGAGCCAAGCACCCAAGTCTCGCGCTTTGGCAAAGCTGCTGGCATCGCCCACGGCTGCAATCAAAGCGGTTGCGTTCAACGTGCCGATGCCGGGGATGGACGTGAGCCGCCGGGCAGCTGCATCATTGCGAGCCAGTTCGACAAACTCGCCGTTCAGTGCCTCGACCTTGGTATCAAGTTCGTGCCATTCGGCGCGCAGTTCACCCACCAGTTGCTTCAAGCGTGGTGATAGGGCCGTATCTTCGGCGGCCAGCATGGCATCAATGCCCAACTCCAGCTTGCGCCGGCCGGCCGGAAAAATGGTCCCCCGCTCCAGGAGGATCGCCCGCAGTTGGTTGATAAGGTTTGTGCGCTCGGCTACCAGGCGGGACCTGACGCGGTGGAGGGTCTGGATGTCCAACTGCTCCTGAGTCTTGAGTTCGACGAAGCGCATAGTCGGGCGCGAGGCGGCCTCGGCAATCCCCTCCGCATCACGATCATCATTCTTCTGCGCTTTGACATACGGGCGTACGTACTCCGGCGACATCAATCTGATTTCGTGCCCCTGCGCGGCGAAAAGGCGACCAAGGTTGTGGGCACCACAGCACGCCTCCATTGCAATCACGCAAGCCGGAAGCTTGGTCACGTAATCGATAAGTGTCTGTCGGCGCATCGACTTACGCACGATGACAGCGCCTGCTGCATCAACGCCTACGACACTGCAGGCATTCTTGCCCAAATCAACGCCAAGGATAACAATAGACATCGGTCCGCTCCTTTCCTTTTCAAGCACCGGCATCATACCTGATGCCGGGGAAAAGGGGCGGGCCATCCCATAAGGGACCGGGCATCAGGCCCGGTCCCGGGGTATGTGATCAGCCCTGCTGGGCGACCAACGCGTGCGCTTCCAGGATGAGCATGGCCGCCTCGTCGTCACCGCCCTGTGCCCGGATGATCCGATACGCATTGGAGCAGGCGGCCATGCGGGCGAGCTCCGAAGCCCGGTTCCATTCCGCCTCGTATTCCTCGTCGCACTCGCCGGTAATCACGAAGTCGCCGGTCTCGTAATCGGTGTAACCATAGTACTGGCCCGCGTAGGAATTAGCCCGTTTGAGGTGGCGCTCGATCCGGCGAATGAGAGCGAACCCCATCGCCTGCGCAGAGAAATAGTGCGGTTCATGGGTTTCGACGAAGCGGTCGTAGTCGGGTTCGATGGTGAGCATGTAAGCCTCCTCATGGGGGTGTCCGCGGACGACAGGCACTGCGGACCGATGGATGGGATGGGATGTGGTCGGTGACGGACCGGCTGGAGCATTCAGGCGCGAAGCCCCGCCGGTTCCGCAGGAAGCGGCAATCCCCGCTTGCGCCGGTCCGCCGATGTGGCACAGTCGCAAGCGACGGGCAGGCCATCGGGGAAGGACGATGGACATGCCGAAGATGACGGAAAGGGATCGGCTCGCCGATCTGGAAGCGCGTCAGCGCAAGATGAACGATGAACTGAAAAACGCGCGCCGTGCGCTGCGGGGCAGATATGCCGCGATGATCGCGGAGATGCCGGTCGAGAAGCTCACGGAAAGGGAATTCCGCGAGCTTCTCACACAGGCGATCCGGGTCGGTGGCGGCGCGGCGCTGACGGCGATTAAAGGACTGCCGGCAGCGATCTGATCACGCGCTGGACATCACCAGGTTCCGGCAGGGATGCGCCTCGAGAAAGCTGTCCCTGTCGGAATCCGATCTCAGGGTGATGAACCGCGCTTCGGGCCCGAACCAGATCATGATGAAGCGCCGCTGCGCCGCCAACCGGTGGATATTCGCAAGGCTGCCCCGGCTGCGACCATCCCAGATCACGAGACCGAGGGCGGCATCGCGCGCCATCGCCGCATCCTTCGCGGCATGGAAGGCGGCGGTGCCCTTTCGCCCGGAAGTAGGAATGCGCCGGACAGGCCAGTCGCCCAGATTATGACGCGGTTCCTCTCCGGAACAGTAGACCCTGACAGCAGCGATCTCGCGATCGGAAAGATGGCGCTGGACCAGGCGATCCACGCCGCGCGCGTCCCCGATCAGGATGGGAAGCGCACGGTACAGGATACCATCGATGCGTTCGATGACGGGCTCGGGAAGCGCGGTAATGGACAGCGACCCGGAAACGAAAACGGCCGAATTAGAAAGGTGCAAATGCTCGGACATGGCTTTAATCTCCTCGAATGAGCCACCCCTCTCTGCCCTCCTCTCCTCTGGTGGCAGGACGCGGCCTCGCCCCTCAGCCAACCCCGCCCAGACCGCACCCGAAGGGTGTCCCTGCGACGAGCACGGCGAAGCCGCGCGCAGGAGGCCGGGACCGCCTGGCGGTCCCGCATCGCGCCCGCGACGGACCCGCCTGCGGGTCCCTGAGCGGGGGCGAGAGCTACGCTTGATAAAAGGAAATGAGGACCGGCCCGGCGAACCGGACCGATCCTCTGGCGGAACCTCACTGCGCCTCCCATCCCTGATCGCTGAGCCTGACGAACCGCGCCGGGATACGCTTCTCCTTCACGAGGCGCGCGAGGTGAGACTGCAGGCCCGACCCTTCGCAGACCAGCGCCTCGACGGGGCGCAGTCCGACCATCTGCTCGTTCCGGACGAACCCCGCCCTCTTCCCCAGCTTCGCGCTGAGGCGGAACGTGATGAGCTTCACCTTACGCGAGGCGGCCCACGCAGCGGCCATCGCGTCGCATCCCTTATCCTGTGCGGTCGTCGCCAGCACCATCGCCGGGTTCCGGTATTTCGCGTCGTCGAGTTTCGCCCAGATCAGGCGGTCGTCAAACCAGCAGTCCGCGCCGCCGGAGAAGATCACGATGGGCCCTCGCGGGTTATGCGCGTCGGTGCGGCGCTGGCGGCGGGCGGCAAGGAAATCGGTGGCCGCGATGACCGAGGCGGTGCGCTTACTCGAGACCAGCGACCCCTTCGGTGCCGACCACGGCCGTCCGGTTTCGGTGTGGAAGACGTCGGCGGCATGGTCGCGCATGCACCGCAGCGCGTCGGTGGCTTCGTCGAGGAATTCGAGTTCGCCCTGTGCCTGCTCGAGTTCGACACCGTGAATTTCGCTGCCGTCGGCGCGCCGCAGCAGGTCCTGGACGTCGCGCGTCGCCTTATCGGCCTGCCCCTGCCACTGGTCGGCGACGTGATGGAAACTGTTCACGATGCCCCATGCGAGGCGCTCGGCGGCAGGCTGCAGCCGCGTGTCGCGCAGCAGGTCGAAGAGGGTCGTGACGATCAGCTCGACGGCAAGCTGGGCTTCGCGCGGATCGGGCATGTCGGTCGCCATCTCCTCCTCGCCGCGCCCGATGCGGACCCCGTCGAGATCGGAGGAGAAGGCGGCGTGGAAGTCGTCGGTGGTGCCCGCCATCGTCTCCTGCGCGATGAATTCGGCGATGTCGGAGAACGGGCGGATGCTGCGGTGGATCTTCGTCATGGGAACCTCCTGTAGAAACGAAAGAGGTTCCCCCCTGGGCACGGGCTCCGAGCGGCGGGGTCAAGGATCGCGGAACGCGACCGGCGCAGCCGGCGATGGGGGTCACGATTTTTCCGGGCGGCCACATTGCCCGAATGGAAGCATGACGCCCGACCCGCCCGGAAAAATGGTGGGGCCCCGTCGTCCTTGAGGCCGGCGCGGTCCCGTGCCACCATTGGAATTCTTGAGAGAGAGAAGAGGCTTTGCGAATCTGGGGCTCGATGCTCCTGATTCGCAACGGGTGCCTCCAGGCGCTTACCTCTCAATGGAGCGCCCGCGACCTCGCGACCCTGCACGCCCCTTGCGCAAAAAAGGGGGACGGCGCGGCGCGCCGTCCCCGAAAAATACGCTGAGACTTCGGTGTCAGGCTACCCGGCGAACGCGGCCCCGCGGAAGCGCGGTGATCTTCTCGGCGGGTGCCTGATCGGCCTTTCGGAAGGCATGGATCGGAACCCCGACCTTTCGCAGCGCCTGATAGAGGTTCGCCTGAATGCCCGAGCCCTCGCCCAGCACGGCTTCGACCGGTTTCAGTTCGACCAGCTTGCGATTACGGGCAAAGGGCGCGCCGCGCCCCGCGCCCATCAGCGAGTAGGTGACGAGCTGGACGTCGCGGCTCCCCGCCCACGAGGCCACGATCGCATCGAAGCCCTTACGCTGCGCGGTGGTCACCAGCGTCATGTGCGGGATCCGCGCGAGGATCGCGTCGAGCCGGTCCCACAGGATCTGCCAGTCATGCCATTCGGCATGGCCCGAGGCGACGACGATCGGGCCACGCGGGCGGTATCGCTCGCGCTCGGCGAGTTCGCGGGCGCGCAGGAAGTCCTGTATCGCGACCTGCGTGGCGGTAGCGACCTTCGAGACCCGCGAACCGCGCGCAGGCGACCAGGGACGGCCCGAAAGCACGCGGAAGGTGTCGGCCGCATAGTCGCGCATGCACTCGACCGCTTCGCGCTGTTCGGACAGCGACTGGCACAGCAGCTGCTTCTCCTCGAGCTCGGTGTTAAACACCTCGGAAAGGTCGGAGCGGCGCATCATGTCGCGCAGTTCGTCGGCCAGCAGGTCTTCCTGCCGCTCGAGCTTTCCCGCGACGAAATGGAAGCTGTTCACCATGCCCCATGCGATCTCGGGGGCGAGCGCATCGAGGCGGGTGTCGGTCAGCAGGTCGAAGATGGTGGCGATAACCCCGGCGCAATCGGCCTGTGCGTGGAGCGGCTCGGGCATGTCGTGTTCGCCCGGTTCATCCCCCGGGCTGATGATCGAGAGGGGGATGGGATCGCCGAAAGCGCGCTGGAATTCCGGGGTCGCGGTCACTTCGGCGAACAGCGCGGGCAGATCAGCGAAGCGGCTGATGCTGCGCGAATCGTCGTGGCTCATGGAACTTCTCCCTGTCAGGGGGGCAAAAGGAAAAGGGCCGCGAACGCGAGGGTAGCGTCGCGGCCCTGCATGGGTATCGTGCCGGGTTAGTGCCTGCTCGCCCTAGCGGGCGCGGCGAATGCCGCGCGCGTCAGGACGGTATCGACGATCCCGGCCGCATGCGGCGCGAGCGGCGTATTCTCGAGCAGGTCGTAGATGGCGGCGATGATCTCGCCGCAGGTGATACCCGCCGGGATTTTCGGCACGGGAGACGCGCCCTCGACATGCCGCGCGAGCAGGTCGCGGATCGAGGGGCTGGCCATGATCGCCGCGGAGAGCGCGGCAAGGTCGGTCAACGGGGCGGAAGAATGCAATGAAGAGCGGCGCATGGGATGTCTCCTCATGGGCGAAAAAGAAAGAGGCCGGAGAAGCCTGACGCCTCCCCGGCCCGATGGGACTGATCAGCGCCTGATCAGAACGGGTCTTCCTCCTCGAACGAGGTGTCCGAACCCGACCGTTCGCCGCCGGCACCCACGGTGCTGTCACCGAAGCCGCCCTGATCGCCCGGGCCGCGATCGTCGTACCGGCCGCTGCTCGCGCCCATGCCGCCACCGAAATCGGAGCGCATGGTGTCGCGGCGCCAGGCGACCATGTAGCCGCCATGGTCGGCCGGGAAGAGCGCGATCGGCAGCGGCTCGGGCAGGCTGGGGTCGTCGATGTTCCCGGCGAGGAACACATCCCCCTGCTTCGACACGGCCTCCCACAGCGCGCCGATCTGGACGTAGCGGCGGGCGATGTTAAGCGCGAGGATCTCGTAGACCGGAGCCTTCGGATTATCGCTCACGACCTTGCGCAGCCCGACACTGGGCAGATCGATGGTGCGGGTGGCGATCGAGCCCTTCAGACGGCCGTTCCGATTAAAGATTTCACCGATGTTCATCGTCTTTACCTTTCGAATGTCGCTCGAAACCATTCTCGGCGACACCCTCACCGGCCCTTCTCTCCTCTCTATCCCGCGCTCGCCTCCCGCGCCGCCCGCCCGCGGCGAGGCGCTCCGCCTCCACCAGCGCGACGCCGCCGCGGTCCACGCGCAACGCCCCCGCCGCCCGCAACTCCGCGCGACACCGCGGCACGATCAGGGGCAGAGGCGCGGCGCGAGGGATGATGAAGGTGGATTGGGGCGCGAGGCCGGGGGCGCGGCGGTAGCCGCGCGGGTGCTACGCTGGCGAGAGTCGCCGTAGCGAGGGGCGGCGGCGTGAACCGGCGGTCATCGCAGACACTGCGGGAGCGGCGTGGTCGGCGGCACCGGCAGGTGCGGTCCCGGTATCGGGAGCGAACGGGGGATAGTGGCGGGCCGCGCGGCGGAACGGTTGGCCACCAGCGAAATGCCGCTGGCTTGGTCCCCCATTATCCCCAGCGTGGCCTCAAGATAGGGCCGACTAGCGAGCGACCAGTTGTCGCCTACGCCTTCAGACAAGAAATCCTGCGATTAAATGCAACGGGTTGTGTCTCCATAGCTGGCTATCGCAAGGCCGCTACTCGTCAGAATCGGACGGAGGTTATGAAGGCATATTGGCCTGAGAAATCCTTCATTTCGGGTTTCCATCCCCGTAGCGATCGGTACGTTCGACAGGAACCAGAGGAAGGTGCCGGATGAGCAGAGTTGTTATTGCCATGCTTCTTATTCTGGCGCCCTCGATTGTGTCATCGCGCCCCATGTCGGTGGACGACGTACTCGGGATGGAACGTTTGGATCGGGCCCAGCTATCCCCCGATGGAATGCTTCTCGCCGCCGTTGTCCTTCGGCCGGCGAGAGATGGCGAAATATATGGCCGAGCAGCATATGAAATTGATCCATCTCGCGCAGATATATGGCTCATCGATCGCAGCACCGGCGTACGCCGAAATTTGACAGAAGGACACGCCGAGGCTGCCGGATCCTGGTGTGCGACGTGGTCCCCCGATGGGCAGCGCCTGGCGTTTCTGTCTACGCGCCCGGAAGGTACTGAGCCCAAAGGCGGCAATAATGTCAGGCTATACATGTGGGATCGGACGACCGATCGGGTCCACAGACTTAGTGACCAGGCGATCGTAACACAAACCAGGTACGGCAGCGGCGTCAACAGGCTTGATTTCGCGGGTCCGGGGTCGAATTCGCCGAATGTCTGTACGATTGGTGATGAGAATGCCCCGTTCGTTTGGCTTGACGGAAGTCGACTGCTAGCCGCGATGCTCCCGTCGGGCAGCATTTCGAGCCTCCTCGAAGCCACAGAGCGCTTCTATCGTCATGTATCAATGACCCGGGACAAAGTGCGCGAGGGCCAGGAAGCCGTGGTCAGTGCCTCTGCGAGTGGTGCAGAGCGCACGACAGTGGGCTCGGATCAGGAAGCGATCCTTACCATCGTGAACGTAGAGACGGGCACGTCCACAGATTTGGCGCATGTGCCGGCATATCCCTTCAAGGGGAGCCTTGCCGTCCGCGTCTCTCCAAGAGGTGACCGGGCTGCCGTTATGGCAACCACCGGTGTGCTTGCGCCTGCCAAAGATGCATCCTTTCCCAGAAATGACGGCGAATGGCTGGTTCAGAAAAAATTGGGTCTGGTCGATCTTCATAGACCGAAAGCCATCGAGTGGATGAAACTACCAGATGAAGCGGCACTACCATTGCTGCTGGTCGGCTGGGCAGGAGATGCCGGAGACACCTTTACTTTCGCGGCTCGCCCGAAACTGGAAAGCCAAGCCGTCCAATATTTTGCGGCCAATACTGTCACGGGCGTCATCAGACCTGAGACAGATCGTAAAAAGGACATCATGTCATCCCGGCCCGCTGGACTTCCGGAGAAGGCCCAACTGATTGGCCGCGATGCTAAAGGAATCGTATGGAGCGAGCAGACGGCCCAAGGCTTATTCGTTCGCGCATCCGCGCGAAATGGAAAAGCTGTCACTCTGCTTGAGCTTAATCGCCACCTAGCCGCAGTGGAGACCGGGCGTACGTTCGAATTTGATTACCTAAGCGGACACGGTGAGCCTCTGAAGGCGGCCGTTCTGCTGCCTCCAGGATATAAGGGCGGCAGGGTACCCGTGATAACATGGGGATACGCGGTAGCGACTGTTCCAAGCTGGTCAGACTACTCGCTGGATCTGTATATGCCGGGCATCTACAATCTCCATCTCTACGCCGCTCAGGGGTTCGCCATTCTGCTCCCGTCGATCCCATTAAAGCGGGATGGCAAGCAAGATCCGCTCACGGAGCTTGCGCTGGATGTTGATCCCGCAGTGGACCGATTGGTCGAACTTGGCATTGCGGACCGGACACGGGTCGGTTTCATGGGCCAAAGTTTCGGCGGCTATACAGCTTTAGGATTGGCTACGCAGTCCCATCGCTTCAATGCTATTGTGGCCATTGCCCCTATATCCGATTTGAGGGCCTACTATGGGGCATTTGATCCGACGGCTCGCGGGTACGATCTCGACGAACAAGATAAATCAGACAATGTGGTAATTGCTGAACTGACTTCGCCGGCGGCACAAGGGCCTCCATATGCGAAGGGAGAGTTTTACCAGCGTAACTCCCCCTTGAGTTTCGTCGATCAAGTGAACGCGCCAGTATTGCTAATCCACGGAGACCTGGACATCCGCGGCACAACATACCAATCGGAGGCATTTTATACGGGCCTATGGCGCCAAGGAAAGACTGCTCGCATCCTGCGGTACGGGGGCGAAAATCACTCGTTAGCGGGTTCCCCCGCAACCGTCCGAAGCGTGGTCAGCGAGATCTGCGAATGGTTTCACAAATATCTTTCACCAGGCAGCGCTCGATGATCGGCTCGTCTTGAAGCAAAGTATTGCGCATGCTGATCGCGCGTTCATCAAATGCTGGGGCCAGTGGACGGTCACTTTTATACAGGTGAGGCAATCAGGCGGCGAGCTTATCGACACCTTCATTGAAGCGATCGATCCATTCGCGCATATGCGGTCGCCGTTCCACGGGAATGGCCGCAGCGACACGCTGGAAATCAATGAGATCGACGGGTGCGCCTGCGACGATGGCGTCGATCTCGTCGGGATCAAGAAGCCCTCGCTGCCGGATGAACATGGTCATGGAGCCGGGACGGGCTTTTGTCGCCCGACGCCACAATCCCTCGACATTGCGCAGGCGTGGCGCGGCCCGCGCCTCAACCAACACGATCAATCGAAGCACCCAGCGCGGCAATTGCGCGACTTCCTCGGAACGCATATGCGCACAGATGACGCAACTCGATTTCGGGGGAACCGGCAAGCCTTCAGCCTCAATCCGCCTGATGCAGGCGTCGCGGTCCCAATGCCATTCGTGCAGAAGCGGATAAAGATAGTCGTATCGGGCATCCACGATGCCTTCGCGGTTCGCATAACGCCGGCTGTCGGCAGGTGAAGCGTCATACCCGATCAGCTTGACAACCTTACCGCCAACCTGCCATATATTATTTGCAAGTTGCCATTTTGACACCCAAAGGTCTTGAGGCTGTATCTTCCATTTGACCGAACAAGATTTTCTACCAAATGAGGCAGATGGCAAAGTCGAGTTCGTCAGGCAATTCTCCAATATTGTAAAGTACGGCGGCCAATGCTTGAATTTCTTCGGCTCGTATCGAACAATATGGTGCGATATGCCTCGATCGTCCATCCATTTCTCAAAAATCGGAAGGTAGGCGTAGCTCTGGGGCTTTTCGGCGCCAGTATCCGCAGTCAATACGGCATCCAGCCTTCGTCCCCTCGCCACCCATTCGATAATCATGGCGGTGCTGTTTACGCCCATGCCCCAGGCGGCCACAACTGGGTGGTTGGCAGATGGCATCGTCATGCGACCATCGCCAGCCAGCGGTCGGGCCAGGCCGGCGGCCGCATCGTAACCCTGAACGCCTGCAGCGGCGCGACGCCGTGCACGACATAGTGCGGCACACCGGTCGCACGCCGCAGTTGCTGGGCCGTCCTCAGCGCATGATCGAAGCCGGAGAGTTGCCGCCGCAGAGACGACAGGCTGCTGGGCGGGACAGGCGTGGACATGAAACCTCCGGGAAAGAAGCGGCGCCCGTGATCAGGCAGCGATCGGAAGATCGACACCGGCCGGAACAGCGGTATCGAGCGCCAGCAGGCTGTGGAGCGTGACAGGTGGTCTATTGGCCCGCCGCGTCTTAGGGCCTCGCGTGGGACGCGCCGGATCGTTGAACCGGCAGCCGAGGCGCGTGGCATGCTTGCCGATGACGGCGGGATCGCGGGCAAGGGCCTGCGCGACATCGACCATCGAGACGCCATATGTCCAGGCGTTACGGATCGCCCTGTCTTCGTCGGCGCTGAACGCGCGCATGAACCCGTGGACCAGCCCCATGTGGTTCGCATGATAGAGAACGGCGCGCACGCCGCGGCCAAGCGCTTCGGCGATCTGGCGGGTCGGAACCTTGCCATAGTCCGCGCGTAATCGCGCTTCTTCCTCGGCCGTCCATACCGGTCCCTGCCGAAATCCGTCCCGGCGGACATGCGAGCCCCTGAGACCAAGCGCCTCGGCCCGCCAGCGGATCGAGTGAGGTGTGCGGCCAAGCCGCTCGCGCAGCGGCGTCAGGCTCGCGCCCGTCGCGTAAGCATGACGCAGAAGCGCGTCTTCCTCGGCGATCCACGGGCGGCCCCAGCCCCTGCCATAGCCCAGCTTACGCAGGCGCTGAACGAGGCTGCGACTGTTCCGGGCCGGGAAGCCTTCGGCCACCAGAACCTCGGCGATGGCGACATAACGTGCGCCGGTTGCCGCGAGTTCTAGGGCGCGGTTAATTTCCGCGTCGCTCCAGTCGTCCGGCTGGCAGGCATGGCGCAGCCCCAGCGCCGAAGCGCGCGAGATGACACCGGCGAAGGGTCGCCCGATCAGGCTCGCGATCTGCGCGACAGGAACGCCTTTCGCGTAGCCGGCGCGCAGCTGCGCGTCCTCCCAGCCACTGTACCGCGGGGATCCGGGCTCGGAGAGGCCGAGCAGCCGGGCGCGGGCATAGAGCGCGCTCACCCCGCGGCCCAGCCGCGCCGCCAATGTCGCGGTCGACTCGTGAGCGTAGCAGCGCGCCAGTTCCTCATCGTCCCAGTCGCTCCATGCTTGCCGCGAATTACGGCGCAGGCCCAGGTCATGGATCCGGGTAGCGACGGCGGCCCGGGACCGCCTAAGCCGGGCGGCGATCTCCTCCATCGTGCAATCGTCGATAAATGCCGCGCGGAGGCGCGCCGTCTCATCGGGAAGCCACGCATCCGCGCGGAAAGCCAGTTCAGAGAGCGGAATGGTCGGCGCGGTCTCCGTCGCGGGGACGAACGGGGTCAGTTCGACGATATCGGCGTCGAGATCAAAGCTGGTTTGGGTCATGGTGGGCTTCCTTCAGGCCAAGCCGACGACTGGAGTGTCGACGACGCGCAGGCGCAACCGGGCCGACAGGCGCGCGATACGCGTATCGCCGCGCGGCATGGTGTCCGAGGCGCCGATCGCGGCGAGCAGATCGAGACCGGCGTCGATGTCAGTGGTGGGGAGCGCGAGATGGCGCGCAAGATCATCTGCGGTGGTCGCGTTAGGCGCGATGCTGCCCAGCGCCCCGACGATGCGTGCGGCGGCGGATGCAGCGGGATCGAGCAGGAAAGCGTCGAGCGCGCGTTGCCCCCGCATGACGGCATGGGTGGTCCTGGCTGGTGCGACCTCGCGCAAGGTGTCTAGATCGAGGAGCGTGCGGCTCTCGTCCGCGTCGAGATCGGCGGCGGCGACCAGATCGGGTGTTCGACCGATATGCGGTGTGATCGTGGGATCGATCTTCGCCAGTACCGGCAGGGGCGAGAGCGCGGGTCCGAAGGCGAAGAACTCTCCCGGCGGCAACTGGCGGAGCAGCGCCGCCTGATCGCTGGCGAAGCCGAGCAGGTCAGCGGCGCGCGCCACGTCACGGTCAAAGACGTTGAGACCGATCAGGTGATTATGCAGTTCGGAGACCACTGAACTGGCGAGCTTGGCGAGACGCTGCGTGGCGATGATCGTGCCAATCCCGCGTTTGCGCCCGCGCGCGCACATGTCAGTGAGGGTAGCGACGCCTAGGCGGCGTGTTTCGGCGTCGCGGGCCGAGGCCGCCATATGCGGTGCGAGCAGATGCGCTTCATCGATGCAGACCAGCACCGTGTGTGCCCAATGCTCGCGCGGCGCCGAGAGGAGCCCTGCGAAGAAGGCGGCGGCCTTCTCAATGCGGTGGTCGGGCTCCAGATCCGTGAGATCGAGATGCAGGGCAATGCGGTGCTGGCGGGTGCGCAGCGCGAGCGCGGTAAGACCGTCATTGGCATAGTCGCGCGCGATGACGGTGGTGGCGCCGATATGCGCGGCAAGATTGGCGAACTCGCCTTCGGGATCGACGATGATCGTGGTCAGATAATCGAAGGCCTCCTCGATGATCCGGCGCAGCGTCTGGCTCTTGCCTGCGCCCGACGATCCCTGGATCAGGCATCGGCCCGACATCAGTTTGCCGAGATCCAGTTCCAGCGTGCCGGCCGAACAGTGACCGAGCGGAACTTTCGCATTGCGGGTGAAGTCATGAGTGGCGATGGTCATGGGCGTGCTCCTTCCGTCGGCATCGTGTGCGGACGCCGGATCTGCTGCTCAGGGGATGGGTTCGGGCGGCAGCGTCTCAGCCCGGCATGAAATCGGCAGTGATGCCGCCGCGATCCGCGGGGATGACAATCCGGCGATCCTTCGGGATCAGACAGGCGAGATGCTGCCGCGCCTCCATGACAATGGCCTCGAGGGTGGCGGCGTCCTCCCCCAGAAGAATGCCGGTCGCCACCTGCCGGGCTTCGCGCGCGAAGGCGCGGGACTGGGTCTCCCAGCTATCGGTGTCGGCATCGTCGCGCGAAGAAAACAGCGTCGCGTGGATCACGCATCCCAGGCGATCCGGGTCGATACCGCCGCCGCGGGTCACAAGGATCACGGCCTCCTCGATATCCCAACTGCCAGTGGGACAGACCAGGGCCGGGATTTCAATGGAATGGACGTGCCGCGGCGCATCCTCATGCCCGGTCTCGGCGATCTCCAGGTCGGCAACGATCCTGTCGACGAAACCTGAAGCGAAACCGCATGGAAGGCGGTCGTCTTCACCATAAGGATATTCGATGCCGTCCCGGTAAATCCGGAAGGAAACGTAGAGGATGATCGGTAGAGCGTCGTACCAGTCATAGCCGTCGAGCCAGCGTTCCTCCTCCACCAGCACGAAATCCTGAAGCGGCGGCTGATGGTGGGCGAGCGCCAGCGCCTGCGCGATCTCGGAGCGCAGCGACGGGACAATCATCATTGCGCCCGCAGAGGCAATTTCTAGGATAGTCATCCCGTCCGCGGGCTTTTGATGTTCATCGTCGGACGATGGATCCCAGATCGAGAGCCCTGGCCGTACCGCGGGCAGCGTCACACCGAGTCCTCGAGCCCGCAGCCATAAGGCGAAGGGCAGGCGATGATCCTCCTGGGCGGCGATGGCCGTGTATAGGGCCCGTTCCATGGCGATGCGCAGCGCTTTCATCGCCTCGTTCGCGATCACCGCGCGGCGGGCCGGCAGGGCGAGGCGAATTTCAGGCGCGTCGATCACATCGATGCGAACGGACCAGCGGCAGTCCTGCCTCTTCAACTCGAATATATTGGGAAGAGAGCACGGGACGGCCAAACCATGGAAGTTGATGCAGGGGCCATCCTGCTGGACCAAATTGCCTTTATAGACGCCGATACGGCAACCGCAGGCCTCTTCGATCAGCAGCGCATCCTCGAGAAAATCCTCACGGGGCAGCAGCGCACCGTCCAGCGTCACCGGCAAGGGATAGTAACGGGCGGCCTCAGCAATGGTCGAACGAATGCCCATCTTCCAGTCGCCGGATATCTCGATGCGGACCATCGTTTCCCAGCTGAGGTCGCACGGTTCGGGTTCGAGCGCCCTGTCGCCATTCCAGGATTCAGCGGGAATCCGGACCTTCCAGCCGTGTCCCATCGCGGGCGAGAAGGCGTGGATCTCGATGGCATGGCCGGCAAGGCTGAACAGGCCAATGCCGGCCGGATCCTCACGCCGCATGATATCGTCGCCCCAATCGGATAAACCGAGGGTCAGGAGCGCTGCGGGATTATCGATGCCGCAGCCGTCATCGTGGATATCGAGAAAGGCGCGGCCATCTTCCTCGACAAGGTTGATCATGACGCGCTGCGCGCCGGCCCGGCGGCAATTCTGCAGGATTTCGTGGATCGCAGCGAGCGCGCTACTCGCGACAAGGCGGGACGCGCAGCGAATGGCATCCTGGCTGACCGCGATCTCGATCGTGGCGGGAAGAAGCATGATCATCTCCTGTCTCGGCGACGGACCAACCGGCCGTCTCCCCTACCCTGCCCCCTTCCCTTTCGTCCCGGCTTGACGCTCTGCCGACGCAAAGCGCCAAGATAGTTGTCGTCGCGGTGAGCGTCCTGCAAAGAGGAGGCGATGAGCGATTCAAACGATGTGAAACTGCGGGACCTCGTGCGGCGACTGCCCGACTGGATGCGCAAGGACTTGGCCTCAAGCGATGCACCCCGGCGCGAGCGCGCGGAGGATGCCCTCCATGCGATGCTGCTGCCGCTGCTGGAGGCCGGCGCGGGCGCTCCATGATGGATTGAAGGCAATGGTATTCCGAGTGGAGCCCATCGCCGGCGGGATGCCAACCAGACTCTTCCCGGCTGGTAAGCCGTTCCTCGATACGGTCACCAGTCGTGGACGGGGAGATCGGCGGCACGATCCGCGTCGCAGTCGAGCAGCAGGAACTGGAAGCCCCGATCACGTCCGAACGCGATGATCTCCTGAAGATCATCCGGAATCTGCGCCCGACGGTTATCGGGTAGCGGCCGCGTCGGCACGAACCAGCCATAGACGGAGGCGGCGATGTCGATGGGGCGGTCGCTCGGAGGCCAGCAGGCCCATTTGTCGAGAAGGCCGGCCGTCTGCACCGTCAGATGGGCTGTCGAGAGCACGCAGTAGGCGCCGCTTTCAATCGAAGAGACTGAGCGGACTGCCGGGAGAGGCAGCAGGCGCAGGATCTCGGTCGAATAGCTTTCCGAAGGGTGATCGTCGAAATAGGCGGCCATGACCTCGTCATCTGGCAGCGTATTCGGATCGCGCCTGTCGCCGATCTCCTTCCACCATTCGCGCGCATATTCCGCCATCTCCGCGACGAGAACGTCACGGTTCAGGCCTGCGTAGAAATTGATGCCATGACGGTGCTCGATGATGCCCGGATGGACATCAATCGGCCAGGGCAGCGCACAAACCCTGAGCCCGCTTTCGCTGGCGCCGATCACCCCGATCAATGCGGCGCGCGCGGCGGCATCGAGGCTGTCCGGCCTCTCCAGGGCAGCGCGCACGCGGGCGAGCAGGGCGACATGATCGTGCCGAGTGATTTGCGGCCCCGCTGGCCCGGCCGACTTCGCCCCCGCTTGGGCCGCCGTAGTCACATTGTCCGTCATGTCAGTGCCCGAAGCATCTATCCGGATCGCCGGATTATCGGGATCCGACCAGTCGATGGTGTCGATGACCCACTGTTTCACAAAGGACCAGTCGAAACAGAAGGGGCAGGTCTCCTGGTTCCTGTACCAGGCGGCATCGACCGCATCGATCCAGCCCACGACAATGATGCGCATGGCGCAGGTCCCGATCGCCTCGAACGATTTGCGGATCGCCAGCGCACGAACGAGAGCGTCGGGTTCGGCGGCCGGATGGTCGCGCAGGTCGAGAACCGCTTCCCACAGGGAGGCGGCCGCTTCGAGATGGGAAAGTGTGTAATGTATCATGTGCGAGTTTCCTGGATCAGGCGGCGCGGCGATCGATGGACCGAGGCGGCGCCAGTTCGGCGGCTGTCAGGGTGTCGATGCGCGGGACGACGGCATCGAAAGCGGCATTGAGATCGATGGTCGCGACGCGGTGGGACGCGCTTCCCGGGTCATGGTCGAGCCGAAGCGCGATCGGCGCCAACCATGTGGTCATCTCGGGAAACACCGACTGCAGCAGAAGCGCTTCGATGCGCCGCGCGGCGAGGCCGAGCTGGGCGGCGAGGCCAAAGGAAACGGCGATATCCCGTTCGAACCAACGATGGGGCGCAATCGTGTCGGCAATGCGCGTGCATGCCGCACGGATGGTCGCGGTCTGGACATGCAGGACCGCAACGCGGTGTCGCCGATCGGGATCGACGCCTTCCAGCGGGACCAGCGCACGATAGGAATAGAGAGGCGCGCACCCGGCGATGCGGGTGCGGGAAACGATCACATCCATGGGATAATCTCCAGAGGCACGGAAGAGGCAGTCGACCGCCCCGGGTCCGTCGCCCCAGCCCTCCTCCCCTCTCCGCTCCCTGCTCTCCGGCCCACGCACACGCCCAAGATCGGCGTCGGAAATCGGCGGCTATGCTACGGGAGACGTAAGGCGTCGGGATGTAAGGGGCGGTTGCCTCGATCAGTTTACCGCAGAGCTGGTCGCCGCGTTGTCGTAGAGCGGCTATCGGCGCGCTGCCAGGCGCCTGCGGTCCAGATGGCCTCTGTGCATTATTCGAACACTCACGGTAACATTAGCGATACGAGGACGGTTAGGTCGGTCGGTCATCAGTCGCGGTCGATTCGGACGCTCTACAGAGCGCCCGGTTTGCGCCCATCCAAGCCGTTCTATTGGGAAAATGGCGCGCCCATGAGCGGACATTCCGCTTGAGACCAAGGCTGGGACTTACCCGCCATTCCTAGTCCAGCCTCGAAAGAGCACGTTTCGGATAATCCGGTTATCAATGGATCCGGAGCCATCAGGGGAGCACGTTTGATCAACGGCTGATTATGCCGACACATGCTAAAGCGCGAGATGCGGCAACTAGGTTTTAGTCGCGCTCAGGTTGCCGCCGCAATAAACCATTCAAAATATCATAGCAGTAGTTGCCTAGTGTATACAGAAAACCTTTCGTTGATCTCATCGAACTCAGCTTCGCGCAGTACTTGCCGCCGCTGCACGCCATAGGATCGGATATCCACATCGGCCGGCAGACCCTGCGACGCCTCCTCAACAGCGACGATGACCTGCGCATCAGCCGGCGCCTGCGCGAAGATAAACCTCAGCATTTGAGGCAGGTGCACTGCGTCCTGGCCCTGTTGATTGGGGGCGTCGATCACAATCGGAAATGCCGTGGCGGTAGCATATTTAACGCGGGTTTGCAGAAACGCATAGTAATATGCCAGAAGTCCACGAGGCCCCTCGCTGCCACGCGCGGCCTGGATACGGTGTATAGACTGCGCGCCATCCTGCTCGAGCGCAACATCTAGGTCGAAGGCATATTTAGCGAGTAGCGCGCGGTAGAATTTTAGAATCTCGCCACTTCGCTTGGCACTAGTGAGGCTGGTCATTGTATCTCGATGCTTATCGACGCGGTAGCGTACATCAGCGGCATCGGCGGCCTTCTCACCCAGCGAGCTGCGAAGAATCTTGGCAGCTTCGGTCTTCCCAGCGGCGATCACAACATCATTAAAAGACAGGGCTGCTCGTTCGACCGCAAGAATATGCTCGATCCGTCGGAGGCTCCTCTCGATCTCGTGCAGCTTATCTTGTTTCTGCTGCTCGTCTTCCCTGACGCGGGTTAGCTTGATATTAGTGGCGCCGATCGCCTCAGTCAGCACGCCTTCGTCCTGGATCAGCGCGAAGCGGTCGGCCAAGTCGTTCGCATAGCCCTGACCGCAGGTAGGGCACTCGATCTCGTCGGGCAGCGCGGCGGCGACATCAAACTCCTCGCGCAGTTCGCGGAGCGCGCGCTCAAGCAGGCTCTTCTCGGACTGAAGAAGGTGCGTTTCCTCGTGCAATTCGGAGATTTCGCGCCGGTACTCGCGTTGCTGCGTCAGCAAAGTCTCGCTTTCCCGAACAAGGTCTTCAACCTCAGCGCGAAACTCTCCCATGTCATAGGTAGGGCTTACACCCTCATCAATCTGCTGGATTTGGTCTATAGCATCTCGCAGTGTCGAGACACTTGCTTCGAGTTCGGACAGCGCGATGCGATCAACGGCGAGATTAGCGCGCGCTTCATAATAAGCATCGGGCCTGAGCCCCGAGTGATAGTCAGCCAAGGTGCGCGTGCTATCGGGGAGGTAGAGATCTTGGAAGGATGACCAAGGCCGACTCCAGCCCATATCTTGATCGATATAGAAGGGCGCGAACATGTAGGATGGTGGCGGTACAACAATGTCGCCGTCGCGATCCTTCATTATTAGCTTGAAGCCAAAGAATTTCGCAAGCTGCGGCCCCCATTCCTTTACTATTTGTTGGCCCGAGAATAGCAATTTACGCTCAGCGTCGAACAAGGCGTACATGCCCAGCGCCTTTACCGCAGTGTAGCGTTTTCCTTGATATTCAAAGACCAATGCACTCGAGACGTTCCCGGCCCGCCATCGGCTATCAATCTTTTGGGGTAAGGCTCCCAGCGTCTCGTAGATGCTCTTCAGAATCGCTGATTTTCCGAAGCCGTTTCCACCTTGAATGACGATCCTTGACGCGTTCAAGGGCACCTTCAACGCGCGCTTCTCGGTCCGCGACAATAGGAAGAGTCCGACGAATCTTACGTTGGTCATGGCTAGCGTCTTTCAGCGATCGCAAGATGCGGCGCAGCCGCGTGACATTGGGACCGGTCATCCGAGCGATTCCATGATTTCGACAAGTAGTGCGGCTTGGCCGGTATAGGGCTCACCTACGGGGTCCAATATACTGCCGGCGAGCTTATAGGCGGCCATCGTTCCTACGATGGTGTCGTCCACCAAGTCTGGGTGCGCGGCAAACAACTCAGCGAGCGCTTGATGAAGATCAAGGGCAATCCCAGCGCCGCGTTCGCGGGCCCGCCAATATTCTAGACAGGCAAGCGATAGGCGGCGTAGCGGTATGGTCTTCCACCCATCGGCTATTAGCTCAGCTTCGACGGTCGGCCACCATTCGGTCGGCGTGCGGCCACGTCGCTTCATTTGCTCAACCAGCGCCGCGACATCCGAAGCCGCGAGACCCTTTTGCTTTTTGAGCTCGGGGAGATTCCTCGCGCTGGAAGCGACGGTCCCGGTGCAACGCGAGATTTCGCTGAGCAGCGCCTGATAAAGCGGTTGGGCGGATACCGCATATTCTGGCCCGATCGCGGTCGCAAACTCGGTGACAATGCCGAGCAAGGTCTGGCGGAAGCTTTGCATGTCGAGCGCGATGCGCTCATAAACCAAAAGTTCGGCGTGCCGTGGATCGATGCTTCCGGGGAAATCGGCTTGGATCGCGGCGACCAAGACGCCATGATCCTCAGCGGATAATGCTGAAAGCAATATCTCACCGTCGTCTGGTCCGGTCTTGCTGCCATCAGGATATTTCGCCTGGAGGTGTTGGTTCGAGATGATCGCTGCCTTCCGAACCAGCGCCCCGAATTCGTGCAGGTTGTGATAGGTCTTGCCAACGATGGATTTGGGCAGGTCGCCTTTGGCTGGCCTGCTTGCCAACCGTTTAGGCGTCCAGGCCGAGCCGGCGCGGGATTTCATCTGGTAAAAGCAAATGGCAGCGTCGTCGCCGTCTCCGGTCAGAAAAATTAAGTCGTCAAAGAAGTCGAAATAGGCAACAAAGCCTTCGCCGTTTTGGTAGGCCTCGAGAATTCGCGCCATCGACGCGTGCATTTGAAAGTCAAAAGCGCGTGAGGCCACCGAGCCTGCTTGTTCACGCGGTTTCTTTGCGATCAGAGCCTTGGATGCCATCGAAATTGCTTCCCCCGGAGGCCAAAATGCCACGTGGATAAAGCTTTGCAACCAACAATTTCGCCGTGTGAGCCGCTTTGACCGGAACTGAGCGATTGACTGGCTCCCAGGGAAGCCGCCGTTCCAAGGGCGATCGGTGAAGGGCCCATTCTAGCCGGCAGCCGACACCGCGTGAGCATTACCTATCCCCGCAACCCGGCTTCGAACCGGACCGTCATCTACCGGCCAGAGCTGGGCTTTCGCAGCCGAGGAGTGGTTTCAACCGGAATCGTCGGAAAACTCGGTTGCGATAACAGCTCGTATATCAGACTGCGATTGTCGGGAGGATATCAAGGCTTCGCCAAACGTACCGGCATAAACGGCGATACCATTTCCAGTTCTGGTGTGCTTTCGCACGGGCACCCTTCTGAAAGTCACCGGGCAGGAGCGCGACGAGCACGCAGCGGGAAGTGTGGGGATGGCGTTGCGGAATTCGGCGCGGTTCAATCTCGGAAAGTCCGCTTGTGCCCCGCTCGGTTCAACGGCCATCGTCAATCGGTCCCGGCAGGAGGATTGCGGCTTGCGTGTCCTTGCCCGGCATGACGGGCAAGCTGGTCATCTCGTTCATGGGGTACTCCCGGATTGTCTGGTCGTGCTGTGCGGGCAGCCATGTCGGGGTGATGCGGAATGGCGGCTGCAAAGCATCGCAGCATCGCCGCCATGTGTCTGCGCATATGCGCTTTGTTGGTAATGATCGCCTCGGGGTTCAGCAGTTCGCCCTGCGGCGTCATGAAGCCGATTGCGGGATCGCCATCGCGTAGTTCGATAACGAGGCGGTGTCCGCGTGGCTGGGCTTTATGGGCATAGCGGGCGACGAATTCGCCGAGGCGGCCGGACAGACCCTGCGCGAGCCTGGTCCAGCGGATATGGCCGCCGGCGAGGACCTCGCCCTCGCATAGTCCGCGCTCGAGCCAGGCGCGCAATTGCGCGCGCTGCTGGATCGCCGAATTACGCGTGCGCTCCATGGTCCGGCAGAGCGGAAGCATGCCGGCATGTCGGTCTATCCAGGCGAGATCTTCGCCATCGGCAATGATCAGCAGGTCGTCCGGTTCGATCCCGGCAAACAAGGCCCGTAACTGATCTGCTGGATTCCCGGTCTGGGCGGGCTCCGCACTGCGCCACGCACGAAAGCCCCGACCGACGTCGGCTATGATGATATGCGCCATTTCATGCCCGGGCTGTGTCTGGAGCATGGTCATCAAGCCTGCTGCGGCATTCGATGCAGTGGCAGCACCGATGATCACGGTGCGTTTCGACCATAATGCGGGACGCGGGGCGTCTGTCGGAGACGGCCAACTGCTCGGAGCCGGCCGTGAAACCAAAGCCTTTCCGGGAGCCGGGAATCGGTCCTCCTGTCGCATGGCAGCCGCGTAGGAACGCCTGGCAACGTCGAACAGATCTTCGAAACAACCACCGCCATCGCGGAACCCCTGGGCGTAAGCGGGCGAGGTTTCACCCGGTGGCGCCGAGAAATCGCGAGGTCCCCAGCCAGCCTCCGCCGCGTATCGACCCTGAGCATAGAGGACTGCAGCGTCCCAGTTATAGCCATGCTCGGCGCGTGCCTGGAGGATGGCCTGATCGAAGGGCCTGATCTGGCCGCTTGCTACGCGCTTCTCGATGCAGGCGAAGTTCGTGCGCTGTCTTTCGCGTTCGGCTTCCTCGCGGATGGCATCATTGAAGGGGCGGAGCGCGGCGACGCGCGCGCGGCTGCGCGCCATGCATTCATGCAGCGGTGCATCGGAAGGAAGGTCCGGATAGTCCTTCCATACCGATGCCAGTACCTCGGCATGCTCGGGACGGCGGCCATGGGCGATCCAGCACTGCCGGTCGGCGGGATCGAAGGTGGCAGGATCGGTCGTCACGCCGCAAGACCCGGCATCGATGAGGTGGCGAATGCTTCAGCCGCGCGCCAGGAATGGCAGGGCTGCCGACACTGACAGTACGAGGTGAGCATGGGGCGATCTCCCTGGGACCACCCTTCTGCCCTCCCCCTTCCCTTCTTCATGCTCGCTAACCACGAGAACCAGACCGGGAACGCCGTGCGAACCGGGCGTCAGGTGGTTCGGAGCCAGTTCACCAGTTGCAAGCCATCGACCCGCTCGAATTCGCGGATGTTGTCGGTAACGAGGGTCGCGCCGATTGCGAGCGCATGGGCGGCGATCAGCATGTCGTTAGCGCCAATCGGCGTGCCACGGCGCTCGAGGTCGGCACGCAGACGCCCATAGCAGGCGTCGGCATCGTCCTTGAGCGGCAGCACTGCAATGAGAGACAGCAAATCCTCGATCTTGCTTTTCAGGCGCGGCGATCCGCGCTTTTCTGCGCCATAGCGCAGTTCGCCGGCAACGATGATGCTGGTCGCAACCGCGTCCTCGCCGACGTCGGCGATAGCGTGGGCGACCATGCCATCGGGCTGTCGGATCAGGTCCGACAGGATATTCGTATCGAGCAGGAACATGGATCAGATGTCGACCGGTTCTGCTGGCAGGTCCTCGATCGGGCCGATCTCTTCATCGAGCGGTTCCCATGTCTTGAGAACGGCAAGCAGGGAGCGCGGCCGGGCGGGTTCGATGATCAGGCGCGAGCCTTCCTTGCGGATAATGGCGTCCTCGCCCGGAAGCTCGAACTCACGGGGAATGCGGACCGCCTGGCTGCGGCCGTTCTTGAACAGTTTGACGTGACGCTCGAGGTTCATGGCGACTCCTTAGCATATGACATAGCCTATACAGGCTACAAGTGCGAGATGTTTGCGTGTCCGGCCGCCGCAAGTGACGTGCCATTCGCGAAAGGAAGCGGGATCGGAACGGTCTGACCGCCGGCAAGATTGATGAATGCCCCGGCATGCCCGATCGAACCGCGCCCGAGAAGATCGAAAAGCAGCGCGAGCGCATGGCTTGCGACGACGCGGTTGACGAACAGTGACTGACGCTCGAGCGCCTCTGCGACCGAACAGGATGGCGCATCGTCTTCAGCCACGCTTTCGTCGGCGAGTTCCGGAAAGACTTCGAGCACGGTGGGAAGACGTGGGCGATCGCTGTGACTGGTGCGGCGCGGGCAGCCGATCAGGTACTGGCCGTCGCCGGCGCGGTTACCGAGGTCCATCCAGTAGAGGGGCGGATTTCTGCCGGTCTGCAGAGCCGCCCCCAGCGCCCGGCGGGCCGCAGCGGTATCGACGCAGCTGATGAGCATGTCGAAGCCGTCGATCCCGATCGCTTCAGGAGCGCGTCCGTGAACCGCTTCCCAGGCCAGGCCATGCGCGAGATTGATGCGCTCGGTCAGCGTACGCGCCTTGGAATGGCCGATATCGCAGCGGTAGAATGGCTGACGGCCAAGGTTCGCCTCGGTGACGATATCGTCGTCGACCACGGTGACGTCGAGCGAGCGCGAGGAGATCGCGCGCAGTGCGGTGTCGAGCGCGGCGAGACCCATCAACATCTGCGCCCCGTTCCCGCCACAGCCGACCAGCAGGATCGTGATCGCACGATCGTCAAAGACAGCAGGAAGATAGTGACGCCGGGCCTGATCAGTCTGCATCGGGAGCTCCTGCAAAGGGACAGCGCGGCAAGGGCAGGAACATGCCGCCCGCACAGAGCCGTGCCGCCATGGTGGGACCATCGGGATGGTCGAGACGTCCGAAGACGATCGCTATCTTGGTGGCATGGGCATCATCGGTATCATCGGTGGCGCTGAAGAATGCGCGGCCGCGCGCATGGCTGTGGATGTCACAGACCATGTGCCAGTCAGGCGGCAGCCTGGGCATGCGATAGACCAGTCGCGTCGGCGTCGCTTCATCGATAGCGGGGAACTCCACGGCAAATTCACGGGTCGCCTCGTTCCACAGGATGAATGCGGCGGCCTCGTCAGGAATCTTGCTACGCAGATGCCCCAGTACCTCGTCGTAAAAGGCGCGCGGAACGAGGCCGCAGCGTAGATCGGCCCGCGGTGCCCCGATGCTGCCATAAGGAACATAGGCGGCGATGGACGCCGCAACCGGCACGTCCAGCGCCAGCCACGGGCGACGCAGGATCAGCTTCACACCGTCATGGCCGATGGCGAGACCATGGCCGACGCGAGAAGCGCGCAGCGCCTCGATGGCGGGCGACCTTCCGAATGGCGGCACCGGATAGCAGGGCATGGCGTCAAGCACCGCCGCTGCCGTCGCATCATCGGCGAGCATCGTCATACACGGCCCCGCGCGATGAGCCGGCCTACCGTCACCGCGCAGGCGGCGGTCCTTCGCGGGCCTATCCCCTGCCCGGCCGCGCCGGCGCCGAAAGGCTTAAGACGGCTCACCGGAAACCGGCGCGCGCCGCGCGCCGCCAGATCGTCCCAGAGCCGCACCAGCCCGCCCTTCCCGCGTATCGTCCGATCCTGCCCGATATTGGGATGTGTCGACCAGGAGTCGAACAGCGCGCTTTCATAGGCGGGAATGGAGGCGATGCTGAGCGCCCTGGGTTTCGGGATGTTGCCCCAGCAGAGACGTCCGTCGACGAAGACGTTGAGGATCGGCGAGTGCAGAACCGGGGTCTCGGCGCCAGGGCGTTCATTTACCGGGAGGGCATAGACGCCAAGCCCATGGCGTGTGGCGATCAGGAGATGGGGTGGATAGGGAACCGGCAGCGTCGTTCGCGCAGCAAGCGCATGGAGATCGGCAGGAGGATCCGACAGCGCGAAATAGGCCGGGCGCACCTCAGCCGGCACCCACCAGGCCAGCATGTCGGGATGAGCGACCAGCACATGTTCGGGGAGAAGCTCGGGCTGGGCGGTACGGCCAAGCGCCTGTGACCACTGCCGCAGATGCGCGCGCGTCAGCGGGCTGCCGACCGCGATCGTCGGCCGGCCATCGCCATCGTGTTCCACGGCATGGATGCTGGCGAAGGCGGTGGTATCGCCCTGCGCGGTGCCATAGGGTTTGAGATACCGAGGCGCCTGGTTCGTATAGAGCAGGATGGCGTTCGTCAGGACGAGACCGCCACCGCTGGCTTCGAAGTGGGTGCTATGGTCGGACATGGGTGGCTCCTGGGCTTGGGGGGATCGAAGCGGATGAGGTTCTGGACCGCGAGCAGGAACTGTGCGCCGAGCCGCAGTGAGGCGAACCAGTCGTCGATGCAGGCCACATCCGGCAGCGGGCAGATACCGGCGATATCCGTGAACCCCATTTCCATGCCGCTGCGCATGACATCGTCGAGTTCGCGCGCAAACGGCACGAAGGGAACCAGCGTCAGCGGCGGCAACGAGGCGCATTCCTCGATACCGGGAAGATATGCGCTCGCGACCTCGAAATCGAAGTGCCAGGCGCCGGCTTCGGGCAAGAGTGTGCCAAGCACCTCCCGCGCAGTACGCATATCCGCCAGCTTGCGACGCAGGGCAGCGGGAAGCCGGCTCGGCGGCGCCGCGTTCGCTGCGATCATCCAGCCCGGGCGGCGCTCGTCGAGCTGCGAAGGGAGCATGTGGCCGTCGAGATCCTCGGCGTCCGCGCCGTGACATTCGATCAGGCTGCGGCGGGCCGCTTCGTCATCGATTTCCCCCTCCCAGTAGTACATGGACATCTCGTCGAAGAGATCCTGGTAGCTGAAGACCGGCAGTACGCGCCCCAGCGTCTGCTCGAGCGCCCGGTAGGCGGCGGCGCGCCAGGCGGTGGGCGCATCGCCGGTTTCGATCCATCCGAGATCAAGCTGTCCCATGCTGTCGCAGATGATGGCGATCGCGGGCGGCCCATCCGCCTCGCTGCCCAGGACGGCGATGCGCAGATCGACGATATCGATCGGGTTCAGGATTTCGCGCACGGCGGCATCGAACACCGCCTCGATGCGGCGGCGGGCTTCGAGCCGCGTACAGGCTCTCGCATCCTGTGCCTGGGACGCGGCCCAGCGCCCGATCACCCGGTGATGGGGGGCGAGCGGCGCGTCGAAGATCGCCGGGACATCGGGCGATAGCGCGACGGCCCTGCCCGCAAGATCATCCCCAGGATCACTGGCAAGATCAGCCAAGCGGCGGGAGGCGAAGTCCGGCCGGCGGCTGCAGCGGTTCGCGGGACTCGCCCGCCCCGCCCTGCGGGTCGACGACGATCCGTGCATGGAGGGCTCGGGCCCGGGGGCTGCAGGCGGGCGGGGTGAAGCCGGCAGTGTCGCCATCGTCCGTCTCGATCCAGTCCAGGAGGGTTTTGCGCAGCACCGGCGGGATGGTCGCGCCGCGGCGACGCGGCGCCATCGGCACCGGGATCAGCCCTTGGTGCCGACGGCGCGGCGATATTCGGTGACATGCGCGCCGCCCATGACCCCGGCATCGACCGTCTCGGCGTTGAGGATCGCCGGGTAGAGCGTCGCATGATAGGCGCGCAGCGCGGCCGGATCCTGCGCGAGATGCGGCGGCACCGGCAGGTCGATGCCGTCATAGCGAAAGGTTCGGGTGAGATGATCGATCTGCATGACTGTCTCCTGGGAGTGATCGGGAGCGATGGGGCGAGTTTTTCCTGCCGTGCGTCACCAGAGGCTGGCGGGCTCTTCGGGCTTGGCGCCGGTAGGCAGACTGCCGGCCGCCTGCGCTTTCGCGCCGGCGGTCGCCGGTTTCGGTGTCGGTGTCGGTGTCGCCGGCTTGGCCTTCGCGGCCGCGGCAGCGCGGGCGGCTTGCGTCGCCTGGCGCTGCTCTTCCAGCTGATCGGCGAGCGCCTTGCGACCCGCGATGAGCTGGCCGAGCGCGCCGTCCTCGCCCCGCGCAAGTTCGGCATCGATCTCGGCGGCGCTCGCGGTGAGCGCGATCGGCCGGAGTTCACCGGCTTCGGGCTTGTGGCCGCCGCCTTCGATCATGCGCGGGATGATGGTGAGCGTGACCATGCCCTCGGGGCCGGCGACAAGATCGCAGCCGAGCGAATAGCGGGCGAGCAGCGGGAGCAGGCTGGTTATCAGCATAGGGAGACATCCTTCTGGAAGAGCGTGGGTTCGTTCAGGCGGCGAGGTGCGTGATCGGAACCTCGCTCGTGGGTGCGACCGGGCGCGCAGGCGGCGACCCATATGCACCGTCGAGGGTCATGGCGCTCGGCAGACGGCCTGCCCACTCGAAGCCGAGCACATGGAGCATGCCGGTGATGAGATCGGTCTTCTTCTGGCCGAGCAGTTTTGCGAACGCCTTCTCGCCGATGTGCGTGATCAGCCCGCATTCGCGGGCGATGAACCTGAGTTCCTCCTTCGAGTAGCGTGCGAGGAAGGTCTTATCGACCTGCCAGGCGTCGCGCAGGTCGACGGCGAAAGCCCGCGCCAGGTCGGCGACATGATTGAAACTGGTGACATCCTTCGCATAGGCCGCGCCGATGGCGGACAGCACTGTCGCGGCCTGCGCTTGCGGCAGTGCTTGGATCTCCGCGATCTTCTCGCTGAAATCGAGATCGGGGAAGGACGCGCCGACCAGCAGCCCGGCACGCCCGCGCAATGTCTCCGCCTTGATCTGTGGGAGCGTGCCGGACATCGCGGCGACCAGGATCGTGGTCTGGGCATGGGCCGGATTAGCGGCGAGCGCGCGGGCGAGCGCGGTGCGCCAGGTCGCCTCGCGCAGTTCCCTGGTCCGGGTCGCGATCGACCGGGCGGTGACGGGGGACTTCGGCGTGTCCGGCTTCCTGGCGCCAGTATCGATCGGCGCTGTCGGTTTTCGGGCATCATTCGCAGAAGATGCGGCCTGTTCATCCCGGAGATGAAGGAAGGGCGCGCCGCTGTCCCCGGTGTCGTCATCCACGACACCGTCTTCGTCGCCATCGGCAGCGATATCCGGATCGTCGATAGCGTCGATCTCGTCCTCGGCCTGCTTAGCGCCGGTATCGTCACCAGTGGTTTTCGCAGCCCGCGCAGCCTTTTCTGCGCATTCCTCCTGTTCGAAGCGGATCATTTCGGCGGCCTGGGTCTTGAGTTCGAAACACCCGGCATTGGTGCAATGCCCGTCCTCGATATGCGTCTCGAACAGCGCACGCTGCGCTGCGGAGTTGAACGGGCAGGCAAGGCACTCGCTCTTATCGAAGCAGGCATGGGCGAGATCCTGGGTGACCCGCATCAGCAGGTCGCGCGTCTTCCCGACGTCGAGACCGGAGGCAAGGATCGTCTCCAGCGCCTTCTCCTGCTTGTCGGCGGGAACGGCGGCGAGCAGTTCGGCATGTCCCAGCTTGATCCGGCGCTCGTCGAGCGCGTGCTTGACCGGCTCGCAGAGGCCCGCGAGCGCGAGGCGGCGATCGAGCTTGGTTTTGGACCACCCGAGCCGGCGAGCGGCTTCACCGCGATCGTCCTGGCAGGCGGCAAGAACGCGGACCGCCGCATCGGCCTGCTCGGTTTCCGAAGCATCGTCGCGCACGTCGTTCTCGTCGATCGCCGCCTCGAGGGCCTCCTGGTCGGTCATCTCGCGGATGATGACGGGGACTTCGCCCTCGGGCCCGAAGGCCTCGAGCGCCGCGCGGTAGCGGCGCCCCCCGGCGACGATGAGATAGCCATCGCCCGTCTCCCTGGCGGGACGAACCAGTATCGGCTGGAGCATTCCGCGCAGGCGCAGCGATGCCACGAGCTCTTCATGCTTTCGGCTGTCGAAATAGCGGCGCGGATTATATCCGGCGCTGATGCTGGCGAGCGGCAGCGTGGTGGCGGGCGGGGGCGATGCGGCGATCAGCGCGGAGATCCCCGTGCCGAGGCGGCGGGTACGAGCGCGGGTCATGAGCCGGGCCGCAGGGTGGCGGTGCGGCTGAGACCGGGAATGCGCGGGTCGTCATAGACGCTGTTCACCGACATCTGCAGCGCCTGCTGGCGGGCGCTGAACCAGGTCGAGGCGGTGACTGTGTAGCTCTGGGTGGCATAGTGCTCGCCGTCGCTGAAGAAGGCGACGTCCACGGTGAAATCGGAAAGGGGAACATCGGACTGGGCACGCATGGCCTTATCCTTTCATGAGCATAGCCGCCCCGGTCGAAGACCGGAGCGGGCGATGGCGGGGAAATTCGGATCGGGAAGTGCGCCTCAGAGCGCCTGTTCGAGCAGCTTTCGGGCCTTGCCTTCGAGTTCGAGGCGGCTGTCCTGATGCGGCCTCGTGCGGGCCAGCGCGGTGATGCCCTGCACGAAATCATAGACGCTCGTGGGCGGATGCCCTTCCTCGGCGAGGACCGTCTGGATGATCTTCGTCGTCTCGGTTTTCGAGAAGCCGCGCCGCCGCAGGAAGGCGTCGCGGTCCTCGTCCTTGCGCGCGACGATACGTTCGTGCGCGGCGTTGATGCCGGTGATGAAACGCTGCGGGGAGGAGTTCGCGAAGTGCTCGAGCGCCGGGGCGGCCTGGTGCGCGAAGCGGGCGCCGGCGAACTTCGAGTGGCGGATGTTCACTTCCTCGAAATTCTCCACGCCCCATAGGCACCGGTTCGCGCATACGCCCCGTAGATAGAATGTCGCGATGCCAAGGGTCTTGGAGCCGACCTCGGAATTCCAGGCATAGAACCCGCGAAAATAGAGGTCGGGATCACCATTCGGCAGTTTACCGGCCTCGATCGGATGCGTGTCGTCGACAAGGAATACGAAGACATCCCTGTCCGATGCGTAGAGTGTGGTTGTGTCTTTAGTAATATCGACATAGGGGTTATAGCGCATGCTTCCCCAATCGATATTTCCAGGGACTTTCCACCGTGTATCGCCGACGCCGTCCCCGGCGAATGCCATGATGGCCTGTATCAGTTCCCAGTCGTACACCCTGCCATACTGACTTCCGGTCGCAGCCCGCAGTTCTGTTCGGCCATCGTCGGTCTGCAATATTTTGACCTGTTCGCCTCTGTGGGTAAACAGTCCGTGCTGGAGATTGATACCGGCGAGCGCCGCGGGCAGCTGGCGCAGATAGGAGGCCGGGGCGCCGACGAGGCTCGCGACCTGGCCGAAGGACCAGTTGGTGGGTGTGAGTGGACGCTCGTCGCCAGGGGCGATCAGCGTGAGCCGTTCGGGAGCATCGCTTCTCGCCTCGACGCGGATCGCGCGGCTTTCGACAGTCCGGGTGGTCGAGCGATCGGCGCGGGCTCGCACGCTGTCGTAGAGGCTGGAGAGCGAGAGGAATTTCTCGTCGTCGGGCCTGGAGAACCATTCCGAGGACACGCGGCCACTGCGGCCGCCGCGCGAGACGTCGATGCGATAGGGAGCGGACGCGGGGGGCGTGTCGGTCATGCGGGCTATGCTCGCCATGGAAACCATCTCCTTGAGCTTGAGGGTAACGGGACGATCCACGTCTCCCGTCACCTTCCCGCACCCCCTTCCCCCCCCTTTCCGGGTCATGGGATCGCGCATTCCAAAGCGGCTGATTTGGCGCTAGGATAGCGGCCGCGTTCCAAATCCTCCTTCTGGCTCAACGATCGCCAGGAGGTCTGTGCAGTGACGACATTTGGTATATTGGCGCGGCTGACGCAGCTGATGCTGTCGGCGCGGCTGGGTGCAAGGCGAAGCCTGTTCGAGGCCTTCACCCTCGAAGCCCTCGTGATCGCGATGGGCGTTGCCGGACCCTACGCCCTCAAACTCCTGATCGACATGCTGGCAGCTTCCTCGGAATCGCGCCTGTATCTGTTCGTCACCGTGATGCTGTTCGTGGGATGCTGGGCAGGCGCATCGATCCTCGAAACCGCGAGGATGTCGTGCACCGCGAAAATGGTCGATGCGCTGGCGCGGCATTACACCATCCGCGCGCTCGCCGCGGCCCTGCCCGAGATCACCGCGGCGCGCGACAGCCGCAGCGGCCGCGTTCCCGGCATGCTGGAGCGCCTGCCCTATAGCCTGACGCTGGTCGTCGAGGGTCTGATCTGGCGGCTCGGGCCGGTGATCCTCCAGGCTCTGGCCAGTCTCGTGGTGATCGCAGGCCTGATCCGGCCGCGTTATGTCCTGATCCTGGCGCTGACGCTGGTGGGTTTCCTCGCCGCGACCTGGCTCGGCGCCAGGCGTCACCGCGTTCATGCCGAGGCGACGAATACGGCGGCATCGCATGTCTCGCGCACCATCGGCGATATCCTGCGCAACGCCCGCCGCGTGGTGCTGAACGGCGCGCTCGACCGCGAGCTGCGGCATACCGGCGCTGCCCTCGGTTCGAAACGGTACGAGGCGGCCGGCATGTACCGTTCGCTCACGCTCATGGCCGCGCTGCAATTCTGCGTGGTCGGGCTCGGTCTCGTGGCGCTGCTGCTGCTTGCCGCTCTCGATGTCGGCCAGGGGCGCATGAGTGCGGGCGATTTCGTCCTGCTCCAGACATACGCCTTCCGGCTGACCGTGCCGCTCAGTTCGCTCGGGTATATCCTCGCGCAGGCTGGAGTGGCGATCGCCAATATTCGCGACGTCCTGAACTTTGCGACCATCGATACAGATAACAGCGCCCTGTCCCCTGGTCTTACAGCGTCGTCAGATCTTGTCGCCGAGAATGTAAGCTTCCGCTATGGCGAGGGCATGCCCGGCGTGGCCGGGATATCTGTGCATGTTCCGGCTGGTTCTTTCGTCGCGATCGTCGGTCCCAACGGTTCGGGCAAGTCCACGCTCGCCCAGCTTCTCGCAGGCGTGCTTACCCCCTCTTCCGGCAGGATCGCGGTGGGCGGGACAGATATCGCGACGATCCCCTGGGCGGATCGGCATCGCCATATCCTCTATGCGCCGCAGTTCATCGGCCTGTTCAACCGGTCGCTGCGCGAGAACATCCTCTATCCCCCGGCGAACCAGGCGATCGGCGATGTCGAGGAATTGCTGCACCTTTGGAGGTTTCACGAGCCCGGCAGGTCGATCGACTTCGAGATGGAACTCGGGGAACAGGGCGAGCGTCTTTCGGGAGGCCAGGTCCAGAAGCTGGAGCTCGCACGGCTGGCAGGCGTGGACGTGCCGGTGCTGATCCTCGATGAAAGCACCTCCGCGCTCGATCCGCGCAGCGAGGCGAACGCGATCGCGAAATTGCGGGGCAGAGCCGGCGGGGACACCACGCTCATCATGATCACCCATCGGCTGGCAACGGCGCAGGACGCGGACCAGATCCTGTTCATGGAGGGCGGACGATTGGTAGGCTTGGGGAAACATCGGGAGCTTATGGATCTTCACCGGTCATATCGGCAATTGTGGTTGGAGGAACGCTCGGCGAAGTTGCCTGATGGTCAATGGCCGGATCAGAAGAGGCTGAGTTGACGTGGTAGCGGCGCTGGTTTGTTGCAGTCGGGCGCAGGTTCGGTCTCACCGATTGAGTAGGCCGTTTTCGCAGCCAAAACAGGCGGAATCATTTCGTTGGGGGTCTTGTCCTGGGACGCTGACGCGAGCCGGGCCGTCCAACCGCCAAGGATGTGGGCCGGTGTGAGCCACTGTTCGCGGAACTCACCGGAAAGGGTATTGCCGACGATCAGGCGCGCGGGAACGTGCAGCAGCGACAATTGCGCATAGGCCATGTGGACTGCGCGGGGATCGATATCGATCGCGGTCACATGGAGGTGGCGCTGGTAATTGATACCTTGCGATCGCAGGACGTCGGTAAGCGCGATGACCATGCTACCGGACCCGCATGCCGGCTCCATGGCGGTAAGATGTCCGCGAGTTTCTATGCTTTCCCGAAGGGTGGCGGGATTGCCGATCAGCATGGCCGCCATCGCTCTGCTGAGCGAATAGGGCGTGAAGAACTGGCCCTTCGCCTTGTTGTGCAATTCGAGATCATGGAACAGCGCGCCGAGCACATCGCCCATCCCCGCCTCCAGCGCGAGGGCGAGTTCGGCCATGACCCGTGGGAAACTTTCGACGACGTCGGCGCCGTAGCGCCCGATAATGTCGAGGTAACGGGCTTCGCGCCGCGCACGCTCGCGCAGATCGACGCTGTTGGCGATCGCGATCGCCATCGCCTCCGTGCAGTGCCCGAACACCGTGTAGATATCGTGGCGCGGCTGGCAGCGCTCGAGGAGCTTCCGCATGGCCTTGAGATGCGGGGCATGGGCTGCGGACCCATCCAGAGCAAACAATGAGGCGGCCATCGCTCAGGCCGCTGCTCGCCACTCGTACAGCAGATGGGCATCCGGGTCGTGATCCGAACCGATGGAAATGCGCACCAGCTTGCCGTCGCAGGCGAAGGCAGCGGCGCGTGGGAAATCGAGATGGCTCCTGCCTTCGAGGATCAGGTCGCCCGATCGTACCTTGGTGATCGTGCGGGTGGTTCCCAGCGATCGATGGCCCGCCGGCGCATCGATGAGTTTCAGGGTATCGCCCGGCTTCACCCGCTTCTTGAACGCGGCGAGCGACACCAGCGCTTCGACCGGATTTCTGGGACCGCGCCTCTTCGCGAGCGCCGCCCAATAGGCCCGCCCGATCCACGCTTCGCAGAAGAAAGAGCAACTGTGAAATCCCTGCAGCGCATTGGCGCACGTGAAACCGAACCGCTCCATCTGGTCGCGCACATCGACGATGAACGCGTTCTGCCTATCGCGGTCGGTAAGGTCGGCAGGCGTATCTAGGATTTCTGCGGTGACCTTCCGGCCGCCCGCAAATTTACTCGTGCTGATCGCGAAGCGCGTGAGGATGAACTGATCAGCGAGATGCCGTCCCATCCGTGACGCAAGGGAAGGCAGATCCTCCCCCGAGCGGTACAGATCGCCCTGGTACTGGAAATTGCCGCGTTCGTCGTAATCGGTCTGGCTATACAGGCGCGCGGGCGCACCCGGCGCGGTGACGTCGGTCATGGGTCTATCCTTGTTTTGCGGAAGAAGGTCGCGACGGGACGCGGCGGCGTCTCGCCGACCGCCGTTTCACGGCATGTAGATGCCGAAGGGATTAGGTTTAAGGTGCCGCACCGGCCGAGCTTTGCCGTACGGCGATCCAGTCGAGATAGCCGAGACAGGTCGCGTCATTGGCGACTTCGGTTCTCCAGTCGGACACGGGATGGAACGGGTGATCGCTCCAGGGATCGGCAGCGGGCTGCAGCGCTTTCGAAAGTCCCTCGGCAGTCTCGCTGAATTCGATCCGATCGGCAAAGATGGCGCACCATCCACCGCCCGTATCCTCGGGCCGGGGACGCGAAGACCCATAGCTCCACGTAAAGCCGATCGGCGCTTCGCCCAGCGTCTGCCGGCAGCAGCGCTGGATCAACGCGGCTATGGCGTCGGGTTTAAAATCGCTGTCACCATAGATCGACACCCTGCACGGATCGGCTCCGGTGACCCGGAGCTCGGCGCTGAACTGGGGAAACCGCGGATCGTCGAAGATCGCGAGCAGGCCATTGAAAGGGTTGCCCAGTTCGACCGGCGGGAAAGCCGCGAGGAATTCTGCGCTCGGGTTGCCTGGTGCCAGCTCGTCGTCGAGGTCAGCGGCATGCTGCCATGCCTCTTCGATCAGCGCGGCTTCCTTCGCCGTGCAAATGAATGCGACCGAGCCCTGAACATGGTGATCAGCCATGGGGGATCTCCGAGATGACGACATCGGTGGGCTCGTCGTCCACGATCAGCAGGGCAGGCGGATTCCTGCGCGCACGCTGGTAGTCCGCTTCGATTGTTTCGATGCTTCCCAGTTCCCGGATGCGTTCGATGGAGAAGACCTGCTCGTCTTCCTCGGTCGTCAGAAATTGCTGTGGTTCGCCGTTACCCGTGTAAACGATGCGAACCGACGGGAAGCTTCCAGGAGAAGCGCCAGACCAGCGAATATAGTGGAGACCGTGCCGGCGACAAATTTCCTCGATCTCTTCGAAACAGCCGTTGGCGACATCATGATCCATGAGCGCGAGTGGCTTGCCGACCGGGATATCGTCGGGATCGAACGGCGTGCCGTTCCAATCGACCGCCGGATTATCGGCTCTGATCGCGTTGATCAGTTCGGGGTAGCAGGACCGGGCTAGTCTGCCGCCGATCAGGATGTGCGCGGATACGCAGTTCGCCATGTTGCACCTCATGGAATAGCGAGACCTCGAACTGGTCTTCTGCTCTACTCCTCCCCCTCCCCTTTCCGCGGACTGACGGGCTTGTTTCACTGACGACTTGCATGAGGCGTGGGAACAGGCTTAGCTTTCCGGCAATTCTTTTTCGGCAAGAGCCAACTTCCCTATTGCCTTGCCTTAGCCTGGAGTTTTTGCGTGGCCGATACCGAGCAGCCCGATCTCACTGCAATGACCGTGCAGTTACTGAGCGCCTATTTCTCGAACAACCAGGTGCCGGCCGGCGACATCGCCGGGATCATCGAAGCGACACGCGGCGCCCTCGAAGGAAAGGCCGAAGCCGAAGCGCCCGCGCCGGTGGAGCATGTTCCTGCCGTATCGGTGCGCAAGAGCCTGGCCTCGCGCGAGCACATCATCAGCATGATCGACGGCAAGCCATACAAGACGCTGAAACGGCATCTGGCGACCAACGGGCTGACCCCGGCCGAGTATCGCGAGCGCTACAAGCTCCCGCGGGACTATCCGATGGTGGCTCCCGCCTATTCCGAGCACCGCCGTGCTGTCGCTGCTAAGCTGGGCCTGGGAAGAAAGGCTGGCGAAACGGCACAGAAGGAAGGGTCCGTCACCGAACAGGCCGTACAGGAGGCAGCGCCGACGCCGGCCCCGGTGAAGGAACAGAAGCCGAAACGTGCGCCCGGCAAGGCCAGCGCGGTAAAGCAGGGTGACGAGGCCCTTGGTGTTACATCCGGGCAAACGCCGGAATCAGCGCCTGCATCGGCGCCGGAAAAGCCCAAGCGCTCGCGCGCGAAAGGGGCTAACGCCAAGCCGACCATCGAGGCTCCCGTGATCGCCGTCGAGACGCCGGAAGCCGCACCCATGGCATCGGTCACACCGGCTGTCTCGGCTGCGGCCGCACCTGCGCCTGTGCCTGTGCCTGTGCCAGCACCCGCGCCCAGAAAGGCGAAGGGTGCAGCCACAAAGTCTGTCGCAAAGAAACCGGCGGCGAAGAAGGCATCCCCGAAAGCATCCAGCGGTGCGAAGAAGCCCGCCGCTGCCAAGGAAGCTGCCGCCCCGTCGACCACTCCGGAAACCCAGACTCCTGAAGCTGCGAAAATGGAATCGTCCACGCCTGCCCCCAAGAAGAAGAAGCTCGGGATCGTCACTGACGCTAAGTCCACCACATCGCCGAAAGCCAAGACTTCCAGCAAGCGTACGAATGCCGCCAAGAAAGATGCGGCCAAGGTTGATACACCGGCATCCGCAGAATGATTGGAGAGGGTGAAGTGCGATGCTGCCGCGCTTCACCCTTTCCTTCTGCAATATAGTGGGATCTGGAGCGGCATAGCTTCGCGCGGCAGCGGTGGATCAACTCCGATCCTCAATGATCCTCGTCAATATGTCGCACGCGCAATCGGGTGGCAGGAACAATCTGGTCCTGAAACTCAAGACCTCCGAGAATGCCCCACAGGACTTGAGCCAGGTGCGATCCTCCGGCCGGTAATCGCGGATTTCGAGGCGGGGACTATCGTTGACCTGGACCCGAACCAGCCTGGCTGGGCCCAGGCCCGGAATCGCTACGCCGCCGGCCATGCGCGCGCCGGCAATGATCTCGTCAGGCCCTAGAATCACGCCACCGGCAAGCCCGAATGCCTGTTCGAGCCGCTCGAGGGCGCCGGGATGGATGATACGCCCGAGAATGGACATGCCGGTGCCGTCGTCGATCCGCCATACGCGCACGTCATCGGCGGGTAGCCTCTTCCACACGGGCAGGAGCAGGCCCGTCGCCAGCGTGATCGTTTCGACCACAAGCCTTTCCCCAGCATCGCGGGCTTCCGCGTCCCAGAGCGCCTGGAAGCTATCACGCTCGATCTCCTCCCAGTGGCTGCCGGCAAGTGCCGCGACGTCCATTCGCGCCCGGCCACCAGGGCGTATGAGATAACAGCGTTCGATCCATTGGCCCTCGTCGTCCTGCCCCGGCCATGTCGGCACATAGAGCGCCACCCGACCCGAGCGCGTGTTGTGCAGCCACCGCACGTCGTCCGAACCGCGCAACTCGTACTGCAACGCGGCCCAACTGGTGACCGGCGGTCTTCGATGAAGTTCGAGCCGTAACAGCCTCGTTTCCGCGCCGGTCACCGGGTCGGCGCGCAGGAGCTGGTCGGACAGAACATGCACACGTTCGGCGCGGATCGTCTCGATCCCCAGATCAAGCGTCCCGGCGGCCCGCGCCGCCTCGACGCGATCCTCGACCAGTCCCAGGAATTCTTCGAAGATGCGGTTCTGCGTGGCGATGCGCAAGGCCAGGATGCGATTGAGCCAGCGGTGGATCGGCGGCAGGCGCTCCTTCAGTTCCCCGCCCTCGTCGCACAGTTCCAATCCGGTGATCTCCTGGAAATCGGCGAGCGTCACACTGCGCAGCTTGCCCTCATAAAGAAGATGGAACCACTGGACGAGCGCATCGCGCGCGAACTCGGATTCCAGACTGTCGGATGGATCGAAAAGATTCTGCGATCCGGCCTGACGCTGGCCCCGGGTCAGCGCGCCGAGCGCTTCGAGGCCCCGGATAATCGTGCTGAGGAACCGGCGCTCGCCGCGGCAATCGGTCGTGAGCGGGCGATAGACCGGCGGCGTCACCTGATTGGTGCGGTGGCTGCGACCGAAGCCCTGTACTGCCGAAAGGATGCGAAATCCCAGTTCGAGGAGAAAATGGGTCCGGCGACAATGCGCGGTCGGGCAGTTCCGATCCGAATGCATGGACCGGCCGGTGCTGCCCGCGAGAGAGAAGGCGGCGATCGATTTATTGCCGTTCTGAAAGGCCTGGACCTCGAGGACATTGGCGCGGGCGCCGCGCCTCTCGATCTTCTGCCGGCCCGTACTGTCGGTGACGATGCGCCGGGAACGGCCCGTGATCTCGGCGACCCGCTCCGTACCAAAATGTGCGATCAGCGCGTCGAGCGCGGTCGGAATGGCAGGCAGAGCGCACAGGTCCTCGATCAGTTCGTCGCGAGAAGCAATTGCCTGCCTGCAGAGCACGGGATTGCCTTGGGCGTCACTCATCGGTTCCGAGCGAACCGTGCCGTCATCGGCGCGAAAGACCCGCATCTGGCGCACCGGGAAGGCATTTTTCAGATAATCGACGAGGGTCTCCTTGGGAGAGACCTGGACATCCATCATCGCCCGTTCCTCCGGCGAGAGTTCGGACAGTCGCCGGTCCATGATGGCTTCGCCCGTGCTCGCCAGCTGCACCAGCACGGCATTACCCGCCGCCAGTTCCTGCTCGATGGCCGCGATGAGCGTCGGAATCTTCAGGCTCACGAGCAGGCTGGAGAAAAACCGCAACTTCGCCCCCTCGAAGGAGCTGAGCGCTGACCCGCGCGCCTGGCCGTTCTGGGTCTTGCCGGAAATCCTATCGACCACGCCGATCTCGGCGAGAACTTCTCGGAGGCCTCGATGGATGATCCCCCAACTGTCCGCGTAGGCATCGTATACCGAGATCTGGTCCGGCGTGAGCGCATGCTCCAGCGGTTCATACTCGACGCCGGCGAAGCTCAAGGCGCGCGCGGTGTAGAGACCCATCGCCTTGAGATCGCGGCAAACGACTTCGAGCGCGGCGATGCCGCCCTCTGCCATGGCCTTCATGAACATGTCGCGTGTGGCGAAGGCCGTACCGGCTCCCCATAGCCCGAGACGAACGGCATAGGCGAGGTTTTCCGGCCGCGCCGCGCCGGTCGCCGACATGTAGAGGATGCGGGCGCGTGGGAGCGCATTTTGCAGGCGGACGCCGGCGAGCCCCTGTTCCGAGCCGTGCGCCTTCCCGAAATCCGTCTCGGTCCCGGCTGCATGGGCCATGGCGTGGGATTCGTCGAAGACGATCACCCCAGAGAAATCCTTACCGGTCCAGTCCAGCAACTGCTGCAGGCGCGATGCCGTATCATGGCGGCTCGAGCGCAGCGCAGCGTAGGTCAGGAAGACGATGCCGCTTTCCATGGTGATCGGTGTGCCCAGCGCAAAGTTCGCGACCGGCTGGATATCGATGGCAAGGCCGCCAAGCGCTGTCCAGTCACGGCGCGCGTCCTCGATGAGATCGGCCAGCGAAATCCAGATCGCGCGGCGATTGCCGCGGTTCCATTGATCGAGAATGATGCCTGCTGCCTCGCGCCCTTTCCCGACGCCGGTCCCATCGGCAACGAAGAAGCCGGTCCGGTAGGCGCTGCCCTCCTCGTCCTCGAGCAGGCGATCACCGGCCAGATTGGCCGAGAAGCGCCCGGGAAGATCGCGTTCGTGCGCTTCGCCTGCATGGATGATGGTCTCAAGCTGCGCGTCGGAGAGCGCCTTGAAGGCACGCTTCTGGAGACGGGGGTGGTAGCGAGGGGCCGGAAGCGAGACGGATGCCATCGCGATGGATTCGACGAGTTCGTCCGGATGCGCGCAGGCGTCGTCGATCACAAGCCGAGCGGGTTGCCACAGGGAATAGATGCCGATCGCCTGTCCCGGTGCGAGCGGCGTCTCCCGTACGCTGTAAGATACCGGTTCGGGCGGTTCGCTCGCGGGAATGCGGACTGGCGGCGCTATTTTCCGTGAAGGCCGCGTTATCAGGGGAGCAGTCAGCGGTGGCTTGGGTTCGGGCGCGGGACAGGGCTTGGCCACCGGTGCGGGCGCCGGGGGTGGATCGAAAGGATCAAGCCGGGAGGGAAGAGCCAGCACGATATCGAGAGCAGCCTCGATCGTGTCCGCGACATGACGCTGGGCTTCTCCTGTCCATCCCTTGTCGTAAACGAAGAGACGGACATCGATACTGGTCCCATGCTTGGCATAGGGGTTACCGCGGATGGTGATCTCGGCGCGCGGCGGCGCCATCTCGGCAACGGCAGTGTAGCCGAGCGAGGCGGTGCCATCCGCCGCGAAGTTCGGCGGCATGATCGCCACGCAGCGGCCGCCGGGGGCGAGGCGGCCCAGCGCGGCGCGCGGATGGCGGGCGCCGGCGTGGCGATCGACACCGCGCCCGGCACTGCGGCTGAAGGGTGGGTTGATCAGCACCAGCGTCGGCCTCGGAGCGCTCGCGAGCAGATCGCCGATATGTTCGCCGTCATGGCGAGTAACGGTTCGATCGAAGATCCGGCCGAGCAGGTCGGCCCGTTTCGGATCTAATTCATTGAGTTGCAGGCACGCACCCGCTCGCCATGCATGGACCGCGAGCATCCCCGTGCCCGCCGACGGCTCGAGCACGAGGTCATCCTGCCGGATCTGCCCGGCAAGGCCTGCGAGCCAGGCGAGGCTCAGCGGCGTGCTGAACTGCTGAAATTCAATTTGTCGCTCGGAACGATAGGTCTGGGTCGGGAGCGCATGTTCGAATCCCCGCAGTGCCGTGAATATCTGCCGTGGCTCTCCCTGAAGAAGCGGGCAATCGGCGTCCTGGAGCAGCATCACCTGCGCGGCTTCGAGTGCATCGTAGGCATCGCGCATGGTCCAGGCGCCATCGGCGTCGTCGGCCCCGAATGCCTCCAGCATGAAGCGCTTGAGAGCCTGTCGTGTAATCTGCGCGCCGCGGCGCATGTGCTGGGCGAGCGATATGGCGACGCAATGCAAGGATGCTGGTGCATCCATGGTGGCGAAGGCGAGTTGGGACATATGCTTGGACACCTCGGCAGACAACGGGATCATTCATCGCTCCCTTCCCCCCCTCCGCTCCTTGCGCGCTGGTCCCGGTGCGGATGCCAAGAATTGGAGATGTCCCGAACGATGACGAGCGGGCGAAGGCGGGCTAGAAAGGGAAATGGCTTTCTCGTTCGACTATCTCGATGAACTCGATCAGCTGCTGCTCGCGCAGGGCGACGACTGCATGCTGCTCACCCAGCTCGACGGCTTCCTCACCGGCGTCATCGTCAGCCCGGACCTGATCGTGCCCAGCCAATGGCTTAAGACGGTCTGGGCGGGAGACGACGGCGAGGGCATTCCCACTTTCGTCGATGCCGGCGGCATGCAGCATTTCATCGATCTGGTGATGCATCGCTACCATGAGATCCTCGCATCGCTGGCACAGCCCGGCACGTTCGAGCCGGTGCTGGAAATCGACACCCGGACCGACGAGACGCTGTGGGAGATGTGGATCGAGGGGTTCGGGCAGGCGATGGACATCTCGCCGGCCGGATGGCTACGGGTTCTGGCCGACGATGACGCCGGATGCCGGGCGGCGATCGAGGGCATCCGGACATTGCGCGCCTTTGCCGACGGGACGCGGAAGCTCACGCGCGCCGAGGAGGATCGCTGGGATACCGAGGCGCCCGACCTGATCCCGATCTGGGTGGAGATGCTGCATCAGTGGCGGCTGGAGAATGATCCACACCGGCCTTCCAGCATCAAACGCCAGAAGATTGGCCGAAACGACCCCTGCCCCTGTGGATCGGGGCGCAAATACAAGAAGTGCTGTGGCCTGAACTGAGGGGACGAGGCGGGACCGGGACAGGCCCGGTCCCCACGATCTTCACGCAGCGTGCGGCAGAGTTTCGTCGGTTGCATTATCGGATCCGTCGACCGACCGGACGGGCATGTCCGCATCGGCATTCGCCGCTTTAGCATCGGCATCGGCTTCCCCTTCGGAAGGGCCAAATCGCATCTGCTCGGGCAGCCAGGCGAGTGCCCGTTCCTGGATCTCGGGCTCGATGACCACGTCTCCGCCAAAGAGCCGCTCGGCCGATGCGGCAAGGTCGTGCTTCTTCGAACCCGAATAGCGCACGCGCAATTCCTCGCCGCCGATCCCCTCGAAGAGAGCGAGGATGCCGGGCCTGGTCAGCTTGTCGAAGAAGGTCAGTGCGGTGGGGCGCCACCAGGCGGCGACGTCGATGCCGAGCTTGCGACCGAGATGGTTGAGGAAGTCGGTGCCCTCGCGCCCATCGGGAACGGCATGGAGCGTGCGCGCGATCGCCCAGCCCAGCCAGGCCGCCCGCGCTTCATCGCCAAGCGCGCAGAAGGCATCGTAACGCTCCTCAAGCCCCGAGTAGCCGGTCCAGCTGCGATCGAGCGCCTCTTCGAACCTGCGCCATTCTGCCGCAGCCGGGGTCTCGGGCTTGAAATCGGCAAGCAACGGTTGGGGCGCCGTGGCATATAGATCGCACGGCACGATGCAGGGCATATGCCGGCATTCCCGCTCGACCATGAGGAAGGTACCGAGATCGAGCGCGAATGCCGGGTCGCTGGCGACATGGACGGCGAGGAGCTCGGTCTTCATCATCGCCAGCATCTCCCGCAGGCGCTGGCTCATGGCGGGCGCGGTATCGATCGCCGCACCGGAGCCGCTGAGCCCGTCGGCAGGTTCGGCGTCTTCGTCATCGCTCTCGTCGGCACCCGTGTCGGCAGTGGGTGCGAGGTAGAGCTGATGATGGATCTGCGGGGTTCCATCGGGTTTCAACACGACATAGCCGAGCGCGGAGGCTTTCTGCTCGGCGTCGAGCACGGGTTCACGTTCGGTGATCGCACCCAGTTCAGCCTGGAGGTCGGCATAGCGCTGCGCCTCATCGCCTTCGGGCTCACAGGTTTCATCTCCCGCGCGAAGGTCGATCCCGGCGATTTCCGCTTCGATCTCCTGTTTACGTGCTTCCTGGTCTTCGGTGAGGGGCTCGATGCTTCCGCTCAGCGGTTGCAGCGCGAAGGTCGCCATATAGGGAACGTGCTCGGCGGCAACCACCCGCACCTCGCCCAGCCCTTCACGCTGACGGATCACCTCAGCCTGCGCGGCGAGCTTTTCTGCGGCGAGGTCATCGAGAATATGGGTATCGATCCAGCGCTCATCGGTAGCGGTCGAAAACAGATCCTGGTCTTCGACCCGCCCACCGGCGGCGATATAGGCGTCGCGTCCGACCAGCAGCGCCCTGGGATCATCGGCGCGGTAGCTGTAGGTCTTGAGCGCGCGCCGGATCTCGTTGACGTTATCGCGCGAATAGCCGGTCCGCAGCGATTCCCACACCGCCATCTGCCGGCCCGTATCTGCGGTCGTGGCATAGGCCTTGGCAACGTCGAGCGTGATCTCGTCGCCCTCGAGCGCGGCGAAGATCGGATCGGCGAGATTAGCCAGGCGCAGGCGGCCGAGCACGAAGCGTTCCTCGATGCCGAAGCGCCGGGCGATGTCCGCGGGGTTCAGCTTTTCGACCTCGATAAGGTCGCGGAAAGCGAGGCAATCTTCGGCGGGAGAAAGCGGCGCCCGTTCAAAATTCTCGACGAGGCTGACCTCGCGACCGTCCTTCGTATTGGAAAGGACCAGGACAGGCACTTCATGATCGGGCCGCAGTCGGCCCTTCTCGATCAGGCGGTGGATCGCGTCGAGGCGCCGGCCACCGGCGGTGATGCGGTAATGCCCCTTCTTTCGGGACACCGGCACGCCGACGAGGTTCTGAAGGAGGCCGTGCGCGGCGATGCTGGCTTCGAGCTCGGCATCGGCGCGCGGATCGGTCCGCTTGCGCACGTTGATGGGCGACTTGGCGAGATGGCTCGCGGGGATGAGAAGGGCTGGTTTGATCATAGGATAACTCCTGGAGCAGAGACGGCCCGCACAATCAGGCCGCGCGCGCTGCCCCCTTCCCCCTCTCCTTTCCGGTCGCGCCTTTTTGGGTCGTGACCATGGGCTACTGCGCGACTAAGGAAACGAGCTTCGCCATTTTCCAGGAGACTCTTCATGAACAATTCCGAACTCGCAGAAGCGCTGGCGGCGGCGCTCGGCCTCACGAAAGCCGATGCACGCCAGGCCGTCGACAGCATCTTCGATCTGATCACCGATGCCGCCGCGAAGGGCGAGGAGATTTCGCTGAACGGCTTCGGCAAGTTCAAGGTCAAGGATTCCCCGGCGCGCGAGGGCCGCAATCCGGCGACCGGCGAGACCATCGCGATCAAGGCCTCGAAGAAGCTGAGCTTCGCCCCGGCCAAGGCGGTGAAGGATCGCCTCAACGGCTGATGGGTTCGCTGCCCCGCGTCTCGTGACGCGGGGCAGCCTCCTCTCGTTGGCATCCCCTCAGGCCGCGCGCAGCCGGGCGGCGAGCACATCGGCCCAGTCGTTATACCCTGCAGGCGGCCAGGCGCTGCGAATCTCCAGGTCAGGCCGGGCATAGGCTTCCAAAGCGCGCTGGTGCGCGGACCACCCGGGCCCATCCCTGTCGAACAGGAGTACGAGTCGTTCGAGACTGTCGGGCAGGAGAATATGCCCGGCGCGCTCGGCGCCGAGCGTGGCCCAGACCGGAAGCCGGTGCAGCCGCATGGCAGCAAGCGCGGTCTCGATCCCTTCGGCGAGACCCAGAATGTCGTTTGCGGGGGCCAGCTGGACCGCGCCGCGACCGGGTCGTCCCAGCATCATGCGAGCATCGGTCAGGTCGTTCGCGAGAGTGAATGACACCGGATCGAGGAAGGACCGATGGACAGCGACGATCCGGTGCCTCTCGCGCACCGCGGCGATGAGCGCCGGGCGGAATACCACGTCGCGACCGCGTCCGAGCGGTGTGCGCGCGTTAAAGCGCAGGTCATGCCACGGCGGCTGGAGCAGGCGCCCGGACAGATAGGTGTCGGCGGGCGTCCCGATGAGTGGAGCAGATGCATCCCAGAGGCGCAAGGCTGGCCCCGGTCGCGGTGCGGTCTGGTTCGAGCGCGATAATGGAACATCGGGAGCCGGGCGGGGAAGAGGCAGATGCAGCCGTCGGATCGCATGGAGGACGGCGATCGTGTCACAGCCCGCAAAGCATTTGAACAGCAGGGCGCGGCGGCCGACGCGGATGGACAGGCTCGGATCGTGATCGTTATGGGCAGGACACAGGCAGAGCCCCTGCCCATTCGTCCATCTGCCGCTAAGCCGTCGGCACAACCGTTCACCCTCGATCTCGAGGTCAGGTGCTGGGGCCATGGTGCTCGCTCCCTACATGGGCGGGGGATATGCGGATGTCGGCAACGGGCGATATCCAGTGGGAGCTTCGCACGACGATACCTCGTTTCGTTCGCCATTCGCCCTCCCCCTCCCTTTCGCCGCATCCCGCTCGCGCCCGACTCGGATTGGCGTCGGGGTGAAAAAGCGAGTCGTCGCCGGTACGAACCGGGTTAATAGATTTTAACCGTCTACCGTTGCCTTAAGGCTACATATCGTTGATTCCCTTGACCAATCGCCTGTTTGACCTGTCACCAGGCGGATCGGAGAGGTATAGTCTGAAGCGGCATGTGATCGAATTCGACACCGTTACCGGCAGGCATAGCCGGAAGATCGGATACGACGCGCAGCAGGAAAGGTGCGACTTCATATTGCCCGAGGAGGGCGACGGGAAATGCCCTTGGTTACAGACCATTCGGACAAGATGAAGCTTCTCAGCCGGCGGCATGGCGACTGTCTGCGCGAGGCGGCAAAGAGCTATTCCGCCAAGGAAATCGGCCTGATTTTGGGTCTGTCGCCCAGCACCGTGAACAATCTCATATTCGAGGCGCGCCAGATATTGGGCGGGGTTTCCCGCAGGGTCGCAGCCCAGATGTTCGTGGCCTGGGAGGCACAAAATGCCCCATCAGAATTCCAACATTTTTTGCCCCCTCATTTATTGCCCCTAGGCGAGAACCGCGATTCCTGCCCTGATGTGGGTGTTGACGAACCTACGGACACACAGACGCAAGTAGCACAGGCAGTCGACAGCTTCGCGGAGGAACAACGGCCTTTGGCCAATGGAAACCGCGCTCGCTCGTTACGCGCCCTGCGTGATCTGGCTCCCGTCCGTACAGCAGGGAGGCAAGACAATGACCTGACCGGATCTTATACGCTGATCATCTTTGTGTTCCTGATGGCGGCGTTGCTCGTCATCATAGGTTCCGCAGTGTCGCTGCTCTCGGCGCTCAACACTCTCGTGAGCCAGTACGGCAGCATCTATCCCAAAAACCATATTCTTGAACCTGTCCGTGAGGATGGGAAGGAGCAACCATGCGCGCTCAACGCCAGACCATCGCCCGAAACGTCGCTGAACGTCTCTTCGCCGCTGAAGCGGCCCTCGATATCGCTGCCGCCCGGATTGCCGAACTGAATGCGGCCCTCCCCCTGGCTCGCCTGGATGCCCGTCTATCGGCGGCCATCGGCCAGGACGCCTTTGCCAGTTCCGCCTCAGCCATGGTGCTTATGGCCGAAACGCGCGAAAGGATCGTCGCGACCCACGCCAATCTCAAACGGGCCAGCGACGACATGGGCCTGACCGAGGTGAGCTATGGCGACCTGCTCAAGGTCAGGGGCGCTATCTCGGAGCCCGCCAGCCAGCACCTGCGGGCGGTATGATCGCCCGCGTCGTGTTTGACGAGCTTTCACAAATCATGTTGCCATGGGTCATGACGAGACAAATCCTGTTCTCCGCTCTACTGGTCGTCAGCAGCGGCTATGCATTCGTGAAAGGGGGCCGTCCCGAGCAGATCGGGGCGGCAACCCTCCTTGGAGGCGCGGGTCTCAGCGTTCTGGCTGCATCGCCCGCCATTCACCGCTTTGAGCACGTCGAGACAGGTATTCTTCTGACCGACCTGGCTATCCTGGGAATATTCCTATGGCTATCCCTTCGGAGCAATCGCTTCTGGCCGATGTGGGTCGCAGCCATGTTGGCGGACGAGGTCATCGTCCATGTCATGCTGCAGACTGTGCCTAATGTCGTGCCGCGCGCTTACATGCATGCGATAGCGGTATGGAGCTGGCTGGCGCAGATCGTCCTGATCGCCGCGACATGGCGTCATCAGGACCGGCTGAAGCGCCGGGGTGCCGACGCGCCCTGGAAGAGCTGATCGGGCTCACCCGGCCCGACCGGGCCCGCGAACTGGCCGATCGTCTCTTCACCCGGTTCGGGTCACTGGGTGGTGCGCTGGCGGCCTGTCCGGCTGAGCGGATCGAGCTGCTCGACCACGCCATGGATGTCGAGCGAACATTCCGCTGCTTCCAGCGCGTCGTGGAGCAGGTGCTGCGGGCACCTTTGGCCGAGCGACCGATATTGTCGAGTGATCGGACCGTCCACGCCTATCTGCGCGGCAAAATAGCCTATGAGCGGGCGGAGCATTTTTGCGTGCTGTTCCTCAACGCGAACAACGAACTGATCGCCGACGAGATCATGGGCGTCGGGTCGGTTTCCGGTGTCCAGGTCTGGCCACGTGAGATACTCAAGCGGTGCCTTGAACTGGATGCCACGGCTATCCTGCTCGCACATAATCATCCCTCAGGGTCGCCCGTACCGTCGCGAGCCGATCGGGATGTTACGGAGAAGATCGCGGACGCGGCCCGGTGCTTCGGTATCGTCGTGCACGATCATCTCGTTGTCGCGCGCCGGGGGATCGTGAGCTTTCGCAAGGCGGGGTGGCTGAAATGATGCTCATCTCTCCAATCCACTGCGCGCTCTACGGGCCGGGGGCTGGACAATCCACAATCACGGGCTTCGTTGCGCGATACGCTGGTCCGGCGGATTGGCTGAGCCTTGCTCCAGAACCCGGAAAGCAGATGGACATATCAATGCACATCCGCTTCGAAGTGTTCGACAATACGAAGAAGCGCGTCCCGGACCTCTTCGGCGTCGATGCCGAGTGTCTCGGCAATGACCGGGACAGGCTGTTTCTGGCGGAAAAACAGGTCGACGGCCTCGGCGACATAGGGCGGCTCTTCGCGCAGTATCGCTTCAAGCTTGCGGGTATGGCGCACAAGCTGCCGCTTGCGTTGCCAACGGGCATGCGCACCACGCGCACGACGAAGAAGTTCGCGAAACGCGGTCAGGATTTTTTGTGTGGGCATGGCGGGCTCCACGCTGAGAATGAGGAAAACTACAGATCATCTGTCTTCCTCCTCCCGCTCCACTTCGCGAGACGCCGAAAATATTACGTTCGCCCTCAAACATAACGCCGAACATGGCGCGACCAATGGATGCCTGAAAGGAAATTTCCGAACATGAATTAAGGAGGCATACGATGTTCGACAGGGACGACTACAAGCAGATAGTCAGTATTCTGGGGGAGACGTCAGACGATAACCGGGTCTATGAAGCCCTTGAACGCCTGACATTCGTTTTGGGATTCGACCGATTCGCGATCAGCCATCATGTCGATCTGCTGCACCCGCCGGTCGGCGCTTATGGCCTCACCAATTACGACAGCGACTGGCTGAATGAGATCATCACCGGGCAATATTTCCTCGACGACCCGGTCCAGATCTCGTGCGACGGGCGAAACACCGGCTTCCTCTGGCCCAACCCCCGGATGCTGGAAACGCTCACGCCGCGTCAGCGCTACATCTTCGAACAGGGTGCGAAGCGGAACCTGCGCGGCGGTTATACGGTACCGATGCACCTCCCGGGCGAATATGCCGGAAGCTGCACGTTCGCCACGTCCCGGCTCGACACAGTGCCATCCGAGGCGATGCCTGCCGCCTTCTTCGCGGTGTCCTTTGCCTTTGAAGCGATGCGGCGCGTCGTAAGGCTCCGGGCAGGTCTTGAACTCCCCGCGCCGCCCAAGCTCAAACCCCGAGAGCGGGAAGTGTTGATCCTGCTCGGGCGCGGCAAGACCTATGGCGAGATCGCCGACATCCTGCATCTCTCGGAACATACGACGCATGAATATGCCAAGCGGATCATGCGGGCCTATGGGAATATCCAGCGCAACAACCTCATCGCCCGCGCCCTGTTCGACGGCATCGTCACGTACCCCGAGTTGTTGTCGATGCACTGATCAAGTCCCAGTTCCGGGTACAGACTCGCGGTGTCCCTCACACCGATGATGCTCTCTGCCGATTCCGGCCAGACAGGGAGCATCACCATGATCCGGATTTTCGAAGGACACGAACCACCGGGCGCCAACCCGGTTCTCGACGCCATGCATCATGCGCGCAAGCGGGTGTTCGTGGACCTGCTAGGCTGGGACGTCCCGGTGGTCGCCGAAGCGTTCGAAATCGACCAGTTCGATGATGACCACGCGATCTACATCGTCGCCAGCGACGACGGCGGCGCCCATCAGGGATCCATCCGCTTGTTGCACACCAACCGTCCGCATGTGCTGGGGACGATCTTTCCTTCGCTATGCGACGCAAGCGTGCCCGTTGGCCCGCAAATCTTCGAACTGAGCCGGCTATGCCTTTCGCGCGGCCTGCGGGCCGCCAGGAGGCTGGAAGTCCGCAACGCGCTCGCGACAGCCGTGGTTCAGTTCGCCCTCCAGCGCGGCATTGCAGGGTATAGCTGCGTTGCCGATTCCAGCTGGCTCAGCCAGATCCTCTCGCTGGGCTGGACGGTTCGGCCACTGGGTATACCGCAGATGATCTCGGGTCTGCCGACCGGCGCCCTCCTCATCGAAATCGATGCCGACACGCCTGACAAGCTGCGGGCGGCCGGAACCCACGTTCCGATGCGCATCCTTCCCACCGCCGCGATCGATCGCGAAGCCGCCTGAAGGGAGATAGTCATGACCCTCATTGCTATCGACAGCCTGCAGCAGGACATCGCGCACTATGGCGATCAGCTCGACCGGGACGGCTACTGCATCGTCCGCGGTGCCGCGCCGCGGCTTCTGGTCGAAAAGCTGGGCGATGATCTGCGGGCCGGTTTCGAAACCACACCGCTCTCGCAGGGGCCCTTCTACGGCGAGACGACGCGGCGATTTCATGGGCTTCTGCACCGTTCGCCGCGCACTGCCGGTTTCGTTCTCGATCCCCTGATCCATGGCGTTGCCGAGCGAATTCTCCGGCCCTGGTGCGATACGATCCAGCTCAACCTCACCCAGGCGATCGAGATCGAACCGGGCGGTCTCGCCCAGCCGCCACACCGGGACCAGGACATGTGGCCCATCCATGCGCCCGGCGTCGAATATCTTCTCAACGTCATGTGGCCGTTTTCCGCTTACACGGCCGAGAATGGCGCAACGCTGGTATGGCCTGGCAGTCACCGGCGCCAGGACGAAATATTCATCGGCATGGAGGAGGCGGTTCCTGCAGAAATGGAGCCGGGTGATGCCCTGCTGTTCCTCGGATCCACCCTACATGCAGGCGGGGCCAACGTGACTGCGATGCCGCGGCGTGGGATGATCATCAGTTACAGCCTCGGATGGCTCAAGCCTTATGAGTTGCCGTGGCTTGCCTATCCGCCACATGTTGCCCGGACACTGCCGCGCGATGTGATGGGCCTTGCGGGCTACCGCGCCCATCGGCCCAACCTCGGCACTTACGAGGGCCGCTGCCCCTCGCTACTGCTGGATGAAGCGGAGAACGGCCCAGTCGGCGCAATCGACATGCTACGCCCGGATCAGGAGGCGCTGATCGCCAATTATCGGTCGGGGCTCATGCCGGTCGACGATCCGCTCCGGGCCAGGGCTGGGTAAGCGCCATGGATCAGCGACAGCGCATCTGCGAAGCGCTCAAGCAGCAGCACCGCCTGGCTGAGCTCAAGCTCGGGCTCGAAAGGCGGCAATGGCCCGAATGGCTCATGGTGATCGATCTCTATCGCGCGAGGGAGCAGGGAATGAGGGAGGGGTTCAAGGCACTCGCCGCGACATCCGGGCTTTCAACCGCGACGGCCTTCCGCCGCACGGTGGAGATGATCGATGCGGGCATGTTGGACCGTAAGGCCGATCCAGACGACCGGAGGCGAAGCCTTGTTTCGCTATCGGACAGGACCCGGTGCCGGATGGATCACATTATGGATGAGCTGGGAGATATTTTGAAAAACTGACGAGCTTCCCGACACCGCATTCACGGCAGGATCAGTGAGAGCTCCACTGATTATCGTGTGTTCTCCTGGCATTCATTCCCACCGTTCTGCACTGCCGTATACCGACGCACATCGCTTGCTGAGGTCCGCTGCGCATGAACGTGCGAACGTGTGATCCTCGTTCACGGATAGATCGCCAACTGCCAGCCGGACGGGCGTTCGATCCCTGCGCAGGGCGTTGTTGATTGCACCTGGTGTCAATTCCCTCTTGCCACTCAACGGCTTCCATGTGCAAATGGCCTCGCTTCCGTGAAATCCGGAAGTGGGGCGTGGAAACCTCTTTATCTCGCAGACTCGGTCGATTTTTGGGCCGGGTGGCATGCGCGTATGTCCAGCCGGTTACGGTAAAGGCGCATGCGCCTGCCGCGAGACAGGTTTCCAACATCCGGCTTCGGCCGTCGCCCCGAGTGGACATAGGTGCGACGCATGGAGCCAAGACGACAGACGGGAAAACACAGCGGCGCGAGCGCCGCGCTGGCGACGTGCCCTTATTCGACCGGGAATCCGCGCGGCCTCTCGAACCGAAATGTCCGTCATGCCCGGTGAAGGCCACGCCGCTACCGATGCGGGTCAGGAATTCGAAGATCGCGGCGATGATGTGATCGTCCGGCTGTACCGCGAGGAGACCCGGTGGCTGGTCCGCTATTTCCACCGCAACTCGGTACCCCATGCAGAAGCGGACGAGCTCGCTCAGGAAACCTTCTTCCGTTTCCTCCGGAGCGGCACCGCAAAAATGCTTACGACACCGCAGGCCTACCTACGCCGGATCGCCACGAACTTGCTGCGCGACCGGGCCGATCTGTCGTCAACGCGCGTCGATAATCTGAAAAGCCCCTTGTCCGATGCTGAAGATCTCCCGACCCCGTTCGACCCGCTCCGCATCCTCACAGCGCGTGACGACATCGCCTTTTGCGAGCAATTGCTGGAAGCACTGGACCCCTTCGACTGCGAACTATTTCTGCTAAACCGTGTGGAAGGATATAGCTTTCGCGAAATCGGTCGGCTTAAGGGACTGAATGAGTGGGCGGTGAAGAGGAAGATATTCAAGGTGCTGGACCATCTGCTGGACAGGATGGAAAGCCGATGACCGACGAAGAGCCGGGCTCGCTCACTGTCAAGCAACAGGCACGGCGCTGGGCGATGGAGGTTCACACGGATCCCGCGCTGCGCTCTGCCGCAATGCATTGGTGCGCTCAGTCGCCCGAACACAAGGCGGAATTCGACATTGCCTATGCCGCGATCTCGGACGTCGTTGATCCCGCATCCGTGAATGTTCACGAGCGCCACGACAGAAGTCCACAAGAGAACCGCCCACGCGTGCCCTGGGCAAAGTTGGCGATCGCAGCTTCGCTGGCCGCCATCCTGCTGTTGGGAGCGCATTTCGTGCCGGGCCAGAATGTGCGTTCGCCCTCCACTCTGCCCCCAATTGCATCGTCAGGCGCGAAAACCGATGATGCGCCACAGATCTTTACCACCCGGAAAGGCGAGGTGAGAACGATCACGCTTGCCGATGGGTCGGTCGTAACGCTCGATACCGATAGCCGCTTGCTTGTCTGGTTGCATGAAGAGCGCCGGGACGTCACGCTCGATCACGGCCGCGCCATCTTCGCCGTTGCTCATGACGCTTCGCGCCCTTTCACCGTCACCGCTGATGGCGGCACCACCACAGCGCTCGGCACGCGGTTCGGTGTAGAACGGCGTGCACATTGCCAGATGAATGTGGTGTTGTACGAAGGACGGGTCGCAGTCACTCCACCGTGCGAGACACGCAAGCCATCGGCACCGGCAGCGAAGAGCTACCTTCAACCAGGCGAACGGATACGCTACTCTGGCACACCCACGGTATCCGGCAATGCTGTCACCGAACCGGCGCCGGCCAACGACGAGCAATGGACAACCGGCGTGAAGAGCTACGACGATGAGGCCGTTAGTGTGATCCTCGCTGAGGTGAACCTCTATTCCGACGTCAAGTTGGAGGCAGCTTCTCCAGAAATTGCCGCAATGCGGGTAAGTGCAGAACTGCATATCCGCAATCCCGAAAGTGTGGCGAAGCATCTTGCCCGCGCGCTCGGCCTTACCGTTGAAAACCAGGCCTCGAACAGGCTCGTACTGACAAAATAATCGGCGGAATGCTCGCCGCTGAATTTCTCCCGTCAAGCTTTGTATGCGCGTCACGCAACGCGCCATCCAGGCAATGGGGGATGAAATGCGAGTGGTTCGTAACGGCTTTTTCGTCGGTGTTTGCGCTTGCGCGTTAATCGGCGCCACACCTGCACTAGCGCAAGCCGACAAGGTATTGAATTTCAACTTACCGGCTCAGTCCCTTACGGACGCGTTACGAGCAATCGCACGGCAAAGCGGCCTAGAGTTCTCAGCTCCAGCTGATCCCCTGCGCGGTAAAACTTCAAAACCCCTCAAGGGTCACTTCTTACCCGCGGAAGCTGCCAAGCGATTGCTGAAAGGCACCGGTCTGATTGCCGAAGTTGTTGAAGGCGCATTGATCGTGAGGGCTGTCGAAGCGTCAGCCAGCGCGAGAACTGCGGGAAACGGTGACGACATCATTGTCACAGGATCACGCATCCAATCTGGGGAAACATCTTCCTCAACAATCAGGCTTAGCGCGGATTCCATTCAATTGGCTGGCCAAGCGGATCTTGGAGAGGCGCTGCGCGCCCTTCCTCAAAATTTTGGCAGCGGACAGAACCCGGGTGTATTAAGAGGGGTCACGAGCCGAGGCGGGATCAACGCCACCTCGGGCTCGTCGCCGAATCTCCGAGGTCTTGGCGGGGATGCGACACTCACACTGCTTAACGGCCATCGTCTTTCCTATGGGTCTACTGTGCAAGCGGTAGATATAGATGCTATCCCGCTGGCTGCCATAAACCGAATTGACGTTGTTCCCGATGGAGCCTCAGCAATTTACGGGTCCGATGCTGTCGGCGGCGTCATTAATGTAATCCTCAAGCGTGATTATGATGGCGCTTCATTGTCGGCGCGATTAGGCAGCGCAACTTCGGGTGGCGATTTTCAGCAACAGTACAGCCTGGTTGCGGGAAAAAAGTGGCAACGCGGCGGCATTTTGGCAGCGGTCAGTCACGATTACAATTCCGCAATTTATAGCGATCAGCGCGCCTATACCAAATACATGCCAGTCAACAACACGTTATATCCGAAGATAATTCAGACGAATGCAGTGCTTTCAGGCCAGCAATCTATCTCGGATTCCGCAGAGTTCGTAATCGACGCTACCTATAGCCATAGGAAATCTTTCCAGACAATGGGCCTCGTCTCCGGCTATGTCTACGAAAATCGCCCGAGAACGACGTCATACTCGATTTCCCCGTCTGTCAATATCGCGATAGCGCCTGAGTGGCGCTTTAATCTCATGGGGACATACGGACAGAGCGACACCAAGTTTGACCAGATTGGACTTTATAATAGCACCCAGACCAGCCACATCAGAGGATGCTATTGCAATAAACTGGCCAATGTAGAGACGTTTACCTCCGGAAAAATATTTGGACTACTGTCAAACCCCGTCGACCTCGTGTTCGGGGCCGGATATCGATATAATCATCTTACGTCGGTTCGGTATTCAGCCACAAGAGCCGACTCCCGGGGATCAGCCGAGAGTTACTACGGATTTTCCGAACTTTCATTGCCTTTTGTTGAACCTGGTCAAGGGAGCAACCTTATCTACCGCCTGTCGGCGAACGCTGCCGTGAGATACGAACGCTATCCAGGAATTGGTGCAGTTGCCGTGCCAAAATTTGGCTTCTTGTACGGAATTTCGCCATCTATCGACGTGAAAGGGACTTGGGGGAAATCTTTCAAGGTTCCCTCGCTCAACGAGTTGCGCTCGGCTACCTACGCTCAATTGTATCCGGCAGCGACTTTCGGGGGACAGCGCTTCCCGACCGGCTCGACCTTGCTCATCGCCTCTGGAGGTAATCCGGACCTCAAACCTGAGAAGGCAACTTCGTGGTCTGCCTCGCTGGTGTTCCATCCTGAGTTTATCAGCAACCTGGATATCCATGCGACGTATTTCAACGTCAAATATAAGGATCGAGTCGTCCAACCTCTAGCTGGAACGGCGGTTTATCAGGCACTATCGAATGCCGCGTACGCCCAATACGTCACGTACAGCCCCAGCGAGGAGCTTATCAATCAAACGGTGTCGGATGCCGACTTATACTATAATTATGCGGGCGCAGACGGACTTAATAACGTCGTCGCCATTCTAAATAACAGTTACATGAATGCTGCCAGACAGAAAATTGACGGCATAGATCTCACGGTCGATTACAAAATCTCGACCGGTGATGCCTCTTCTCTCCTACTTAACGCCAATGGCGCCTGGTTGTGGTCAAAGCAAAAGTTGTCATCAACCAGCGCATATGTCGACATGGCTGGTATCATCTTCAATCCGCCGCGCTTCAAAGCACGCGCAAGCATCGGCTGGACGGATGGAAGCCTCACCTCGATGTTCTATGTCAATCACGTCAGCAGGCTGGAAGATACCCGTTCGACCACCATAGCGAAGGTCGCGTCGCAGACGACGTTCGACACCTCTATCCGATACAGATTTCCGGAACAGTCCGGCGTCCTCACCCAGGCAAGTCTGCTGTTCAATATCCAAAACCTACTCAATCGACGTCCACCTTATGCCGCACCGACGAGCAATAGCCTCGACTATGTGAGTTACGATTCGACCAATTTCTCGCCGATCGGACGCTTCATTAGCCTGACGGTTTCCAAAGATTGGTGAAAATAGGGCGGCATCGAACCGCCCCTCTTTGCGAGTTTCTCGACATGAAGCTTTTCCGTCTGGCGGGCTATGTTGGCTGCGCGCTGCTGGTGCTCCCGTTTCCTGTTAGTGCCAAATCACAAGATACTGCCTGTCAATTACCACGCACCGCCGTTGAACCTGCGGCAAGAAAGCAGTCAGTTACACCGGATGACCTTCTGCGCCTCAGGGATTTTGGGGGGTTTGGTGTTGCCATCGCCTCTCAGCCTTTCAAGCTTGCGCCAGATGGCAAACTACTGGCACTTCAAATTCGTCAGGCCGATCCTGTTGCCAACAGCTATTGCACGGCGGTCGTTCTCGTTCCCACGGATGCACGCCGAAAACCGTTCGTAATCGATTCCGGTGGCGAGATCGTTGCCACCTATAGCACGGCTTATGGAGCGGCGGAGGTCCCCCAGGGCCTGCCGAAAAGCCCCCTATTCCGATGGTCGCCCGATGGGCAATCGCTGGCCTATACCAAGTCGTTCCCCGATCATTCGGAACTATGGCGGTTCGACCTGCAGGACCGTTCCATCAGGCGGCTCATGACAACCCCGGTCGATATTGAGGCTCTTGCCTGGTCATCTGATGGTTCGGCACTTCTTTATTCCAGTCGCCCCGGACGGATCGAAGCCTTGGAGAAGATCAAGAACGAGGGGCGGACCGGGTATCTGTACGACGAGCGATTTCGCCCCTTATACAGCGACCGTCCACTTATTGCCGCAGACGTTCCGCTCGTGGAGCGCGCCATAGATTCAGCGCATGGCAAAGCGATTCCATTTCCGTCCGATGAAGGACAGCGGCTTGCTTCGACGACAGAATGGCCCGAAAAGGCTGTTGCCTACGCATCTTACCACGACAAAGTTGCGTGGTCGGCACCGTTGGTGAATGCCCATGGTAGTAAACCGACACTGAATGTTCGCATGAATGGACGGGTGATCGGCTGCGACAATGCTGTATGCACGAATGTCCATGGCGTTTGGTGGTCGGGCAACGGTCGGACATTGGTTTTCGAGCGCCGCGCGGGCGTGGCCGATAGTCGTACCGAATTTTATACGTGGAAACCCGGCGAAACATCTCCGCGCGCATTGCTCAGTACGGCCGATGCGATTTTCGGCTGCGAACTGACTGGCAACAATCTGTTCTGCGCGGAAGAGACGGCCACCAAACCTCGGTCCGTCATCGCAATCTCAATTGGCGATGGGACGCGCCACCGAATATTCGATCCCAATCCGGAATTCTCTAGACGCCTTTTAGGAATTATTCAGCGTCTGGAATGGTCGAACGCCTTTGGGATCAGCACCTTCGGAGATCTCGTACTGCCGCCGGGTTATCGACATGATCACCGGCTTCCGCTTGTAATCGTGCAATATGAATCTAGGGGCTTCCTGCGCGGAGGAACCGGGGACGAATATCCTATTCAAGCACTTGCTGCACGCGGTTTCGCCGTATTGAGCTTCAATCGGCCCCCGTGGTTCGCGCTGAGCGGCGCACCGCGTACCGGGACGGAGTTTGACCAGTATAACAACAAGGGGTTCGCCGATCGCAGGAGTAACCTTTCTTCCATCGAAACAATCATCCACAGGCTGGTTGATGCCGGCATAGTTGATCCCGAACGCGTCGCGATCACGGGATTGAGCGACGGCGCGGTTACCGCCACGTTCGCGCTGGCAAATTCTCCGCTGTTTTCCGCAGCCATTCTAAGCACATGTTGCGAAGGGCCATTCGGATTTGAAATCGCAGGCGTGGCTCTCGATGATCACTACATCAAGGGCGGCTATCCCTCCACTCGGCGCGGAGATCGGGAATTCTGGGAACTCGATTCGTTGTCTGATGCGCCTCGTGCGAAAGCGGTCCCCCTCCTCATTCAAGCGTCATCTGCGGAGTACAGGATGGCCTTAGGTACATATCGCGAATTGCGTCACCAGGGTTGGCCAATCGAGATGTACGTTTATCCTGACGAAGGGCACATCAAGATATGGCCCGCGCATCGATTGACCATTTATCAAAGGAATATAGAATGGCTCACTCGGAAAATTGGCCTTCCAGAATGGTGAGCGATCTGCAATCAGTGCCAGTTTCGGCACCACATTTCGGTTTCGTGGATATACAGAACAGTGAATATCCTACTTGAATCGGCGCTTTGTGCCCCAACCTCGCCGACTGCGGCAATGTCGAGTAAGCCATGCTGCGCTAGAAGCCCTTCTTTAAGGTCGTCGTAAATCCGGTCCCAATTGTTGTGCAGAATCTCAGCCAATAGCCCAGTGAATGCACCTTTTCCTCTTCGGTCAAGGATCGACGCCGGAAGATATGCGCGCAAAGCGGCCCGTGCGAGTGCCCTGTCTCTTCCCCCTGACAACCAATACCAGGTAGGAAACGACAAGCATTGTTCGACTATCGGCTGAGATAGAAGCGGACAGATTGTCGGCAAGTCGCCTTCAATGTTGAGATGGTCGGTCAAGGCCGTGGCACGAGCAATATTCCGGACAAGTTGCCACTCGCCAGGCATGACATTTCGACAGCGAACTAGCCAAGGATGCGGTTCCTGGCTGATAGTCGCCTTGACTTTCGGGGTCAGCAAATCGGTCCGCACACTCCACGCTTCGGGAATTGAAGTAGGTTTCAGTCCACGTAGCGCCTGGCCCAATACTGCTGGCATTGAGGCTCCAGTGGTGTGACAAACATCAAGGGCGGTCGAAATCAGGTCTCTTCCAAATCCGTTCCTTCGATATCGATCCGCCAACGGATAGGCAGAGTGCAATTTTCCAAAGACATTGTCTCCACCGCCTCCGCTGAAATGAGCGCTGGCTCCGACCCTGGTCGCATAGCCGGCGGAGATCTCATCAAAGACCTGTGTGAATGCCCGTGCAGATGGCCGCGGGCGCCCGGAAGACAGATTCTTTTGGACCGTGACAGCGTCTGACTGGCATAAAGAGATACTCATCTCGCAGCCCAGATGCTCAGCAAGCATCGCGGCATACCGCCTTTCATCGCCCAGAGGTGATCTCGTGTAAAGGTGCAGGAGTTCCGTCGATCCGAATTTGTTTGCGAGGACAGCTACGGCCGAAGAGTCGAAACCGCCTGATACGGACACCAGCGGGTGGGCGTATCGATCGCACCACGTCTTCAGTGTTTGGATCATGGTGGCTTCGAGCAGTTCGGCGGCCTCCTCGAAAGTACATAGTCGGTTTCGCCCAATAAAATTGCCCGGATTCCATATCTGGTCACGGCAAGAGCGGTCACCATCTATGACGACCATCTCACCGGGAGCAACCTCGAAGATGCCTTTCAGGCATGTTTGATGGCGTCTCAAATTTGGCATTATGAGCGAATTTGCGATCTCGTCCCAATCAATGCGGTGCTGTCTGAGCCCGATGGCATCAAGTGAGCGAACATCGGTGCCGATGGCCACGGTTTCGCTGTTGAAGCTATAATAACAGGGGACCATGCCGGACGGATCACGATAGATGGTAACTGCACCTGTCAAATGGTTCCACGCTATAAAAATGAAGCGACCCCAATATGTTTCCGCCATTGAGCGTACAGTCTGGATCGGATCTTCACTAACGTCACCTCGCTCGCTTAGTGACGGGAAGCAGTCGCCTATCACCAGACATTGATCTTGGCGAAGCCATTGAACAGATAGATCTTCGCTCGCGGAAATCTCCCAAGTGTCAACTACTTGCTCATTTTTCGAGTTCGGATGCTCGCAGGCGCCTCTACGCAGAGCGACTGAAAACGCCGTGTTCATGCGACAGCCAATATTGGGCAGAAAGCCTGCACATTTTCAATGCCTTGCCCAAGGACGACGTCGTCCTGTTGTACCCAGCAGTGTGCTTGAAATGGAAGGCGGCGAACGCCAAAGGTGATCTGGACGGGATAGCCGCTCGCCGCAAGCAGGCTAAACAAAGCCAGCGCGTCCGGCAAGCAGCGATCTTTCCTTCGAAACAGAAGTGTCGCGAAGCCAAATGCTGTAAGAAGAGCTTCTTTATTACCATTTTTTATGCGCAATAGGGGATGGTTGGACAGAGATCGTGCCAAGTCGATCGAGTTCTTGAGCGATTTCCTCCTGGCGAAGCCATGGAACACGGCGAGCAATGATATCGCACGGGCCCAATGGACTATGAATTTAGAGGTCGCGCCCTTGGAGACGTCTGGCACCGTGATCGCCCGTGAAGGAGTGATCAGCTTCCTCGATGGCTGTGCGGCAAAGTTTTTTGGAATGGCCTCGAACAGGCCCGTTTGTAGCAGTAACAAAGCGAGATGTGGCTCGACACCCTCGCCTGAAGCGCAAATGCGCCGAAACGCCGCCTCCAAGTCGGGCGTGATCGAGACATAGCGATCGCGCATCACATCAAGAAAGATGAAGCTTCTGTTGAGCTCGCAATAGCCGACATCAGCCTTGAGGCGAACGATGGTCATCCTCGCACCTAACGAGAATGTCTGTCCCGGTGCAGCAGACCGGGACAGACAGTTGATTTCAGCCCTCAAGGATTCCCGGATTGGGCTGCTGGTCGGGATTGTCGGCACCCGAGCCGCCGAAGCCGTTCGTCACCTCGCTGGCGACACCCAGTTCGACCACACGGTCATCGGTGGTTTCATATTCGCGTTCCATATTTGCCTCCTTCTATTCGCCACACTGTTCGTGGCGACAGAAAGGCTATGCCGGAACCCTAATATATTCAGCCACTTTTGCTTTCATGGTGAAACTAATAAATGAACTATATTATGAAATAATCTTTCGCACGCATTGGCCGTCATTTAATGTAGTGATTTCAGCTTTATAACCGCGATTTTAGCGATTCAGAAAGCATATTCGCAGCCCGAATTCGGCGACGGTGGTAGTTCCAGATAGCCTCCAGTAGCCTGCTTCCGGGCTCAAATCTTGCCAATACATTGGCAGAGACAAGCTCGTCCGCGCAGTCCGACCAGCGCTCTGTTTCGACGAGTCGGATAGTGCGCAGACGCTCACCCGCGTTGGCGACAGCAGCCACGAGCTCATTGGAAGAGGACCTGTTCGCCAGCGTGAGAAACATACGCTCGGCGGTCGCGACGATGCGATCGGGATTACTGTAATCGGTCAGCCATCCCTCGGGCGCCACCGGTTCCCGAAGCGCCTTTGGTCCGATCGCCTTGATGGCCATGCGCATGAGATGACCGTGCCATGTGTAGCAGTCCCGCAGCGCGTCGGCATTCCAGCTGGGCACTCTAAATCCCCGATGCGGGCCCATCTGCAGGAGCCGCTCACCATAAAGACGATGCAAGCCGTCGCGGACCGGCGAGCCGCTGGTCCCGATATCGTCGGCGATAGCCGCAATCGACAGCTCCGTGTCGGACGCATAGCGCCCCGAGAGCACGGCTTCCTTAAGGTCCGCATAGACTTTCTCACCCTGGCGCGTTCCCGGCGACATCATCGTTCAGTCGTCGGGCGTTTGGTCGGCATCGCGTGCGAAGAGCTGGTGCGAGAGCGTGTCGAGGTTGTGCCGGGCAATGGCATCTATGCAGACGGTTTCGAGCTTTGAGAGGTCTCCTTCGAGTAGGCCGCGGGGAAAAACCCGCTGATGTTCCATGAACAGCAGCGGAATAACGAGATGCCCGGTGGAAAGCCCCAGGGCATGCGCGCAGCGGAAGTGATCGTCGAGCCGCGACTTTGGATTGCCGGCCTCGATCTCGCGCAGCCAGCGCGCGCCGATGCCGACGCGGGCCGCGAAGTCTTCCTGCGTAATCTTTTCGGTACGCCGTTGCATTTCTATCCGTCTCCCCGACATCAGCTTGATCGTCGCAAGCACCGAGGGATCGCGTGCAGTGGGTATCGCCTGAAGCGGCATGACAAGAACTCCCTGCCAATGGCTCAAAGCTCCCGTGCACAGCCCAGTTCGGGGAAAATGTTGTTCGTTACGCCAAACGTCAATCCAGTAACGCTTTCATGGTGAAAGCATTATTCAAATAAGCCCTACAGATAGTAGGGATCAGCGCGATCGCCGGACCGGAATGGTCTGGGCCGCTCTTCGGTAGGCGGCCTGTAGCTCCCCGTCCTCGGAACTCAGCAGCAGACTGAGCCCGGCATTATAAAGGCGCCATGTCGCTATGGATCGACCACAGTGGCCACTATCGGCAAGGCGCATGCCAACCTGTTCAACGAGATCGGCAAGGTGTGACGTCGTCCCCACGAAGCGGTTCGAGGAACCACCGAGCGCATTGCACATCGGGGATTCCAGTTCGGCGGCGATATCGGCCGGGTCGCTCGCTTCGAGTAGACTCATGGCGACATAGAGGGTCATGCCATAGGGGATGAATTCCTTCGCCAGGCGTGCAACCCGGCAATGGCAGGCGAGGAACTGGTCGATGCCCTGCCCTGAGAGCTGCAGCTTGTATGTTCTCGAAGTCCTCATGCCGAGGCTCCCTGGCTGATTCGCAATCGAAGCGAACCGTCGTGCGACAGCGCTCCCACAGACAAGACGGTAAAATCGACGTCGCAGGGCACGAAAAGCGGAACTGACGTGCCGATTCCGGCACTGTATTTCCGAACCGGCATCTCAGTACCCTGCCTATTGTGCGGGTTATTTCTTCGCTTCATCCTTCATCCATCCGATCACCACGGGGAAGGCGAGCGCAGCCCAAACCACGCTCCCAGCCAGAACCGCATGACGAAAGCCGGCGCGCGGAATCGCACGCGCCGGAAGAAGGAGGCGTGTGCCAATGTTCCACAATCCTCGTGAATTGGCGATGGCCGCCAGGTTAGCTCCTGTGCTCGAAACCGGGCACCCTACGGCGCAGCGGGAAGGCCTGCTCGCGAAATCAACATGGCCGAAGCGGCCGGGTTTATTTCCAAGCGTGGCTGGTGTCACAGCGCTGGCGCTCATGTCGGCTGCCCCCGCCCATGCCGGTGAGCCGGAGCATGTCGCGGCCCAGCCCCAAGACGCTGCGCGAGCGCAGGCTCACGGTGACCCGCTGGCCAACGCGCAGGCTGAAGCCGAGCAGCAGTTGCACCAGACCTTCACCAACCTGCGCTTCGAGGACTTTGGTCCCGCACCGGTCGAGGGACCGCTCTATCAGGCCACCGCAGGCGGCAAGATCATCTATTTCGCGCCGCAGACCGAGCATCTTCTGTTCGCCACGGTCTACGATCGTAATGGCGTGAACCTGACGGCGCTTGCCCAGGAACGGGGCGCAAGCCGGCGCCTGAAGGCGATCGATCCGGCCAAGGCCCTGGCGATCGGTCCGGTGGACGCGCCGACGGTGATCGAGTTCACCGATCCCGACTGCCCCTACTGCCAGGCGCTCGACCGCTACTGGAACGCCAAGGCAGCCGAAGGCAAGCCGGTCCGGCGGCTCATCTTCTTCGTGAGCGGCATCCACCCGACCGCAGCGGCCAAGGCAGAGCATATCCTGTGCTCGCCCAATCGCGAGGCTGCCTTCAAGGCCGCCTATTCGGGCCAAACCCCGCCGGTTCTGCGCCAATGCGCGGCCGGCCATGACAAGGTCGCCGCCGATGCCGAACTGGTCGCCAGGGTGGGTGTCTCGGGAACGCCGACCCTCATCGCGGACGGCAAGCTCATCTCGGGCTTCCAGCAGGCCGAACTCGAGGCGTTCCTCGACCGGCACGCGAAGCCCGCCCTGGCGAAGGCCGCAACCGATGCGCCGCGCTGAGTTCAGACGCACCGTCGCGCAAAGCGACGATCTCTTTCCGGAGGGCATCCAGCCTGCGCCGATCCCGGCGGGGCGGGTGAACCAGGATGCCGGCGGCGGCGGGCTCATGGAGCCGTCCACCGACGCCCCGGCCGACACCGATCCCAGTCGATGCCGGCAGGCGAATGTCCGGACGGCTCCTTCTTGGAGCAATGCCATGATGCGTACATTCGGTAACAAGGCTCTCGCGGCGGCGAATATCGGCCTCCCTTTGGGCGTGATGGCCCTGATCGCCGGCCCGGCCCATGCCTTCTCGGCGCCGGCCCAGGGCGATCTCGGCTACGACATCTACGATATCGTCGTGAACAAGGGCGTGAAGGGCCCGCTGGGCTTCGTAGGCGGCGTCGCCGCCTTCCTGTTCGGCGTCTCGCGCCTCTTCTCGAACATCATGATCGGCATCCCGACCATCGTCGCGGCCGTCTGCCTGATCAAGGCGGATTCCATCCTCCAGACTTTCGGGATGGTCGTCTGAGACGCCGGGCGCGGAGCGCACCTGGCTGATCCGCCAGGCCCGCCCCGCGCCGGCACCGTGCTGGGGGCCGATGGTCGGCCCCCGGAAACCGACACCTTCGCAAGGTGTCATGAAGCAGGAGGAGAAGGGCACATGGACGAGCGCCTTCCGCAATATCTGCATCGGCCGGTCCAGATCCTGTGGTTCGGATCAGACGAGTTCCTGCTCGCGACCTCGAGCGTGTTCGTGGCCGCGATCGTGGGCGGATTTGTCGGCTGGGCACTCATCGCCGCCCTTCTCCTTTTCATCCCGTGGAAGCGAAGCAAGCCCAGGGGCTACCTGTCCCACCTCGCCTGGCGCTGGGGCCTGGTTTCCTTCCCCCACTATCCGGGTCCGACCCAGACCCGTTTCTTCGAGTAGGCGCGATGGGTATCCTCTCACGCAAGCGGGCGGCCGAAGATCCGCTGCTGGGTAAACCGGCGAGCTTCGGCATCCATCGCTATCTGCAGGGTTCGGCCAACCTCTTCGAGGAGAACCGGCTGCTCAAGGTCGCGGTCGTCGGCATGTTTGGCGTCACGGTCGTGCTGGGAGCGGTCATCTACACGACCAACCAGAACGCGCGCACCGTGGTCGTTCCCTTTGGCGCGTCCGGTGACCTCTACGTCTCGGGCAGCAAACCGTCCGAAGCTTATCTCGTCGCGATGACGCGCAACATCGTCGCGCTATCGGGAACCTGGTCGGCCTATTCGGCCGACCGCCAGTTCCAGGAGCTTCTCGGGCTTGTCCATCCGTCCGCCTATGGCGCGATGCGCGACAGCCTGAACGGCGTGCTCGACGAACTGGCCGATAATCCGACCCTGTCGATCGCCACCTACATCCGGGGTGACCAGCCGGTGCGCTGGACGCCCCACGAGATCCTCGTGCCGGTGGAGAAAGTCCGCGTCATCGGCGGCGTGATCCGCAAATTCCGGGGCGTTCTGCGGATCGGCTACCGGATCGAGAACGGCCGCTTCTGGCTGACCCGTCTTTCCGAGGAGCAGTTCGATGCTGAAACACGCTGACCCCTGCGCGTCGCTGCGCCGCGCCCCGATGCTCTGCCTGCTGCTCCTGGCAGCGCCGGCATCGGCACAGGGTATCCAGGCTCTACCGGACCAGACCAGCCATATCCGCCTCTCCAACCGCGACATCAATCATGTCGTATGCGAGGGCGGCGAGATCGAGGACGTCAAGTTCTCGGCCGAGAAGGGTCTCGCCGTCGAGAAGGGCGGCGCGGACGCCTGGATAAAGTTCCTGACCCGCGAGGTCGACGACGCCGGCCAGGTCACGCGGACCTATGTGACCCAGCCTGCGGAATTCTTCGTCACCTGCAACGGCGCGACCTATCCGCTCTATGCCGAGCCCGCCGAGATCCCGGCGCAGACCGTGCTGCTTGTGCCGGGCGCCCGCCAGCGCGCGCAGGCGAACAGCGATCTGCTTGCCGCGCTCGCCGACGAGGACCGCGCGGTTTCGGTGACGATGGCGCTCCTCGACGATCATGTCCCGGCGACTTTCAGCGAGGTCGCGCCATCGGGCGTGGCGATACGGCTTGCGTCTCTGCCCGCCCTTTCGCTGACCGAGCAGCGCCGGATCGCCATCGAAGGCACCGGGCTCTCCGCCTCGGAATACCGGCTACAGGCCGCCGCGCCCATCGTTCTCGACGAGCGCCAGCTGGTCGATGCCGGTCTCGGCGAGCGTATCTTCGCGATCACCCTCGACCGGGTGCGCCTGGCGGCCGGAGAAACCGCCCGCCTCGTGGTCGTACGCCGGGGAGCGGTTCAATGAACGGGCCGGACGACAGGGCGGCGGGCGCGCCGGATCAGCACTCGGCCTACCAGGCGCACCTGGCCGAACAGGCCGCGCGCGAAGGCGAGGATGCGCTGGCTCGTGCCGGGATTGGCGCGGTCTTTGGTCTTCCTGACTGGAAAGCACAGTGGGACCGGCTGTCCGCGAAGCAGAAGCTGCGCGCGCGGCAGTTCGCGGTCGCCGCCGCCGTCGGTGCGCTCGGTTTCGCGCTCTACATGGCCTCGGGGCGTGAGGAAGAGGTGAAGAGCGCCGATCCCGCCGCTTCGCTTAACATGGGCGCGGGCCTACGCGGCGACAGCCTCGAGGTGAAGCTGCGCGGCGACCTCAAGAAAGTGCTCGACGGCCAGCAACTGCTCGGAGACCGCGTCAGCGCCATCGAGGAAGGCAAGGTGGTTCCCGGCAGCAAGGCGGCTGCGGGTAACCAGGGCAGCGATGGCGATCTGCCGCCTGCACTGCCGGATACCGTTCCGGCCCTGCCCTATCCTCCCGAGACGGGCGACATTTCCGCGGACGCCAACAGATTGCCCGCACCGCCGACGGCTCCCGTATCTGTAGCGCCGCCCGCACCGCCGGTCGAGAAGACGGTCGGCGCGATCGGCTCGGCCACGGGTGCGGTCATTCGCACGGGTGGGCCTCAGGGCACCGCCGATGCCTCGGCGTCGTCTAAAAAAAAGAATCGGACGATCTATTTACCGCCTGGTTTCATGAAGGCGCGGCTCCTGACCGGGATCGACGCGCTGGCGAGCCGGGACGCCACGAGCAATCCCGAGCCGATCATCGCGAGAGTCCAGGCGCCCGCAGTCCTGCCCAATGAGGTCAAGGCGAACCTTGCCGGCTGTTTCGTCATCGGCAACGCCACCGGCAGCCTCGCCAAGGAGCGGGTGGAAATCCAGCTCGTCTCGCTGTCCTGCGTCGATTTCGACGAGCATTCGGTGGTCGATCAGCCCGTCAAAGGCTTCTTCGTCGATACCGACGGCAAGAAGGGCCTGTCGGGCAAGGTGGTGACCCGCGCCGGTGCCACGCTCGCCCGCGCTTTCATCGCCGGCACCATCAGCGGCATTTCGCAATCGGTCGAAAGCACCTTCGGCAGCACGTCGACCTCGGCGCTGGGCTCGGTACGCACGCTCGATGCCGCGGACGCCGCCAAGACCGGCATCGCCGGGGGCCTTTCCAAGTCCTCGGACAAACTCACCGACTTCTACCTCGATCTCGCCCGGCAAGCGGGGCCCATCGTCGAAGTCGGCGCCGCCAAGGACGTTGTCGTGGTGATCCAGGAGGGCGTGACCCTCGAGATCAAGCCCGGCGCCGCCGCCAAATTCTGACACTCGCCAACCGGAGACAGGAACATGACCACGCTACGTCCCGCATTGCTGGCTCTCCCCCTCATCGGTCTGTCCCTGTCGAGCTGCGCTGCGGTCGGTTCGGTGATGTCGCCCTACAGCGAGAAGTTCTCCTGCAAGAACAGCGACCATGGCCAGTGCATCCATCCCGATCAGGCCTATGCCGACGCGCTGGCCGGACGATCTTCCAAGTCCGATCCGGCCGTTACCAACGACCGCAAGCTGCTCCAGACGGGAAAAGCGTCAGGGGCAGCAGAGCCCAAGCGCCGCGATGCAAAGACCCCTGCCCTTGCCGAACCCGCTGCCACCAACATCGGCGCAGTGGTCGAGAGCCCTTCCTCGCCGATGCTGCGGCCATCGCGAACGGTGCGCACGCTGATCCTTCCCTATGCGGACAAGCAGCGGCCGGGTCGCCTCTATATGCCGCGCTACATCTATTCGATCGTCGACAAGGCCATATGGGTCGTCGGCGACTATCTGGTCGAACCCGGCGGCCGGGTTCCCGCGCCGTCGGTGTTGCGCACCACGCGCGAGAGCGATCCTGCAGGAACCGCTGAGCTGGCCACCAGTGCACGCCGCGACGCCCTCGAACCGGAGAGCCGGCCATGAGCGCGCGAAATACACGGGGCGGCCTCAGCTACCAGCGCCTGCGCGCGACGGTGACGCGCGATGCCTATTCCGACTTCCTGCCGATGCTGGCCTGGGTCGAGGAGGAAGAGGCGTTCCTGTGCATCGACGATGGCTGGGGCCAGGCCTGGGAGCTCGTTCCCGCCGCCTACATGTTCGCCCATGTCCAGCAGGCGCTGCTCGGACTGCTCAACATCCATTTCCCCGAAGGGACGGTGCTGCAACTCATCACCTTCGCCGATCCGCTGATAGACCCCGCGCTCGACGCCTATCTCGACCTCAAGGTCCGGCCCGATCCGCTGGTGCAGGCCTCGGCGCGGCGGACCGCAGACTATCTGCGCGCCGGAACCCGCGGGCTCGCCTCCCTGCACGGTATCCCGGTGCGCGACTTTCGCCTGTTCCTCGCGGTGAAGACACGGGTGAAGCTGGGCGCCGACCTTCGTCGGCAGGTCGAGGAGCAACTGGCGAAGATGGGCATCCGCCGTCTGCCGCCATCGGAGCTTGTCAGCTTCTACCGGCGGATATTCAACGGCGTGTTCGCGTCTGCGCCCGGCGTTTTCCTACAGGATGGGGTCGGCGGCATGCCCGCACCCTCGGTGGCCCGCCAGATCATCGAGGCGGGGCCCGACCTCTTTTTCGAGGGGCCGGAAGTTTTCCTCGGCAACCAGGTCGCACGTTGCCTGACGCCCAAGGCGCCGGCGCGGCGCATCACCGCCGAGCGCGCCAACCGGCTGATGGGCGGCATGCGCGGGAGCGCCGAAGACAGCGACCAGATCGGCGGGCCATTCCTCTCCTGTCTCTCGGTGCTGTTCGACCATTCGCAGTTCGAGATTCACAAGCGCGCGCAGATCCTCTCCGCGCAGAAGGCAGCGGGCAGCTTCGCGGTCGAGGTCGGCAAGCAGATCGAGGAGATCGGCTGGATCCTCGACGAGGCCTCGAACAGCCGGTTCGTTGCGGTGATCCCGACGATGTGGGTGCTGGGCCGCGACAGTGCGCACGCGCGCGACATGGCCGCGCGCGCCAAGCGACTGTGGGAGTCCGAACCGCTACCCTTCATGGTCCAGGAGGAGAGCTATCTGCTGCCGGTGCTGCTCGCCGCCAGCCTGCCCTTCGGCCTCTATCCCGAAAAGCGCACGATGAAGCTGCTCGAGCGCGATTTCCGGATGCCGGTCAAGGCGGCGACGCTGATGGCGCCGGTGCAGACCGATTTTCGCGGGGGCGGGCGCCCGGCGCTGCTGTACGTGGGCCGCAAGGGTCAGCTTATCACCCTCGACCTCTTCGATCCCAGGATCAACAACTACAACTTCATCGTCTCGGCCGAGTCCGGCGCGGGCAAGAGCTTCCTGCTCAACAACTTGTGCCAGCAATATTACGCGCAAGGCGCGCTGATCCGGATCATCGATATCGGCGGCAGCTATCGCAAGCTCTGCACGCTGTGCTCGGGCCGCTACATCGACATCGGCGAGGAACGGCTCGTCCTCAACCCCTTCGACATGGGGCTCGCGCTCGACGGCGAGGACAAGCAGTCGGCGATCGCCATGGCGGTCGCGATCGTCGCGGAAATGGCCAACGCCGCCACCCGCAAGCCCGTTACCACCTCGCAGTGGAATCTCCTCAAGTCCGCTGTCCAGTGGACAGTCGATGGCGGGCGCGGCGAGGACGGCATCGATGCGGTGCGCGAGTGGCTCGGCCGCTATCCCGAGAACGCCGTCTCGGACCTCGACCGCGTCGAGCATCTCGTGCCCGTCGCGCGCGAGCTCGCCTTCAACCTGCGCGATTTCGGGTCCGGGGGCGCTTACGGCCATTTCTTCAACGGGCCTTCGACCTTCGATATCCGCAGCGACGAATTCGTCGTGCTCGAGCTCGAACGGCTCAAAGCGCTGCCGGACCTCTTCAATGTCATCGTCATGGTGGTGGTCAATGCCGTCACCCAGGAGCTCTATCTCTCCGACCGCGGCCGTCCCCGCTTCGTGCTGTGCGACGAGGCCGCCCAGTTCATGACGCGTAGCGACGGGCAGGATCTCTCGCGTCTCGCCGAAGCCTTCGGCCAGGGCTATCGCCGGGCGCGCAAATACCAGGGCAGCTTCGGGATCGTCCTTCAGAGCATGAACGATCTGACGCTCTTCGGCGGCACCGGCCAGGTGATCCTCGAGAATGCGGCGACGAAATTCCTGCTGCAGGGCTCGACTTACGACAAGGCAGTCGACAACAAGATCCTCGACTATTCGGGCTTCGTCCTCGACCTCCTCAAATCGGTGCGCAACGCCAAGCCGAACTATTCCGAAGTGTTCATAGATTCGCCGCTTGGCCTGGGGATCGCGCGGCTGGTCGTCGATCCCTTCAGCTACTGGATCAACACCTCGGCGCCAGGCGAGGTCGCCGCCTTCGAGGCTCTGCTGCGTGCCGGGCGCAGCCCGCTGGAAGCGGTGTGCGAACTGGCCGGCGTCGATCCTGTACAAATCCTGGGTGATGCCGGCGGCCGGGAGCGCTGTTGGGATGGCCAATCGGATGGGGCCTCGGCATGACACGCGCGCCCTCCCCGCATCCCGACCAGCTGCTGCTCGACTGGGAGCAGGACCCGGCCGTGCAGGCCGCCATCGAAGCGCGCGTGGCCCAGCGAGCAGAAGCAGCAGCTATCCGCTGGCGATTGCGGCTGGTCGCCATCGAAACCTTCATGATGGGCGCGCTGGTCACGATCGCCGGCCTCGCGCTTCACCAGCCGGTCCTGCCCGCGCTGCGCGCCGGGATCATCGTCGCGGCCGCCTGCTTTGCGAGCGGCATGCTGCTGATCGGTCTTTCCGGCGCCTGCGGCAAGCTGGTGTCGCACCTGCGGCCGTGGAGGGCACGATGAGCGCGAAGGGCGATCCGGCCCACGATCTTCGCGACCTTCTCGCCTGTGCGCGAAGCCTGGAGAACCAGGTGATCGGCATGGAAGCGGTGGCAAACGCTATCGTGACGGTGATCGCAGCGGAACGGCGCTATGCGCGGCTGAGCTACATCAATCTTCTGGGTGTTAGCATCGCGAACGCTTCGCTTCTGGCCTTTGCCCTCTCCGGAACCCTCGATGCTCCGTTCCAAAGCGCCGTCGCGATCGGCGTAACCGCCGGTCTTGGCGCAGCGAGTTCCGGTCTCACCCTCGTCCCCTGGCACGAGATAGGCGAGCGCCTCAAGGCGCAGGTGCGGCAGTGGAGGCAGCGGTGAACGGTATCTTCTCCTCGACACCGGCCCCGGGGCCTATCCGTCTGGTGCTCGGCAGCCAGGGCCTGCTGCTGGTGCAGTCCTGCATCGCTTGGCAGCTGCCCGCCGTGCCCGATCGGTTCCGCCTGCTCGTCGTCATTACCGCGATCATTGCGACTGCAGCGCTGATCAGCGCGGCGATCGGCGAGGATCGCGATGGCGGCCAGCCTGGATGGAGACGTCGTCATGGTCGCTAGGTCTACACATTGCCCCAACCAAGTCGTGTACGCGCTGGCGACGCTGACCCTTCCCTTCGCGACCTCGACAGCGGCCCTTGCGGAGACCAGCACCATCGGTCGGACCTGGCCGATCGCAGAACCCGACGCGCTGCGCGAGATCGAGGGCCAGGCGGCGCGCGTTCCCGAAATGACGAGGGCCTTCGGCCCGCGCGAGCGCTGGTCGGCGATGAAGGCGGCGTCGCTCGGAATTGCCCACGCGGATCGGACCCGCACGGTGGTCCCTTTCTATACGCTCGACCAGGATATCCGCCTGCCAGAGGGCAAGCTGCTCTATGCCAAGGGCTACAGCTTCAACCCGCTCGCCTACGTGTCGCTGCCCCAGCGGCTGATCGTCGTGCATCCGCGCGAGCTTGACTGGGCGCTACGCACCGCAAGACCGGCCGATTTCATCCTGCTTGCAGCAGGAGGCCCCGGTGATGCCGATGTGATCACCCTGGGCGAACGGCACGGCCGCGCGCTGTTCCTACTCGAAGAACGCGTCAAGGCGCGGCTCGGCCTGACCGTCGCGCCGGTGATCGTCGCGCAGGACGGCCAGAAGCTCGTGCTTACCGAAGTCGACAGGCGCAAAACCGACCGGAGCGCAGTGCGATGAAACTATTGTCGCTTCGCAGATTGCTCGCGCTGGGTTGCGGCTTTGCCGCACTGGCGGTCGCGGCTCCCGCCCATGCGTCCAAATGCGAAGCGGGCACGGCGTTCAACCCGATCACCAAGGTGCGCTGGAACTGCATCTTCCCGATCACCATCGGCGGCGTGAAGGTCGGCCCCAGTGAACCGCTCGGCAAGGCGCTCGACGCCCAGTCGGCCTCCAAGCCGCTCTGCGCCTGTCGCAAGGGCGTGACCTTCTGGTTCGGGGTGAAAGTCAGCTTCTGGTCGCCGAACAGGATGGTCGATGTGGTGACCGAACCGGGCTGCATGATGGCGCTCGGCGCGGACATCATGCCGACGGGCGGCAAGCTGCAGGGGAGCCAGAGCAGCCTCGCCGACGGCACCAACACGCGCAAGATGTTCGCGCAGATGCACTACTACATCTCGCCGGTCTGGAAGATGCTCGACATGTTCACCGACCTGCCGTGCATCGAGGACGACGGCTTCGACGTCGCCCTCATCACCGAAGTCCTGCCAACCTGGCAATCGGCAACGCTCGGCGCGATCATCCAGCCCGAGGCGATCCTGTTCGGCAATCCGGCCGCGGGACTTGCCTGCATGGCCGACAGCGCTGCGGCAGCCGCGGGCAAGGTCGTCGATCCGCTGTTCTGGTGCATGGGCTCGTGGGGCGCAACCTATCCGGTTGCGGGCGACATTCATTTCGGGGACAGCGTCGAGGCCTGGGCGGGACTTGCCGCGCGCGGCCTCTTCATGATGGGGAGGCTCGGCGCGCTCACAATCAGTTCGGCCGACGGCTGCTCCTTCATCCCCCAACCGGTGTGGACCAAGAGCCGCTACAAGTTCCAGTTGATGGAGCCGGTCAAGGGCGGCAGCTGCGTCAATGTCGGCCGGCCCGGTGCGCTCTGGACCAGCGCGAAGCACGCGCCAGGCAAGGACAACGCCCAGTTCATGCTCTTTGAAAAGACGATCTGCTGCGCGGGAGTATCGACGCCGTGAGCAGGTCGCCTTCCGACAACCGCGTGAAAACGCCCGGGATCAGCCGGTGGCCTGCCCGTCAGCCCCTCAGCCCGAGCGTTTCCATCGCGGTCAGACCGGCACCGTTTCCCCCCTGCGGTGTCGGTCGGACGGTCGGCGTGGCCTTCAACACAGACGATGGACAGGCGGTGCTCCCCTCCTCGCCGTCTGTCGTCGCGGCCACGCTGACCGTCTTCGAGGGGCAGGCCGTGTTCAGGGCCGAGAGGCCGGTCAGCGACGGCGGCGTCCTGCTGTTTCGTTTGCGTCGCGGCTCGCGCGGCGTGGTTCCAGGCGAGATCCAGCCATGAAGGCGCGCGCCCTGCTCCTTGTCACGGTACTCGGGCTTTGCGCGCCGCTGCACGCGCAGACGCCGGAGGACCGCGCCCGCGCCGCGGCCGCCGCCGCGCGCGCCAAAAGCGCTGAGAGCGATGCGCTGCTCGATAACTACGTGACGCCGGGGTTGGCGGGCCGGAGCATCACCACGGTGGACTCCTCCAAAGCGTTCACTCCCGATCTCGCCTGCCAGAAAACCGCGACTTATCTGGAACTGCTCGCGCAGCCGAATACCACCGGCGATATCGGGACGCTCAGCATTTCGCGGGACAGCGATCTCGACGGCAGCTTCGACGAGGCGCTGACGGTACCCGTCGTGACCTCGGGCATCTGCGCGAACGGGATCATCTCCTGCACCCCGGGGACGTGGGATGCCTGCCGGTTCTTCCGCTGGGATACCGCGACTTCGGGAGCGCTCAAGCTCAGCGAGGTCGATCTGACCGAGCTTGCCGGCTGTTACTGCGTCAACAACAGCTGCGGCAATAACCTGGTGTGGGGCAACATCGCCTCGGTGCTGAAGGACCTCGGCGGCGGCGTCGTCGGCGCGCTCGCCACGTCGGACGCGCGCATCGCCGTTTCGCAAGCGTCGATCGAGGGGCCGGTCATCCGTTACACCGGCGCCCAGACGACCTCGTGCACAGCGCAGTCCGATGTCGGCGCCACCGCGTACAAGAGCAATCCGGGCGCCATCTCGAGCGACGCCTCCGCCGCCGCGCAGGCCAGCAGCGTATTCCAGGCACTCGCCGCCTCCTCGACCGGCACCGGCACGTCCGAAGTCAGCCGTAGCTGCACCATCACCCGGCAGATCACCCAGGAAGAAATCACCATCGAGAAGATCATCGACCGGGTCGCGGGTGGCTATGCGACCTCTGTCACGGGCTCCCAGAACGTCACCTTCCTCATGGGCTCGCCGTCCGACAACAGCCTCTCGGGCGGATCCTGCTCGATCTTCGATTTCCACATGACACTGCGGGTCAAGGACAGCGACCGCCTGCGCCAGGTCCTCCTCACCCGCTTCGGCGCGGATGACTGGGCGCAGATCCGCATCGACGGCGAACTGCTGGGTTCCGGGCCGCAGAGCTGGACCGGGACCGGATTGCCGCCGGGCAAATGCGAGAAGAAGGGCGCTTTCTACCTGAACCCCGCGCTCGATCTGACCTCGCGGATGACACAAGGCGATCATGACATCTGGCTGCGCGTTGCGGTGGCCGAAGGCGGCGAAGCCTATGCCGCGATCGATGCCAGCGTCGATACCGGATGCAAGACGAGCGAGCAGCTCGTCGACACCTGTTCCGGCTATGGGGCAAACGATGCCTGCCGGCTGCAGGATGAAGTGGTCGACGGGGTTACGACGTTTCGCAGCGGCGTCAACACCGGCCTATCCCCGCTGCCGCAGACGCGGGTGTTCGGGACCGGCGCCTGCACCGCGCAGGTCGCTCGCGATTTCTTCCTGCGCGAGCGAACCTACCGGTGCACCGTCGATCTGGGAACATCGGCCGAGCCCGATCTCTCGCGCGGCGCCTATATCATCGACCACTCGACCGAGACCCTGCTAGCCGACCGGGTGGCGAATACCGACGGCAGCTACAGCCTCACCACCCGCAGTTTCTCCATGCCCGATCGCGGCAGCGTCAGCGCCTGCGAGCCGATCTGCAAGACCCGCAAGGCGGAAGGGAACACGGCAGTCGCCCCCGATGGCGTAACCGGATCGAAGCAGACCGATCCGACAGGTTGGGACTATTACTACCGCACCTGCCAGGACAGCAACGTTTGCCCGGCCGGGGACGGCGAGGAGCTCGTCGAGGGCTGCGGCTGTCTCGATGATTTTCCCGAGGCGGCGGTGATGATGCAGACGGTGCGCCTTGGCGGGGCGGACATGGTCTGCACGAGCAGCGTGCGATGAGTGCCGTGCGGTCCCACCTTGCAGCGGCCATGCTGCTTATGACCGGCGTGCTGGTGTTTCCCGCAGGCGCGGCCGCGCAGCAGCTTTGCGCCGTTGATCTCGACGGCAACGGCGATGCGGCCGACGAAGGCGAAACGGCCGCCTGCCATCTGACCGCTTCGGGTGGATGGATGTGCCCGATCGGCCAGACGACGTGCGAGGCGGACACGGCAGGCGCGCTCCACTGCCCGCTCGGCGATCAATACGCATGCGAGGTTCCCGCGAGCGGCGGCGCGGCCGCCTGCTCGGCCAACACCTGCATCGACACCAGCGCCAATCCTGTCGTCGAGGACGCGGCGCTCGACGATCCCGGGGTCGAGGCCGACGGCGGCGTCGATGCGGGCGGCAATTGCCTGGGTACGATCGAGATCTTTTCGGGCCGCGCCGCGCGCTGTCGCCCCGCAGGTCTCAGCACCACGTTCCAGAACTGCTGCAAGGACAAGGGGAAGATCGTCAAGGACGGCATGGGCGGTTCGATCTCGTCGATCTCGACCAAGATCGCCGTCGCCAAGGGCGTCTTCACGGGGCTTAAAGCGGCTTACACCGCCTTCAAGGCGGGGGCGACCGCGAGCCAGGCGGCAAGCGCGGGCGCCAATGCGATCATCGTCGGCCTCGATCCCACCTCGATCGCGATCAGCCTTGCCGTCAATTTCATGATCGAGGTGCTGCTGCAGGGCTGCGACCAGGAGGACATGGAAGTAGGCATGCTGCGCGGCTCGGGAATGTGCCACGAGGTGGGCAGCTATTGCTCCTCGAAGATCCTCGGCATCTGCGTGCAGAAGGCGAAAGGCCACTGCTGCTTCAACACCAAGCTTGGCCGCATCATCCAGGAACAGGGACGGCCCCAGCTCAAGAGCTTCGCCGAGAAGGGCTGGGGCACGGCGAAGAAGCCTTACTGCCGCGGGTTCACCGCGGAAGAATTCCAGGCGCTCGATTTCAGCAGGATGGATCTCTCGGAATATTACGAGGAGATCGAAGCGCGCGCCCAGAGCGAAATCCAGATCGACATGAAGGACAAGATCGATGCCTATTTGCAGACGATCAGCAACTAGGCGCGCCCTCCTCGTGGCTTGCCCTGTCTACTTGGTCGGGTCCACCTGTTTGGCGACCGTCGCAGAGGCTAACGAGCCGCCGGTTGCGACTGAACAGGCACAGCACAAAAACGCCCGCACACGGATCGAGGACCATGGCGCGGACGCGATGGAGCGCGTAAAGCGCGCAGCCGGCAAGGCGAAGGACCGCACCATCCCCTCGCCCGTTCTGCCGACGAAGCCGGACACCGCCACGCAGCGGCGCGCTTTCGAAGGGCTTCGCCGCCGCAAGACGGATCCCGCCATGGTCAAACGCGCGGAAGGAGACGTCGCGGCCGCGCGCGAAGCGCTCGCCGCCGAGCGGGAAACGGCCGGTCGCCGGGTCGCGCAGGCGCTGGGACTCGAGCAGCCCGAAGCCGCGGCTCTGGCCGGCGTGGTCTCCGCTGGTGGTGAGACGCGCTGGGTGCCGGTGCTGTTCGTGTCGTCCACCATGCCGGTCGCGACGCTGCGGACTTATGCGGGCCAACTTGAGCGTGCCGGCGGCGTCATGGCGTTTCGGGGAATGCCAGGCGGGATGCGGAAGGTCGCGCCGATGGCGAAATTGTCGGCGGCGATCCTGCGCATCGATCCGGGCTGCGAAGGGCCCGGCTGCGCGATGCGTAACGTGCAGCTGATCGTCGATCCGCTGGTCTTCCGCCAGCATGGCGTCACCCGGGTGCCGGCACTGGCGATGGTCCCCGGCGATCCCACCCAGCCCTATTGCGAGCGCGACGAAGCGGCCCCGCGCGCGCCGCATCTCGTGTTCGGCGACGCGGCGCTTGACGGGCTGCTCGAGGAATATGGCCGCCTCGGCGGCGGAGAGGAGGTGCGGGATGCTCTCGCTCGCCTGGCGCGCCGGTAAGCGGCTCTGGCGCGAGGCCATGGATCTGCCGCTGCGCGCCGCCGTGGCGCTCGGCGCCAGTGGCCTTGGCCAGCCGGCGCGGCCCGAGCAGCTGTTCAAAGCCTACGGTATCGTCCTCCCGATCGGTCTCTTCGCCTGGTGGGCGATGCCGCACATGACGCTGGTGATGACCACGTCGATCGATGCCTGGGTGGTGCATCGCGCGCCCGGCCCGATCGGGCGCGGCGATCTCGTATCGTTCATGTTGTCAGACCCGGTGGCGGGTCCCAGACCGGTAAATGTCACCAAATATGCGCTTTGCATGCCGGGCGAGCCGATCGTCATGATCGAGAAGACCGTTCGCCTGGGCCAGCCCGGCAATGGCTGGTACTATTGCCACGGTCGCCTGATGGGCGTCAGCAAGCCGGTCGGCCGCGGCGGCAAGGCGCTGACGCACTGGCGCCCGGGCGTCACGCACATTCCCGATGGCATGATCTTCGTCGGCTCGAAACATCCCGATGGATATGACAGCCGCTATTACGGGCCGGTCGCGATCGATCGTCTGACGCGGATGGAGAAGCTGCTGTGAGGCGGCGGCTTGCCCTCGCCGCGGCCCTTTTTCTGCCCACCCAGGCAGCGCTGGCGCAGGCGGCCGGGCGTACCGGCCCGCAAAGTGGCAGCCGCGGCTACTGGTGGTATCAGGCGCCGCCCAAGGTCGAGAAGGCCAAGGAGGAGAAGCCCGATCCGGACGCGCTGGTAAAACCGGTGATCCCGCCAATGGCGGAACTGGCGACCTGGACGCCGCCGAAGATCCGCACGCTGATAGAACAGCAGCGCGACTATGCCGCGACCGTGCTTACCGTCGAGGCCGTATCGGATTTCTGGCGGCTGCAGGATTTCGCACGGCGCAAGGCCCGCGCTTTCGCAGGGGTCACCCAGCTCGCCATGCTCACACATCCCGAGCTCAATGCGAGGGCGGCGAACCCGATGGTCGGCGAGGCGCGCGATGTGCTCGGCGCGCAGAAGGACCAACTGCGCCGGCAGTATCTGCGCGCCAAGGCGGGAGAATTCGCGCTCGTCATGTTCGCGCGCGCGTCCTGCGGCTACTGCCGCGTGCAGTGGCCGATCGTCCAGCGTTTCCAGGACGAGATGGGCTGGCAGGTCAGCCTCATGGATCTCGACCGCAAGCCTGAGCTCGGGCAGCGTTTCGGGGTGGAGGTGACACCGACGACCATGGTCATCCGCCGGAACAGCGCCCAGCGCATGGTCATCGCCGCCGGCGTCGAGACTTACCCCAACATCGCGCAGATGGCCTACCAGGCGGTCCGGCTGCTCAGCGGCGATATCCGCCCCGAGCAGTGGCTGACCGCTGCGGGCGAGGAAGACGGCTTCTTCGATGCGCTCGCCAACGGTCCGGTCTCCTCGACCGATCCGCGCGTGATCGGCGGCGATCTCGTCGATGCACGGGAGCCGCGGCCATGAACTGCTTGGGGAGAGTTCGCCTCGGATACGCCCTGCTGATCACCGCAGGGCTTTGCGCGGCGAAGCCGGCTTCAGCGCAGCAGGCGGCGAACAGAGACATCGCCAGGCGGGCCGCCATTCACCCGGTATCGACGGCCGCCGACATGCGCCGGTGGCTATCGCGCGTGCCGGTGACGCGCGATTTTCCGCCCGACTTCGAGACCATGCTGCGTAGTCAGGCATCGCTCTATGTGATCGAGATGAGCACGGCGCCCGGATGCCTGCCCTGCGGCGATCTCTGGACGAAGCTTCTCGCATTCCGCGGCCGCTATGGCTGGCAGGTTCGTACCATCGGCGCCGAGGAGGCGATGCTGCGCTCGGGGCGCCTGGGGCTCCCCTGGGTCGGCAACCCGGTCGCGTGGGTTCGCGCGGCCACGGATTCGAACCGCATGGTCCCGATCGCGATCGGTACGGACCACGGACCCAACATCGCGCGCAATGCCTGGCTCGCGACCCGGATGCTGACCGGGGCGCGGACCACCGTCGGTGTGCGCGCCATGTCCAAATTCACCGGGATCGTCGGCGTGAGGGTGCCGGCCTCCTCCAACCCGAAGGGACGCTGATCATGGCGGGGCCGCGTCACCTTTCCACTTCACCGGGATGCCCGCCATGGAATGTAATCCACACCGTCTGAACCGTCGCGCTGCGGCCTTCCTGCTCTTCCTGGTGGTCGCATCGTGCGGCCACGCGGTTCCCGCCCATGCGCAGAGCTGGGCAGAAAGCTGGTTCGACAATGTCACCTACACCTCGCCGGGAAGCTTCGAGGACCAGACCCGCGGCTATGTGACCGCGGGCGGGATGTCGGGCCGGGTCGATGTCCATGACGACTATCTCATGAGCCTGACGCTCCCCAAGGTGAAGGCGGGCTGCGGCGGCATCGACATGTTCCTTGGCGGCATGTCGTTCCTCGATCCGGAATATCTCGTCGAAAAGCTGGAGACGATCCTCCAGGCGGCGCCGGCGGTCGCCTTCCAGTATCTCCTGGAAACCCTCGACGAGAAGATGGGGAATATCATCTCGAAGATGGAGGCAGCGACCAATTACCTGAACTCGATCCAGGTGAACGACTGCCGCCTCGCCAACCGCATGGTGCAGATCGCCAAGGGCGACGACAACATGTCGGGGATCCTCGAGGAGATGACCGGCTACAAGTCGATCCGCGAGGGCTATGCCAACAGCTGGCAGCAGAGCCGCGAGAAGCTCCAGGCGAACAAGGGCAATCCGACCGAAGACCTGAAGGACGCGCTCGAGAATTGCCCGGCGGAAGTGACCGAGATCTTCAAGACCGGCTCGCTCCTCGCGCATGCCGCCGCCCGGGTCGGCGCTTCGGACTGGGCGGGCGTCATGCGGGCCCGGGTCGGCGACGTCTACATGCGCTGGGATGCGAACGACAAGGCGCCGATCTTCTCGGCCATTCCCGCCTGCCCGCATCAGGACACCGAAAGCGCCGACGATTTCCTGACCGGGCGTGTACCGACCCGTGCGCTCAACGTTCCCGCCACCGCCGCGGATTGCTCGGTGAACGGCGCCGGTCGCGGCGCGCTGGTACTGGCGCGCGAGAAGATGGAATCGGTCGCCGCCAAGATCCGCACCCGCTCGGCGCTGACGAGCGAGGAGAAGCAGTTTGTCGCCAACGTGCGGACCCTGCCGGTCTATCGCCTGCTCGAATGGGGTGTTCGCCAGGGCCTTACCGACAGCGTCATCGCCGACACCGACGAACTGGTGGCGCTCACCCTCGCCTACCAGATGCTCAATGACCTGACCCGCTCGATCGACTTCGCCCTCCAGAACGCCGAGCGCGGCGTCACTACGGCGGGCGCGGCGGACTCGGCGAATACGAACGTGTGCCAGACGCGCATCCTCACCAAGGGCATCGAGCAGCTTCGCGAACTGCGTGACGAGGTGCTGCGCCAGCGCGCGCAGATGCGCCAGTCCTACATGGCCGCGATGAACCAGGCGAACCTCTCCGCCAGCTATGCCGGTGTCGTGCGCCAGCGTGACCGCGACGCCCGCGATGCCGCGGGCGCCAACGCCAATCGTAACCGGTGAGGCCCGCCATGCGCTCCTTTCTTCGCCTGCTGATCATCCTTGCCGGCTCGCTTGTCGCGACGCCCGCGCTGGCGATCGATTCCAGTTACTACACCTGGGACGGCTTTTCCGAGACGGTCGATGCCTTTCACCTGATCGCGATGATCTTCGGCGATCCGCGCTACGAGACGCTGGTGGTGATCATCGCGGTGACGGGCATCGCCTTCGGCGCGGTGATCGCCAGCATCCGGGGCTCGGGCATGGGGCTCGTCGCCTTCGGCTTCCAGATGCTGGTCGGCATCGGCCTGTTCGCCGGGATGATAGCCACGACCGGCACGGTCCATGTCTACGACCGGGTGCGCAACGCCTACCAGCCGGTCGGCGATGTCCCCAATCTCATCGTACTGGTCGCCGGCGTCACCAACCTGATGGAGCGGGCGCTTGCCGAGACGATCGACGACAACACCACCGATCCCAACGCCAAGCTCGAGTTCGGAGCGGGTGGTCACGCGTTCGACCTTTTCCTGAACGCGGTCTCTCCGCGAAGCCCGATGGTCGACACCTTCCTCGATGCGACGGTGAAGGACTATGTACGCCAGTGCTATCCGGTGGCGCGCGTCTCCCCGGCCTACGGCGTCGACGACGATCAGCTTTTCCGGACCTCCACCGATCTTCCCGCATCCTTCGCGGCAATGGCGGGCCCTGCGACCTTCTCGACGGTGTTCACGGCGAGCGACAAGGCGGGAACGACGGTGAGCTGCGAGGCGGCGTGGAGCCACATCTCCGAGCGCCTGTCGGATTCCACGCTGTTCGATGCCTACAGCGAACAGGTCTGCGCGCGCACCGGCTTCGATGTGACCCAGACGGCCCAGCGCGATCGCTGCCGCCAGCAGATCGACGGCCTGGGCGAGATGATGCTGGGCCAGTCGATGAGCCGGCAGAAGTTCCTCACCAACATCCTGCTCGGCCAGACCGTGGGCGACGCGCTGTTCGAGGATTCGCCAGCGGCCACCGCGCGGGTGATGGCCAACCGCGCGATCGAGTCCAACGGGCTTGCCACGCTCTCGACCGCCAACGAGTGGATGCCGACCATCCGCGCCTCGGTCTTCGCGATCATGCTGATGATGATGCCGATCGCGCTGCTGTTCATCCTGACGCCGATCAACCTCAGGGTCGCAAGCTTCGCGCTCGGCCTCTTCGTCTTCGTCGCGCTGTGGGGCGTGATCGATGCCGGCATCTACCAGCTCACCCTGGGACGGGCGATGGATGTTCTGGCCGAACTGCGCGCGACCAATGTCGCCGCCGACAGCTGGATTCTCGCGCCCTCGGCGGCGATGAAGGCGCTCGCCATCTTCGGCTCGTTCCGCACTGCTGCCGCTGGCCTGGCGGGCGCGTTCGTGTTCACGGTGTTCCGCTTCTCGGGCAACATGTTCACCGCCTTCACCTCAGGCATGCTCGGGGTTCAGGGCCAGGGCAGCATGGCAGCGGCGACGGTCGGGACCAGCGAGGGCTACGCCTCCGCACTTGAAGCGCAGGCGTCGGCGAGCGGGACGGCTGCACGGCGGTCGGCATCCTCCGGGTTCGGCGACTTCGGCGAGCGCAGCAGTTTCGGTCTCGACCGGGCATTCGCCTCCTCCGGCACCGTGCTCGGCGAACAGGGTGGCGGTGCAAGCGGGACAGCCGCGTTCGGGCTTGGCCGGACCGACGCCGCGCGCGAACTGGGTGGTCTCTCCCCTGCTCTCGCCGGGCGGGACCTCAGCGATCCGGCGACGGCCCGCGCCGTTCGCGCCAATGCCGCGACATCGGCCATCCATAACTTCGCCCAGGGCGATGCCTTGCGAAAGCTGGGCACGACGTATTTCGGGGAAGGCCAGTCGGGCGAACGGGCCTTTGCCGCCTTCGCGCAGAACATGGTGCAGTGGAAGGCGTTCGGCGACCAGCGCGCTTACGACATGATGCAGTCGGGCGCGCAGCGGCACTTTGAGCGCAGCGGCTATGACGCGAAGGACGCGGCGCTCAAGGCATCGACCGTGATCGCCCAGGCCGGGGCCGATCCGACCTTCGCCAAGCTGACCGCCAACGCCTTCGACCAGGAGCAGATGCTGCGCAACGACCTGACCGCGGCTGAGAAGCAGGTCGGCGCAATGGAGGGACGACGCGATTATGCGGGGAACCGGGTCGCCGCCATCGAGCGCGGCAATGTCGCGACCGAGCAGGCGCATCGCACCGGCGGCAACCAGGGCCAGCGCCAGGCAGCAGCCATGCTCGGGCTGTCCGTCACCGAGACCAGTCGGCGCATTGGCTTCATCAATGCCCTCTCGGGAGAAGCGCGTTCGACGGCGATCAGCCAGCTTTCCCGCGCGACCGGGCGGAGCGAAGCGCAGGTGCTGCGCGGACTGGAGAGCTACAATGCCGCCGTCCAGGTCGGGACCGCCGATGGTGCGAGCGCCGAGGCGGCGCGCGAGGGCACGAGTGTCTATGGGCGCACGCGCGAAGCCGCGGGCTACGACTTCGCCGAGCGATCGGGCAAGCTCGACGCCCAGCGCGAGATCGGGCCAGAGGGCGTGCGCGATAACGCGCAGATCGGCGAACAGCGGCGGCAGGCGGACAATGCGGGCTTTGCCGAAGGGGCGGCGGCGGCCGGTGTATCGGTGCGAGAAGCCGCGCGTCTCGATTCCTTCATCCGCGCGCTTGCCGGTACCGCCGGCAACCAGGTCGACATGGCCGAGGGCGGCGCGGAAGGCATCGCCGATCGCGCGCGCAACGAACGCCTGACCGGGATCGTCGAGCGGGAGCGTCTTACCCGCACCCAGGCGCTGCTGCGGGCGCATGGGGTCGAGATGTCGAAGCGCCAGATTGCCATGGACCAGAACGGGGATCTCAGCCTCAATCTGACGCCCGAACTCGCGGGGCAGATGTGGCGCGGTGGCCTTATCAACGAGAGCCAGCTTGGCGCCATCGCCGGCGGCGGGCATGCCAGGTTCAGCTTCGCGCACAACGACCTGCTCGTCTCCAGCAGCACCGGGTTCAGCCGGTCCGCGCGCAATGACACCAGCACCCGCTTCGAGGCCGGCAAACAGGCGGGCCCCGACACGATCGAGCATTTCCTCGGCAGTGGCCCGGAGGGTCAGGCTGCCATGGCCAACTGGCTGCGTGGCGGGTTCGAGATGGACCGGCGCGGCAACTGGCGGCTGAAGCCGCAGGTAGCCGATACGCTGGAACGCGACGTCACCGCGATCATCGCGCAGACGGGATGGCAACGGTCGTTGTCGCGGTCGGCTGAGCATTCCACAGCCGACAGCCAGAGTATCTCTGGCGATCTAACAGCTTCAACTTCGCGCGGAATTGGCTCGGGCAGCAAAGGCGGCGAGGAAAAAGGTGACGCCAAAGGTAGCGCTACAGGCTCGTTGACGGGCAAGTTGAGCGCCGACATTTCGGATCGAGGAATTGCGGCGGTCTCGGCCCGCTCTTCGATCGACATCGTGAACTATGATGTTCGGGAGGCAATCGCGTCCGCCGAGAAATCAGCCGCTCGCTCTAGTCGTCCAGAGGACGTTTTTACCCGTGAACTGGGCGAACGTGTGCTTGGCAATAACGGCCTGCGTAACCGGTATTTGAATCAGGCAGATGCTGGTCGCGGTACCGTCGATGTAACCGGTCCGATCACATCCATGGAGCAGTCGTCGATCCTCAGTTCGGGACGACTGATGTTCGATCGCGATAACGGGATGGCTGACGGGGATTCAAACTTCAAAGAGCGACGGGATCCATGATGTTAATCCTGGATCACTCCGATGTGTCGAAGATGAATTTCCCCCGATCGTGGATCGGACGGATCGGTGTAAGGGTCAAGGATCGGCCGTTGCGACGGCGGTCCCGGCGTAATCACCCATTCCCCGCACGCGACCTTGGCCTTCAGGAAGCCATATCCCAGGACCGCAACCACCGTGACCGGATTGAACACGAAGATCAGCAGGACCATCGTATTGGCCAAGGGAATGTTCCATTGGTCATACGGGAGGGTGATCATCAGTTCGAGGCCGATCCAGTAAAGCACAGCCAAGGCCAGATAGAGCTTGGCGTACCAAGGGCGCCAGAACCAGTCGGCGGCGCGCGGCGATGGTGGTGGTGCCTCTTCTGCCGGTTCTACGTGATTAACATCCTGCATGTGCAGAGCCTTTCCGAAGAGGAGAATAGCACAGGTTTTCACGACAGCGAAACCTGGCGCGGTGAGTTGAGGGAAAGGGTGAGGCGAACCATCACCGCCCTCACCTCACTTCCTCTCCCTCCTCCCCGCCGACACTCATCGATCGCTTTCCAGGCGAAAGTGCCGCTGCCGTCCGGGAGGTCACTGTGACGAAGGGCAAGCGGCGCGATCCAGACCCTTGCCCCGCTCTTTCGCCGCGGGCCGAGGCCGCTATCATGCGTCTGGCAGAGCTTCTTGGCCGCCAGATCGCGCGGGAACTGCATGAAGAGAAGAACCGACAGAGGGAACAGAAGGATGATCCGGGGAGACAGCCATAGTGATGGCAAGCCGCCATCAGGAGGCGGAGTTAGTCGGGTCTTCGGCAATTTCCTCGGAAGATGCGGATCGGATTTGGAGGCAGTGAAGCGGCGTTGAGCGCTGATTTCACCCGCTTCAGCGACGAATGGATCTGCGGTGTACTGACTCCCGACGCTATAAACAGTATGGGCGCGCTTCGCATATGATCCTCGCAGATGAGTGCCGTTTGGCATGGATGCCTCCCGGCGCGGCATATTGCCGGCGCGGATATGGTACGGATATTTTGAGTAGCTGAAGTGAAGGCAGTTCACGGCAACCTCGATGGCCCTCTCGCGCTCGACGAGGATATCGCTCTCTACGGCAGGGTTTCCGGGGGCGCGACAGTTCGCAGCGGAAAGCGATTCATCCTCCATGGCACGATCGCCGGCGATCTGCGGGTGGAGAAGGATGCCCGCGCCGTCGTGCGCGGAACCGTCGCCGGGCGCATCTATAACGACGGCGGACGGGTGGAACTGTTCGGCATGGCTGACGCCATCGCGAGCAGTTCACGCGATGGCGTCACCATCATCGATCCTGCTGCACACGTCCTGGGCGGCGGGAAACCTCGTTCGGCCGCCCCTCGGCGATCGGGAACGCGGCACTTGCCGCTATAACGGCAGCGCTTCTGAGGCAGGTTTCCGACTGATCCATTCCCATCGACGTTGGATTGGCGTGTCCGCGGCACGCTCTGCTGGTGAAGTAGCACGTCTGGCCTGCTGTTCCTCTCTTGACGAGCCGAGGCAGATGCAGCGACCATGCGGAGACAGGCCCTCGCTCCGGCGGCGTTTCTGCACCGATCGCTGTCAACGGTCCGGATATGATGGGGGCCCTGTATCATCAGGGGTTGGTCTGTATGAACGACGTCGCCGCACGGGTTACCAGCATCGTGATCGAACATATGGGCGTCTACGCCGATCAGGTCACGCCAGAAGCGAGGTTCATCGAGGATCTGGGCGGCGACAGTCTCGACGTGGTGGAACTGGTGATGGCATTCGAAGATGAATTCGGGGTGACGATTGTCGACGCCGATATCGACGCTATAATCACGGTGCAGGATGCGATCACTTACATCGAGACGGCCCAACAGGCGCGTCCGGGCAGCGCATAAGTCGAGGGCATTTCAGGTAACCGCATCATCACGCAAGTCCGGAACCAGTGGTGCTCTCATTTATCGCACAGTCTGATGCAAAATCTGCTGTTGCACCAGCTTCTGAACAAGCGCAGCCAATCCTTCGTCCTTTTGGGCATCCTCACCCGGACTTTCAAAGGCTGGCCCTGGCGGCCAGCTTCTTTTTCGTATGGTGTCTCACGACGTCGCGTTGAGAACCGGATTTCTGCGGTGGTGGTTAATGCCGTGTCGATAGCCCGTAGAAACGAGGCGAGAGCCCCCGTTTCTCCGTCCCGCGTCGATCTTGCAACATTGTAACGCGATTTGACGGCCTACGTGAGATATTCACCGGCAGCGACCCGAAGGACGCCGCCGGTGAGGTGGCGCTCATGACTGGAACCTTCCGGGCACTGCGTGGAAGGCTCAATTTTTGTCGCTTGATGACCGGGCACGCGGAGTAGAAGGCGGGATTTGGTAGCCCGCCTAGTTGGGCTCAGCCTCAGCGCCATTCTCTTCGTCGGCGAGGCGATGGAGATCCTGCTCGATGGTTTGCAGAATCGGGACGATAATTTCCTCGACGTCCTGATCGCGCAAAGCCTCACGAGCCAGTTGGAGCTTGACGATTGCCGCTTCGATATTGGGCGCCGGGAGGGATAGGAGGGTTTGGACCGCTGTCTCGTAGGGGACGGCGAAACTGGCGTCGGTTCGCTCCCATTTGCGTACCCTCGCACAGGCTTTGTCATAGTCTTCGGGAGTGAGATTAGGATCTGGACAGGGCGTGCTCGCCCGCCACTCGGTGAAGGCGTGGCGGGTCTTGCGAAATTGCTCTATTGCCGCGAGCCACGTCGGGACCATGTCGTCTCGCGATGTCATCCTCAAAATTCCCTGAACCAGTTGCAGGCCCGGCGCACTGTAATCGATTTGACTGGCCGCATACAAATCGGCCCTCTGAGGCAAACTTAACTCGTCGCCAGGCGACAACGGCGGGGCGGGGGGATCGGCGTCGCAAAACTGCGGAGTCAGCGGTGGATTTTACCGGAAATTAACCGGATTGCTGTTGCCTGAGGGCGCGGAAGGGCCTGGGTGCGGGTGCCGGTTCCGACCTCTGGAGCAGTATTCCATGATTGAAATGCGTCGCGGCAGACGCCACGATATTGCGCATTCCCTGACTGCCGACCACCGCCGCCTGGGTGAGTTGACGCTGGAGATCGTCAACATCTCCGATCAGGGCTTCATGTGCGCGAATGAAGTGGAGATCCAGCGCGGTGAAAGAATTGAGATCCGCCTGCCCGTCATCGGGCGTATCGAAGCCCATCTCGTCTGGGTTCATGGCGATCGCAGCGGCTTCCAGTTCGAACGCATCGTTCGGCCTGACGATTTTCGGGCGCTGCTGGCGGCCCTGAACGGGCGATCGGGGAAGCGAAGCTGATGGCAGGCCGGCTTGCGATTACGAATGCCGCGGCGTCCCCGCTATGCCTTTCCGACATGGCCCGTCTTTATCACCTGGAGACGCCGCGCTAGATCGACCCGATGGACTACCGCGTCAAACTCATGCCTCGTATCCATGTCCTCGATGCCACGGGACAGCCGGTTCCCGATGCCCATGTCATTGAAATCGCCTTTCCCGGCGCATCCATCCAGACGCCGCGCGGCTGTGTTGAAAGGATCACCGGCCAGGGCAGCGCCAGGATCATCGTCGGCGATATCCTTAGTGAGGGTGTGCCTCTGTGCTGAACGGTAATTCCAGTTGGTTTCGTCCTTCAGCCGTCACGCTTGCAGGCATGGTTGTCGAGAGCGCAGACAAGCGTTGTGAACTACCCTGGCGCGCCGTCCAGGGGATTAGCGCGGGACGCGTTCAGTTGGACAATGAGATATGGCACCTGGCTTTGGCGGTAGACATCGACAGGGAATGGAGCGCACGCCTTGTCATCGTCACTGAAGCGGATCGGATCTGGGCGAGGTTCACGCAGTTGCTGCCGCAGGTCTTTCCCTGCGTTCCGAGCGTGACGACGTGGGGACCGCAAGCGCTAACGACGCCGGAGCCGATTTCGCTGTATGATCGACCATCCCGGGATTCGCATTGGCTGGGTGCCGAAACGCGCTTTCAGTAGCGCGTCTGCTTGTTTCTCCAGCCAATTAGGCGCTTCAGCCTTGTCAACGACAAGACGATCAGATCTTGAGGTCAGCTTAATCACGACAAAGTCGACGGCATCGGAAAGAGCGCCTTGATGTCGCAATTGGGTGGGCGCGGGGTGTCGGCTGCCTGCTGGGGACATTGGGGATAAGCGGGCCGATGGCCTCAAGTGATCGCCCTTAATTTCTTACCCACTGGAGGGTTCTGATTGTGCAGCGTCGCGTCGGGTGGCGACTGATGCGCGGTTCCTAATCCCGGCCCTGTCACCCCGCCGATCACAGGTTATCGACGGCTTCATTCACCGGTTATCGACATATTTGCCTACTCCTGGCGCTTCACTTTTTCCGCGGTAAGAGGGCGCAGTCAGAGACCATGCCCTCTTGTCGATCCGGCTGAACGCACCTAGCGCCGTTTGATCCGGCCATCAGAAATGGCTCCGGAGACGATCAGCGGTGGCGGCCGCTGCACGAAATGCATAACCTTACCGCTGCGGCGCGGCATCGGCGCAGTCGGCAATGAGTGTCGGAGTGACGAATGGCAGGACAGACATGGGACCGGGTTCCGATCGACGCGCAAAGCATTGAGGCTCCCCTTTCGAGTTCCGCGGTTTTTCTGGTGCTCTGCATCGCCGATGGCCCCTCTCCTCTCAGCACCGTCCGATCGGTCCTCGACGGTCTCGATGACCTCATCAAGACAGTAGGTTTCCGTGACCTTGGAGCGAAGCTGTCGTGCATCGTCGGGATCGGCGCGAACCTGTGGGACCGTCTTGATCCGTCGAAAAGGCCTGCCGAACTGAAGCCGTTCGCGGCCATCACGGGCCCCACGCACAATGCGCCGTCTACGCCCGGAGACATGCTGTTTCACATCCGCGCCGAACGCGCCGATTTCTGTTTCGAACTCGAGAAGCTGTTGCTGACCACGCTCGGCGATGCTGTCCGCGTCGTCGACGAGGTTTCAGGCTTTCGCTATTTCGATGCGCGTGACCTTCTCGGCTTCGTGGACGGTACCGCGAACCCGGCGGGCCGCGACATCCCGACCTCGGCGCTTGTCGGCGATGAGGATGGCGACTTTGCCGGCGGCAGCTACGTCGTGGTGCAGAAATACCTTCACGACCTCGCGGCCTGGAATGCCGTCGATACGGCAAAGCAGGAAGCAATCATAGGTCGCACCAAGGTCGATAATATCGAGATCGACGACGATGCAGCCCCGCGAAAATCCCACAAGTCGCTGGCAACGATCGTCGATGCCGATGGGACCGAGCATGATATACTGCGCGATAACATGCCCTTCGGCAGCCCCGGCCGCGGCGAGTACGGAACCTATTTTATCGGATATTCCCGCCATCTGTGGGTCGTTGAGAGCATGCTGCAGCGCATGTTCGTCGGCGAGCCTGCCGGCGCCTACGACCGCCTGCTCGATTTCTCCACCGCCCACACCGGCACCACGTTCTTCGCACCATCGCGAGCCACGATGGCTAAGCTGGCCCAGGAGCCAAGCTGAAGTCCTACGCCGTATCTATTCCCGTGCCTGCCGGGTTCTGATTTGACGCATTATTATTCTGGGCGGACGGAGTTTTTAACCAATCGGCTCTATCATAGGCCGGAAATGGCGATGATGGGCCCTCAACATTGTGGCCCGCACCAGAGTTGAACTGGCGCCTCGCCTCCACGGCGGGCACTATGTGTAGCGCGTCGATTACGGAGTCCGGCGCATTGCCTCAATAGAATTGTTCCCCAAGGCATAGTCGTTGCCTCATCAAGAATGCTCCCGAAGATATTGATTGTGGAGCAGACAAATGAGGAGGGTCAGCATGATGACGCGCGACGACATGATTGCAGCAACTGGCGAGCGGTATCGAAAAGGCGATCGCGCGAATCGAGGGAAGATCCTCGATGTATTCACGGCCATTACAGGCTTTCACCGCAAGCATGCGGCCCGGATCCTGCGCGCTACAGGGCGGCGTGAGCGGGGCGCGCCAAGACCGGAGATGCGTCTCTACAACGACGAGATGGACGGCGCGCTGGTGACGCTGTGGGAGGCCTCTGACCGGGTCTGTGGAAAGCGGTTACACGCAATGCTGCCGCTGCTTGTCGAGGCCATGGAGCGCCACGGACATATGACCCTGCTACCAGCCATTCGGGCTGGGATCCTTACCATGAGTGCGGCGACAATCGATCGCCGTCTGGCGCCGTTCCGCGAAGGGGCCAAGCGGCGGCGACGGGCACCACCGTCGGCGGCCGTGAAGGCAGCGGTCCCGGTCCGCACCTTTGCAGACTGGGGTGACCCGTCACCGGGGTTCTTTGAGGCCGATCTAGTGGCCCATTCGGGTCCGTCCGCAGATGGAAGATTTGTCCAGACCCTGACTCTCACGGACATTGCCAGCGGGTGGACCGAAACGATGCCGATTCCGTTTCGCGAGCAAGAGTATCTGGTGCAGGCACTGACCAAGCTGCAGCGATCACTTCCGATGCCGATCCTTGGGCTGGATACTGACAACGACACGGTCTTTATGAACGAAACTATTCAGGCTTGGTGTGCAGTTCATAATATAACCTTTACCCGTTCTCGCCCGTATCACAAAAATGACCAAGCGTGGGTAGAGCAGAAGAACGGATCCGTGGTCAGAAAGCTGGTTGGATATCGTCGATATGAAGGGCTCGAAGCCCTCCAAATTCTTGAAAATCTCTACGCCGCTTCGCGCCTGTTTGTAAACTTGCTTCAACCATCCTTCAAACTGATCTCAAAGGAACGTCATGGCGCCAAGGTTATCAAACGCTACGATAAGCCGGTCACGCCCTGTCAGCGTCTCCTTGCAGATGCCCGAGTCAGCAATGCTATCAAGACACAGTTGTCGACCATGCAGGCGAGCCTGGATCCCATCGACCTGCTCGCACGCATGCGTCATTGTCAGCAGCAACTGCTCAATCTTTCACAGGATGAGCAGGTTGAGGGGGCAATCCAGCCGGACGCGCGGCTTGGGGACTTTCTGGCGAGCCTCAAGGATGCTTGGCATTCCGGCACCCTGGAGGAACCGGCGCGTCCACAGCGTACTTGGAGGACCCGCGTCGATCCCTTCGCGGCGACGGCAACCGAGGTGACCGCCCTGTTCGAAAGCGCCATGGGGCAAACGTCTCGTGATTTGTTTGAACAGCTTTGCGCGGACCACCCCGGCCTGTACCTCCCAGGCCAGTTGAGGACTTTCGAACGACAGCGCAAACGGTGGCGAGCAGCGAAAGCCGACGCACTGATCCTCGGGGCTGCCGCAGTGGCGGCTGAATAGTGGCGCGAACGGCGCTCCATCCATTGCCTGTTCGCGCGCCGCTTCGCTACGCTCCGCAACCCGCGAACAGGCAATGGATGGAAAGATCTGGCCCAATCGGCTATGGGAACCATTCTGATGAGGCAACGGCAAACGCCTCGGGAACATCTTTGCTTGAGGCAACACGACCGGCCACCGTAGTTGTCGCCGCGCACGCTATGTCCGACATGCAAAGAAAATAAGTGGTGAGGTCAGGTGTGACGCATGGAGAGACTTACCCCTAGCGGCTGGGTGGCCGAAAGCCTGTATTTTCTGCCGCGCAGGCTTGCCTGGTTCGCCATCGTCGTCATCATCTCGGGTATAGCCTGGGCTGACTTCAGTTTTCCCTATGTCGGGATGGGGCCGTTCTACCTCCTCCTCATCTGCGGGGCAGCCTGGTCTCTGGGCGGTACAGCCAGCTTCATCATCGCTATCGTTGTGGCGGTTCTCACAACCATGCCGGCGGTCTTGCAGGAGGCGGAACTGACCTCGGGCATATTGGCGGTGAAGCTTTGCATGCGCCTGGTCTGCTTCGGGACCGTCGCGATCGTGATCAACAGTTTCCGGCGCTCCTTCCAACGGGAACGCTATCGCGCCCGTCGGGATACGATGACGGGGGCGCTCAACCATCAGGTCTTTTATTGCCGCGCCGGCAAGAGGATCGAGGCGGCCGGTCGCAGCAACGCCCCCCTCCTGCTCGTCATTCTGGACCTGGACGATTTCAAGGCGATCAACAGCACACACGGACACGGCGCCGGCGACGCCGTACTGCGCACCTTCGCCGACAGCCTGTCCGCGATCGTGCGCCGCGAGGATCTGGTAGGACGGCTGGGCGGCGATGAGTTCGGTCTCCTTCTGGACGTGCCGTCCGTAGCCGAAGGACAAGGCTTCGCGCGCAGCATTCACTTGCGGTTGTCGAGCCTGCTCGCGCAGGGGCAGTATCCGCTGACCTGCAGCATGGGCGCCCTCCTCATCCCACCTGCAGCATCTCGCAATCTCGCCGAATTGATGCATGCGGCCGACCTCGCGATGTATCAGGCCAAGCACGCGGGCAAGAATAGCGTGCGGATCGTCCGCGCCGATAAACCAATCGACAATTCCGCTTCAGGAATCCGAGTATCTCGGCGTCATCGCACGGTCTGAGGCTGGAGACGGCACCAGCGTCGTGCCCCGTGCGGCATTCAAACGGCGTCACCCTTGCCGCAACAGATCAAACGATCAGAATACGGCTGCGACCATCGTCAGGATGTTGTCAACGAACCGGCGTGGCATGGACCGGGCGGCAATGTCGTCGTGATCGATCTCGTTCGAACTCGCCATCCATTTGCGTTGATGCTCGCCGACCTGTCCTGCCAGTTCCAGCGAAGCAAACAGGACGTTGTTCTCGAAATTGAGATCGAGACTGCGCCGATCCATGTTAGCGGAGCCAACCAGCCCAAGCGAACCGTCAACCACAAGCGTCTTGGCATGCAGCAGGCCGCCTCGAAACTCGAAGATGCGCACGCCCGCCGCCGCAAGCGTGGGGTAATAGGCACGGCCGATCGCGCCGACAATCCGGCTGTCATTGCGCCGGGGAAAGACGATGCGGATCTCGACACCCCGGCGGGCCGCAGCGACAATCGCAGCTAGTAATGGCGGGTCAGGCGCGAAGTATGGGGTCGTGATCGTCACGCTTTCCTGCGCTGATGCGAGGACCGCCACGAAGATATCGGTCATCGTTCCACGAGGCGACAAGGGCCCCGTGCCCACCGCGAGGGCCGGAAAGCCCCCCTCTCGCGGCTGCGGCGCCCCCATGCTCAACGCCTCGCGAAGATCCTCGCCCGTTTCTGTTGTCCAGGCAGCGGCAAAGATCAGTTCGGCCTGACGCGCTACCGGCCCTTCATAGCGGATCAGGATATCGACCCAGGGGGCGAACTTGCGCTTGGGAAGAAAGGCCGGGTCGGCGCAGTTCTGGCTGCCGCACCATGTGATCCAGCCATCGACCACCACGATCTTCCGGTGATTGCGCAGATCGACACGGTGCCCGACCAGGAAGCCGAGGCCCAGCGGGGCTTTCAGCGAGACGCAAAGTTTTGCACCGGCTTCGCGCATCCGCATCCAGTCGTGTGATCTGACCATCGCGCGCGAGCCGACGGCATCGGCAACGATGCGGCATTTCACGCCGCGGCGGGCGGCCCGGCAGATCGCCTCGACCACCTTTGTGCCGTTGTGATCATTCAGCCAGATGTAGAAGGACAGATGCACTGTCTGGCGGGCGGCATCGATATCAGCAACGATCGTCTCGATTGCGCCGTCCGAGTCCGTCGCGACCGAAGCGGTGTTTCCTGTGGCTAGCAGCCAATGGCTTGCCGCCTCGCAGGTCCGAAAGGCGTTGGCGGCGGCGGTTGGGTCATTCGGCGCGCCGGCGTGATCCGGAGCAAAAGGCAGCAGTTCCTTGTAGGCTCGCCGCGCGCGCTCGCGAAAAGCGGTAGAGATCCACGGTTCGCCGAAGAAGAGGTACAGGATCGTTCCGATTCCCGGTAGGCCGATCAACAGAAGCAGCCAGGCCGTTCGTGCCAGCGGTTCGCGTCCCTCGAGCAGGATTGCTCGAACAATGACCGCGACATGGATTGCCGCTAGCAGGATGGCAAATGCGATCATGGCGCTACGCTAGGATGCCTCCGGCTTCAGCCACGATGCCTGCCGCGCGCTTTGCCCCTCCCTCATTCCGTCGCGCCCTTCAACTCAATTTCGTTCTCCAGTGGCGTTTGCGAACTGGTCGCGGATGGTCTGGTCCTATTCGCGCTCGCCGAGGCCGCTTTTCTCTTCGAGGGCTTGGCAATTGGAGCTGCGGCGACTCCCTTTCCAGAGGGTGCCTTCCTACGCTTTTTCCATTCTGCTTCGCTTTCTCCGCCTCCTGGGCGCGACACGTCGAGAACGACGACATCGGTGAATTCCCGAAGATGTCGAGGCAGGGCTTCGACGAGTTGCTGGCCAAGTTCTGTCGCGTCAGCCGGGTCCGGCAGCCCCGGTCTCGAGGTTGTCTTCGTCCAATCAGCGCCGAACCAGAAGACGAGCAATATCCCGACACCGGTCGCGCCTTCGCTCGTGGTGTAGCCCTGCAGTTGGCCCTCGCCGGCAGTCCATAGGTCCTTGTGGTAGTGGCGTTTCGCCTCGATGGGCAGGTTACTTCCGTTGTGGGTCGCAAAGTAGAGATCGACCCGCGTGGAATCCTTGCGTTGAACCTCGGGCAGCGTCACCGCGATCTGGTATTTCTCTAGTGCGCCCCGCAGTTTCGTCAGTGTGGTATTACGTGCCACGTTCTCGATTTTCGGGTTCGCCGGCTTTCCATCACTGTCGGTATTCCAGTAGTCGAGCCAAGGGCTCTCCGATTGCTCCCGCAGGTTGCGTCCCAACCGAGATAACTCGTCGACGACGATAGCACGAAGGTCTTGCGCATTGATTGGCGGGCCACCAGCGAGCAGAGCGACTACGTCGCTCAACCTAGGTGGCGTGTATGTCTTGTCTGCCTGCAGCTTGGACTGTGCAGACTTCGCGTGGAGAAGTACAGGGAACCAATAGCTGAGCGTGGGCGTCCGGAGGCACTCGGCAATGAGTTTTCCGGCTAATGGGTCGGCGTTCTGCTGCAGATCGCGAATGGCACGCTCGACGCTGTCGCTGCCGCGCTTGGGCCGCATCGCTCTTCGCCGTGCAAGATCTGTAGCCTCCGGCATGGATGTCGGCCCCAAAGCGCGAACCATCGCCGCCGCACGAGATGCCCGTTCCGCGTCGCTTTCAGACGGGAGCGCATCAAGGGGGTTCTGTGCCCATGTAGCCTCCAGCAGGTCCTTCAGATCGGCCTCACTATGACCTTCAAGTGACGATCGTGCCGCTTCGCCTTTGAGACCGAAGTGAAGGAGGCTCCACAGCGCCCGCACGCGTGAAGGGAGGTCGTTGCGCCGAAGTGCGGCGTCGGTAAGGTGCTCCAGAGATGGGCGGGGTATACGAAGCATGGCCTCGCTGATGATCATTCTCAGTGGATCGACTGCCATGCCTGGTCGGAGCGAGAGGATTTCCTCGATGGCTAGACCGATGGCAACACTCGAATGCCCTTGGCCTACCACCCAAATAGCCGTCGCGTTTGTTACTCCAGCATCGAGTGCACCTTCCCACATTTCTCGAACGGCCGCGCTGCCGATCGACGGGTTTCTGTCGAGTTCGCCGACGGCCCAGCGCTCGATGCGCATGCGGGTGTCCGAATCCTGGATGTTGTCAGATTGCCGGAGGATCAGAAGCGCATGCGTAGGGGAGACGGTAATCATTCCTCGGGCTTTCCCATCCGTCGCATGACTGCTGCAAGTATTGGCAGCTCCTCGTGCAGCCTGTGCCCCTTCGCCTCGCGGGCACCAAGTTCGCGCGGGGAGACAGGAACCTCTGTACGGAGGATCGCGTCGAAGCCCGCGAGGGCAGCTGCGGCGATATCCGGATTAGTCTCGCTTACCAGAGCGACCAGACCGTCTACTTCAGAATCGTGTCGGCCGACCTGCAGGAAGATGCGCGAGAGGTCATCGAGAATTGGAACCGCTGTTCCTGAACTTACACCCTCAAAGTTCCTGTTTACCTCGTTCACGAACTCCTGCTGCGCATCGGAGCGTCGGCGCTCGCGCTTAAGCAGTGATCGCTGCTGCCGGCGACGGTCCTCGTCCAGCGGATTGGTTGTGAGCATTTCAATGAGGGTATGGTCGCCCGATGCCGCCACGCGGTCATATGCGCGGAAATAGTCGGCAGGAACTTCGAGCCCTTTGGCGAGTGTAACCGCGATCCGAGCCAGTCGCGTCCCATCCGGCGCGCCGACGTCCTGTGAGCGCTCGAACAGACCGATCACGAGATCAGCCGAAGGCGCGCTGCCTGTGAGAGCGGCCCATGTCCAGCCCGGGACCCAGTCTCGTTCTGCCGGATTAGAACTGTCGATCACTGCGTCGAAGAGGCGACGCTGCCGGTCGGCCGACACCGCGATCCACCGGTTGATGGCGGCCGCAGACTTCTCCTCGAGCTGTTCCCAGCTGTCGTCTCTGACATTGAGAGTCCAGCGCCAGACACGTTCGGCGTCGGTGCCATCATCGGCATTTATGACGGCGGCCAGAGCTGCATCCAGAATTCGCGTCACTTCGAGGCTCTGCCGCCTGGCATTTTCTTCTGGGAGCCATATCCGCACGGGTTCGTCGAATAGCCCGGCTGTTGGTTCTGTAATCAGGCGCTTACGAAGCGGTTGCAGCCGCATTATCCTGCTATCGCATTCACTAACAGCGAAATCACGGAGAAGCTCTTTGATCTGCGCCACTGAAATCGAAACCTCTTGATCCGAGATCAGCCTGGCGCGGATCGTCTCACGAATGACCGAAGGTAGTTCGTGAGACATCGCATCGAGAATTTCCAGCCTGCTCGCGGCTCGATCCGCGCTCTGTTTGAGCCAGATGTCGAGAGCGCGGGTCCGTTGCCACTCCGGGCGTTCCGCATCGAGAGTCATTTCACGAAGTTTACTGCTGACGTCCGCGAGCCGGGGACCATGCTCGAGGACACTGAGAACCAGGGCAAGCTTATGTGTTTCGGCAGCCGTATCCAGAACGGTGAGGAACGAGGCGGCCATGTCTGGTTGCGCCAGTCCACCCAATGCTGTGGATTCGGTCAGCGTGACGGCTCCCAGGAAGTATGGATCATTTCTGTCGATCCCCTGCAACAGCGCTTCGCGTGTCGCTTGGTCGAATATCGATGCATCGCCGTAGGCGAGTGCTCCGATCGGATCATTATCGACGACTTCTCTTGCGAGAGTTGCATGTCCACCGACCGCGAGGTGCGCGGCTAGCCATGCATGGACGCCGCGCAATTCGGATAGCACGGCGCCGTTCGGCCCGGAAAGAAGATTGATGGCACGACTTAGCGGAATAGCGGCTCGATCCCGGTCCCCGCACACGGCATCGGCCAAAGCCCGACTGGCGAGGAATTCGGCCACGGTTCGATGCATGTGCTCGAATCTTTCACCCTCGCCACCTGTGAACATCGGGGTGTCGAGCGTGTCGTCTATGAGATCAGAGCCCAGGTCCGTGCTGTTCGCGGGTACTAACTCGCCATCGGCACCTGACGGCGTTGGCGCGTTCGACCTCCATATGCCACGCGCACCTGTGGCAAGCATCAGCAGCGAAAGGCGATCCGCTGCTTTCAGGATCTCTTGGGATGACGCTCGTGCGCCACGCTGAAACAACGCATTTTGCTCGAAAGAATATTGTCCGGTGGCCTGCTCGAAGAGGTTGTACCGCGATGTAGGCCATTGACCTTCACCCGCGACGACTGCCCGCAGCAGCTTGATGGAGAGCGGGCTTTCAAGCAGACCGCCTGCACCGACCTGTCGCGCCTTTGCCACGAAGGCCTCCGGATCGGTTTCGCCGAGGGATGCCAGCACTTGAAGGGCCTCCTCCTCTAACAGCGGGAGGAGTTGTGCAACCAGCAGTGTCGCAGATCCACTCGCCAGTTGCAGTGCGCTGACGTCCGCGTCTTTCCGCCAGTCTTCGGCGCGACAGCTGAGCCGCCATCGTGATGGCTTCAGTTCGCGTAGCAACTTGGCGACATGGTAAATCTTGTCACGCTCTCCTCCGTCGGCTCGATACTCGTCGAGACCATCCAAATAGAGCGGTGCGCCCTCGGCCCCGGCGAAGCCATGGACCGCCGCACGGACGGGAACGACGCCCACGCCATCATGGGCGGCCTCTGCTTCGAAGACGGTTGACTTGCCGATACCCGGTTCGCCAAGCAGCACGTAACCGACGTGGTCCCGCACTTGACTGATCCTCGTGATCTCGTCGCTTTTGGTGTTTTCGCCCAGTATCCTAATGCGTCGATCTATCATCAACCCAGCTTAACCGCTGGGCTGTGAACAGTGAAGCAGTTGATGCCTGGATCTCTGCGCAAACAACATATTGCAAGCAGGCACCCTACATGAAAGCGCCACTGGCGATGGCAATTATCTCGAGCCAAACAGCCGCTGCGATGCTGACCGGTCATTTTCCGGCTCGGAGCACAAGCATCAGTAGCGCTCTTCCAGAATGGATGGAGATCGGATGGATTTGCTGACATGCTCATTCGTTGTCATCGGCGTTCCGTTGGTCCGGCAATCGGCGTGGTGCGATCATTGCTCCGGCTAGGGCGACACCGCCGCCGATCAGCGTTGCAAACAATCGGTCGGTTTCCGCGCCTTTTATCTCTCCGCCCGCCAGCGCGATCATCAGCATGACGCTGGTGGTGATGGCTGCGCTCAGAACGGTGTAGCGCGCCTTCTGTAACCCGAACGCGCAGCCAGCGGATAGCACGGTCACTCCCGCTAGCGGAAGCGGTCCCGAAGGCAGCAGATGCAGAACTACCGTCGCAAGAAGAATGCCGGCGATTGTACCGCCAACGCGCTCGATGCCACGAAAACCGGTATCACGTAGCCCCGGCTTGAGAACGACCATGGCGGTCAGGGCAGCCCAGTAGCCATGCTGAATACCCGCCATATCCGCGGCGACCTTTGCGATGGTGATACACAGCGCCGCTCGCAGTGCGTGGAGCAGCATTTCCTGTCGGGTCGCCCGATCGCTGCGCGCTGCCGGAATTTCTTTTCCCTCGCCGATCACTCCGATCATCAATCCGACCGCTGCGATCTGGATCGCAGACCCACCCGCCACCAGCAATGCCCGGCGCAGACCATCGAGCACGTTTCCGGGGAAGTGCAGCGCCAGCAGAAAGGCGATGATGATCTGGAGCCAGACCCACCACAAATCGATGTCGCGGCTGATCAACGCACCGCAAAGGCCTCCCATCAGGGCTGTCGCCGCCAGTGCCACATATGGATCGTTGCCAAGGATCGTGCCGATAAAGGCGACAAGTGTCATGCCGATTCCAGCCAGCGTCATCGCGGCCCATCGATTATGAAACACTCGCTTGGTCGCCCCGAAGCCGACCGAGAACGCCGCCCCCGCTGCGATGGAGGCCGGCATCGCAGTGCTGGCGCTGACACCGCCCACAAGCAACAGGGCGAACCCTGGCATCGCCAACAAAGCACCATGCGTGTTGAATCGAAATATATCCCTGAAGTGAGGCATCAATCGGTGGCGTCCTCCTGCAGGACACTCCTATCGTGATGATCTCGCGCTTGCCACATGGCATGCGGACGAGAGCGGCGTGCGACATGCCACGAAGCTGTCAGCAGGCTTCTCCCCTCGAGCATTCCTTCCTGCACTCAGAATTTCAGGATCTTGCTGTGCCTTTCATCGCGGTGAGGCGCGCGCGCCGTCCATGCTGAGACGTTTCCTCTTATGAACGCTTCCTCAACCGGTATCGGGGGGCAACCCTTCATAGCCTGTCACCGACCCTACGGACCGGATCAACGCGCGTACCGTTCCCACAACCTCGTCAGGCGGCACCGCCGCCCCTACAACCCGCGCCTGCTCCGGGGTTCTGCCCTGGCTGTGTTAGCGAGAGAGCGGGCCAATCAACCGCATCAGATCGGGCGAGGGCTCGGGCTACCCGTTCCCCAAGGCGTCCAACAAGGCATGCTCGAGATCGAGGCCGACTTGCCGGCGGATCAAGTGGTCGTGGTAGCCTGCCTTCAAAAGGATCGCCTTGAGCCCAAACTCGGTAGCATAGGCGGCATGGCGAACGAGCACATCAAGCCCATATTTCGGCAGGGTCTCCTCCGCTGTCTCCAGGAAATACAGGGCGTGACGGTAATGAGACACCGACAGAATCCGGTCGAAGTCCTGGGGACGGTGATAGAGGTTGAGGTTGAGGTTGAGGTTGAGGTTGAGGTTGAGGTTGTGGGATGGGTGATTGCGCGCTTCGGGACGAAGCGAATGGGGCAGGGCATCGTCCCCGATGCACCCGAGCAATTTCCCAAAGGCCTGAGCGAGGTGCATCTCTTCTTTAGCCGAATTGCGTGTGCACTTCGCCAGCCCCGTGACCGTGCCCAGTCCATGGCGCCGGTACCAGGCGAAGGCAGAATGCTGCGGTTCGGGCAGCCTCATGGCAGCAGCCGTAATCCTGTCAAAACGCGCCTGCGCGTTTGGCTCCCGCGGTCCATCCATTGCGCGGTCGTAGAGAACGATGCCCGTGTCATAGCGATCCGTCAGGAAGTGGTTGTCTTCAACGCGGAACCGTTTGGGCTCATCGATGGTGAAGATGGACAACGTGATCGTCGCCAGGTGATCCACTTCCGCTTTAATGATATGTCGGGTCTCATCCAGATGGCGTGCCCTTCTATTATTGAACTCGGGATCGACGAATGCCCAGAGTTCGAATTTGGAGAGTTCACGTTGGTGCTTGTCGATCTTTTGCGGATCGGCGTTGTCGCCCACGAGCATGAGCCAATAGAGGGAGCCGTACCCGAACGCACGTTCCTGCCCATCATCGAGACAGGCACATAATATCCGCGTCGTACGCTCGATGGCTATCCGGCCGTGGGGATATAGATGCGTAACGCGCGGCGGAACGCGCTGTCGCAGCTTTTCGAATTCATCGACGGTGATGTGATCACCCGTACGGCCCAATAGGGAAGGTGCATCGTCTCCACGGCTTTCGTGCATGGGAACCTCCATCCCGCATCCATGGCGGATGAGGCGGAAGTACCGAGGCGGATGCGGTGACGATCCCGAACTCCTGCGCGCTGGGCGCGGGAGCCGCCGGGACTGCTAACACGCAAATGACATGCGCCGCCGTCTTTCACTCGAAGGTTTGGACATACACGGCGGCATCCCGGAAAACAGAGTTCTCCGAGTTTCCTTCGACATTTGCGGGATTAGCAGTCCCGGCCCTGCCCTTTTTCGCAGCGCCGGTGATTTATAGCAGCCACCATTCGTGAAGCAAAGGCGGCTGGAGTGGCAGCACTCCTCGCCAGCGACAACGATTGATCCGGACTGGCGCGCGTCGTCGTCCGGTTCACGATCGTCAGCAGGCTGAGTGGCGGCAGGATGCGGGCTTCAGGCTGGCCCTGCCCTCGCATCTCACTGTCTTCTCGTGGCTCGGTTGCGTCACCATGCCAACGTAAAATCATCCGCGCGCGACGGGACGCCAATCGCTCGCCCCCCATCAAATCCATCAAGCGCTTGGGTGCTCTTTCATGGCGTGAGCGGCAGCGCGTTCAGTGTCCGGTGATCGCTTCGGTTCTCTTGCCGCGTCCGCGCCGTGCCTTCGGCCACTCGCCATCCGCAAGATCGGAATAGTTGGTGAGCGTCACCGACGGGCGATCAGGAAACTCTGCGACGAGCTTCAGATTACCGCCCATCGCGGCCACATAGCTTTTGAGCGTGGACAACAGGAGATCGGTCCGTCGTTCAAGGCGTGAAACATTCTCCTGCTCCATACCCAGCATCTCTGCCATCCGCTCCTGGGTCAGCTTTCTTGCCTGTCGCAGATCGCGCAGGGTCATCTCTTCCGCGATCAGTTCAGCAGCGCGCGCGTCAATGGCCTCGCGCTGCGCGGGCGTGAAGGTAGCGCGAAAGTCATCAAGGGTCTTCGTCATGCTCGGCCTCCTTTCCGATCGGCCAGGATAGTCAAATGGTCATCGAAGCGATCATCAGCCGTAGCGATCAGCGTTTTGTAGAAACGCTTTTCGTTGACGCCCGACTTGTCGCCCGCGACGAGGAGGATGGCTGTTCGCTCCGGATCGAATGCGAATGCGAGCCACCAGACGCCATCAGCCGCCTTGAATCGAAGCTCCTTCATGTTAGCGTGCTTCGAGCCGTTGAGCGTATCGCAATGCGGGCGCTTCAGACTGGGGCCGAATTCCGCGAGCAAGGCAGCAAGTGCCGCGATTTCGGCTCGCACCTCATCGGCAAACTCAGCCGCTTCAGCGAAGAACCTGTCTTCAAACTCGACGCTCCACATCACACCTTCGGTACACCTTCGCGCATAATGCTGTCAAGTGCATATGTATTTGATAGCATATCCAGCATGAGATGGTCAGGAGAGGCGTTTGGTGTCCGCGCTTGATCATGTTAATTTCTTCGCGAGGAGAACGAAATGACCCGCGTTGCCCTGTATGCCCGCTATTCCGACGACAAGCAGAGTGCTGCCTCGATCGACGACCAGTTCCTGATATGTCGAGAGCAGGCGAAACGTGAAGGCTGGCACGTTATAGGCAGCTACAAGGATGCGGCGATCTCGGGTGCCAGCGTTATCCTGCGGCCCGGCATTCAGGCCTTGGTTCAAGATGCGCAGATGGGCCGGTTCGATGTTCTGCTCGCCGAAGCACTGGACCGCGTGTCCCGCGATCAGGCCGACGTTGCAACGCTCTACAAGCACCTGCAATTCGCTGGCGTGAAGATCGTCACCTTGGCTGAGGGCGAAGTGTCCGAGCTACATGTCGGCCTTAAGGGCACCATGAATGCCCTGTTCCTCAAGGACCTTGCGAAGAAGACCCATCGTGGCCTGCGCGGACGCGTCGAGAAAGGCAAATCTGGTGGTGGCCTGTGCTACGGCTATGACGTTGTTCGCCGCTTCTCCAGCGAAGGCGAGGCGGTCCATGGCGAACGCAGCATCAATGCCGTCGAAGCCGAGGTGGTGCGTCAGGTCTTTCGGCAGTTCGCCAACGGACTTAGCCCTCAGGCGATTGCGCGACGCTTGAATGAAGCGGGCATACCCGCTCCGACCGGCACACTTTGGACGTCGACCACGATCCGGGGCCACGCAAAGCGTGGAACCGGTCTGCTGAACAATGAGCTCTATATCGGAAAGCTGGTCTGGAACCGGCTTCGCTATCTCAAGAATCCGCAGACCGGCAAGCGCGTGTCACGGATCAATCCGCAATCGGAATGGATCGTCACCGATGTCCCCGATCTACGGATCGTCGATGAGGAACTGTGGCAGGCAGCCAAGGCAAGACAGGAAGATATAGCGGTCCAGTATGCCGGCGTGATCGAAGCGACGCGCGCGGCACACAATAAGCTGAACCGCACCCGTCGCCCCAGGAGCCTGCTCTCAGGCCTCGTTTACTGCGGATGCTGCGGCGGGTCTTATACCCTTCGCGGGCAGGGGCGGTTTGCGTGTTCGAACCATATCGACACGAGAAGCTGTTCGAATGGTCATAGCATTTCTCGTGAAAAACTGGAGGCGCGGGTTCTCGACGGTCTCCGCGATCGGATGATGAGTCCCGAAGTTGCCGCCAAGGCCATTCGGACCTGCGTAGAGGAAACCAATCGCCTGAACCGCGAGCGCCGGGCAACCGACACGGCAGATCGCGCTGAACTCGACAAGGTCCTGAAAGCGATCAAGGGCGTTCTGGAGATAGTGGAAGAAGGCAAGGGAACACGCACCCTCGTCGACCGCCTTCTCGATCTGGAAGCGCAGGAGGACGCCATTCGCGCGCGTCTCGCTGCCGCGCCGGCTGATGTTCCGGATATCCATCCCAACATCGCCGAGATCTATCGCAGCAAGGTCGAGCGGCTCGCAGACGCGCTGGTCTATCCTGAAGAGCGTGAGGAAGCAGCCGACGCCCTGCGCGGGCTCATCGAACGCGTCGTCCTGACACCGGGCGCCAGGCGCGGCGAAGTCAACGCCATGCTGCATGGCGAGTTCGGTACCATCCTGGATTGGCTTGAGCGGCAGCAATCCGCCAAAAACGACACCACCCCCGGCGCTGGTGCACCAGGGGTGTCCGGTGTGTCGGTATCGGTGGTTGCGGGAGTAGGATTTGAACCTACGACCTTCAGGTTATGAGCCTGACGAGCTACCGGGCTGCTCCATCCCGCGACACTGGGCGTTTTTGTGTGGCCCTGACATGCAAAAAGGGCGGCTTTGCGGGCCGCCCTGTTTTGTAACATTGTGATGGGTTTTTGATCCGTTGCTATGCGCGTGCTTCAATGCCTGGCGACGCCCTACTCTTCCAGTGCTTGAGCAATAGTACCATCGGCGCAGACTGGTTTCACGGCCGAGTTCGGGATGGGATCGGGTGGGTCACAGACGCTATGGTCACCAAGCAATGAAGCAGGCGCATAACTGCGGGTTTTTAATCGATACCGTGCACTATTCACTTTCACTTGGGAAAGTGAACAACAAGAGCTTTTGAGTTTGTATGTTCGTATATCTGGGCTGGCTTAACACCACGCCATCAGCGTCTTAGCTGTTTCCAGCATTGTCGTTGATGGTGGGACTCTTAAGCGCGAACAGAGCAATTAGGACTGGTTAGCTCCATGCGTTACCGCACTTCCACATCCAGCCTATCAACGTCGTGGTCTACGACGGCTCGATGAAATCTTATCTTGAGGGAGGCTTCCCGCTTAGATGCTTTCAGCGGTTATCCCGTCCATACATAGCTACCCTGCTGCGCCACTGGCGTGACGACAGGTACACCAGAGGTATGTTCAACCCGGTCCTCTCGTACTAGGGTCAACTCCTCTCAAATTTCGACGCCCACGGCAGATAGGGACCAAACTGTCTCGCGACGTTCTGAACCCAGCTCACGTACCACTTTAATTGGCGAACAGCCAAACCCTTGGGACCTGCTCCAGCCCCAGGATGTGATGAGCCGACATCGAGGTGCCAAACGATTCCGTCGATATGAGCTCTTGGGAATCATCAGCCTGTTATCCCCGGCGTACCTTTTATCCGTTGAGCGATGGCCCTTCCACGAGGGACCACCGGATCACTATGACCGACTTTCGTCTCTGCTCGACTTGTCAGTCTCGCAGTCAGGCGGGCTTATGCCATTGCACTCTAACAGACGGTTTCCAACCGTCCTGAGCCCACCATCGCGCGCCTCCGTTACTCTTTAGGAGGCGACCGCCCCAGTCAAACTACCCGCCACAGAGGGTCCCTGCACCGGATAACGGTGCGAGGTTAGACATCAGAAAACAACAGGGTGGTATTTCACCTATGGCTCCACATCAACTGGCGTCAATGCTTCAAAGCCTCCCACCTATGCTACACAGTTCTTTCCTAATGCCACTCTGAAGCTGCAGTAAAGGTGCACGGGGTCTTTCCGTCTAACCGCGGGTACTCCGCATCTTCACGGAGAATTCAATTTCGCTGAGCATATCCTGGAGACAGTGGGGAAGTCGTTACGCCATTCGTGCAGGTCGGAACTTACCCGACAAGGAATTTCGCTACCTTAGGACCGTTATAGTTACGGCCGCCGTTTACCTGGGCTTCAATTCAGAGCTTGCACTCCTCCTCTTAACCTTCAGGCACCGGGCAGGCGTCAGGCCCTATACGTCGTCTTGAAGCCGACTTAGCAGAGCCCTGTGTTTTTGCTAAACAGTCGCTACCCCCTGGCCTGTGCCCCCCATCAAAAGTTGCCTTAAGATGGGGCCTCCTTCTTCCGAAGGTACGGAGGCAATTTGCCGAGTTCCTTCAGGATACTTCTCTCAAACGCCTTGGTATACTCTACCATTCCACCTGTGTCGGTTTAGGGTACGGTCTATACGGTGGGGCTATTTCCTGGGACCCCTTCACTGCCCGGAGCAATCCAATAAGCCCGAACAATTTACGGCATCCGTCACACACCACCAGGCCCACGAATATTAACGTGGTTCCCATCGACTACCCCCTTCGGGCTCGTCTTAGGGGCCGGCTTACCCTGCTCAGATTAGCTTTAAGCAGGAACCCTTGGAATTTCGGCGAGAGGGCATCTCACCCTCTTAATCGCTACTCATGTCTGCATTCGCACTTCCGATACCTCCACGGTCGGTTACCCTTCCGCTTCAACGGCCTACGGAACGCTCCGCTACCGCTCAGTCAAAGACTGAACCCTAAGCTTCGGTGCATCACTTTAGCCCCGTTACATCTTCGCCGCAGGATCTCTTATTTAGACCAGTGAGCTGTTACGCTTTCTTTAAAGGATGGCTGCTTCTAAGCCAACCTCCTGGTTGTTTTGGAAATCCCACATGCTTTCCCACTTAGTGATGACTTGGGG